>WFWZ01000357.1 GCA_015490875.1 Planctomycetaceae bacterium
TAAGGTTTTGTAGGCTGTTAAGAAAACATCCGGCGGCAAGCATCACCCCCGAACGTTGGAGCAACGCCGGCGCGTTCTAATACATACTATCAACACATCATCTCCGCGCTCTCTGCGGCTCTGCGAGATACCCCGCTGCGGCTCTGCGAGATACCCCGCCGCGGCTCTGCGAGAATCCCTCTTAAGTCGTCACAATGTCTCGGCTTCGGTCTGCGCGTAGTACTCCCGGCATTCCTGTTCTCGGCCGCGAACGATCCGTTTCCCCTTGAGCGGCCCGTACTGTGAGGTGATCACGGTCCAGCGGTCGTGAGCTCCATGGTCGTCCCGGTAGATGACGACCCAGTCGTGGGTCGTTCCCAGTTCGTGAGCACGTGCCGTGTTGGAATAGAGAGCCGTGTAGTGGCGTCCAGATCGTTCGGTATGCAGGACCGGAAGCCAAGCTTGGCCCGTCGGATTGAAGCGACGCGGAGCAATCCGCGGCAGCTTGCCTCGCTCGGCCTTCTCCCGGTACTCCCGATCGACATCCAGGAGTTCGGCGACGGAAACCTCTTCGGCGTCCGACTTCTGGTCGCTACGCTGGCTCGTCACTTCGATGGTGCGCCGCCGGCCGAACCGACCGGCCAACGATTCGCGAACCGCCCGAAGGCGTTTCTTTCCCATGCCGGGCACCTGCGCTAGTCGACCGTCGTAGGCCGCCGCTTCCAGTTCCGCCAACGTCTCGATGCCCAACTGTTCGTGAATTCGTCGCGCCAGCTCCGGGCCGATGTTGGGCACCGTAGCAAAAACCCGTTCGACAGCGTCTTCTCCCTTGAGTCGTTCCAAGAGGGGAAACCGGCCCGACCGCACGAGATGCTCGATCGTGTGCGCCAACGAGCGACCGATCGCTGGCAAACGCACCAACCCCGCCACCCCTTCGGCTCGCACTATGTCGGCGATGCTGCCTTTCAGGTCTCGCACCGTTCGAGCCGCATTACGGTAGGCGCGCACGCGGTAGGGATTGGCTCCTTGCGCTTCGAGCAGATCTGCGGCTTCCTCGAGCAACTCGGCGATCTTCGCGTTGTCCATCGGCAAAGGCGACATATCTTGTCATGGGCCCTAAAATGGCAGTGTAGCCCACAGAGGGCGGGCATGACCAGCGGCAGGCGATAGGAGACCCGATGGATGCAGTACACGTGCGAGGTGGTCATCGAGCGGCCGATGGAAGAAGTCGCTGCCCTCCTGGACGATCGCGACAACCTCGCCCAATGGCACGATGCCTTCCAAAGCTGGGAACTTCTGTGCGGCGATCCCGGAAAGCCTGGTGCCAAAACGCGACTCGTGTTCGGAACCGGCGACCGGAAGACCATCCTGGTCGAAACGATCCTTGCCCGGGACGGGCCCCATGAGTTCGTCGCAACTTACGAAACCGAAGGGCTACTTCAAACAGTGCGGTCGCGTCTGGAGGCTTTGGATGAACAGCGCACGCGTTGGACGTGCTCTCATGAGCTGCGATTTCGAGGACTCACCCGGATTGCCGGCTGGTGGGTCGGCCGCGGGTTCTCCCAACAGACGCTCCAGGCGATGAACGCTTTCAAAGTGTTCGCCGAGTTGCAATCCCCGCGAGATCGCCGACAATAGTGTGCGGCGCGTTTGACGATGTCGTCGAACATGATCATCGCTACCTGGGGCCTGATGGAGAGTTGGTTTCGATAAGACCTAGAGGACATATACGACCTATAGGACACTCGCCGCTTCGCGGCGAGCAAGTGAGGCCAGGAGCGTTCCACCAACCGAATCCTCGGCTGTACGTTCTATCCCCCGACGCCGTCCTATAGGTCCTATTCCGTCTTATAGGTCCTATAAGTCCTATAGGTCCTATCATAACCCGCGTTCCAACAACACAACCAACATGAGAACACGAACCTTTGTCTTTTGCCTCATGGGAATCGTCGTGAGCGCCGGATCGCTCTATCCGCCGAGCCCAGCGGAGGCCACGCCGCCGGACACTTCCCAGCAAGCAGATCGTTCCAGCCAGCAATCTGATGGTCCCATCTATCCGGTCCATCAGTACCGCGAGCGGATGGTGCGCGGCTGGAAACTGAAGATCCACCGAAAACTCGAAACCGAGCTGCCGGAGAAGACGGCCGAGGCAGTGCGGCTCTTAGATGAGCAACTCGCCTTCATCGAACAACACGTACCTCCGAAAGCCGTCAAACAGCTCCGACAAGTTCCCCTGTGGTTTTCTCCCAGCTATCCCGACGCTCCTCCCAAGGCCGAGTACCATGTCTCGCCTGCCTGGCTCCGAGCGCACCGCCGACCTGTCGAAATGGCCAGGTCGATCGAATTCACGAACATTCCCATCTTCGAGAAGGAAGTCGAGCGGATGCCGGTTTGGGTCTTACATGAGTTGGCGCATGCCTACCACGACCGAGTCCTCGGATGGGACCATCCAGCGATCCTCGCCTGTTACAAGGAGGCGATGGAACGAAAGCTCTACGATCGCGTGATGCGATCGAATGGCCGCCTGGTCCGCGCGTATGCGGCCACGAACCACCATGAGTACTTCGCGGAACTTACCGAAGCGTTCTTTGGAGTCAACGATTTCTTCCCGTTCGATCACCGGCAGTTGTGCCGGTTCGATCCCAAGATGTGGAAGGTGTTGATCGACGTGTGGGGCGTCGATCCCGACACGGTGGGAGATCCCGACGGCGGTCCTCTGCGTCTACATCCGGAGAACCCGCACTACTTTCTCTGGCGCGGCGAACCGACTGTCCTGGTCACGTCGGGCGAACACTACGGTTCCTTGTTGAACCTCGATTTCGACTACCGGCGCTACTTTGCCGAGTTGGCTCGCCACGGCCTCAACCACACACGTATTTTTTCGGGCACGTATCGCGAACTCCCGGATTCCTTCGGTATCACGGATAATCCTTTGGCTCCGAAACCGGGCCGCTATCTGGCTCCCTGGAAACGAAGCGACCAGCCCGGTTACGCGATCGGCGGCAACCGCTTCGACCTGACGCGTTTCGATCCGGCCTACTTCAAGCGACTTCGCAGCGTCCTCGCCGAGGCCGACCGACTCGGCATCGTCGTTGAACTGACACTCTTTTGTCCGCTCTATGGAGACGACCTCTGGAAAGCCTCGCCGATGCACATCTCCAACAATGTGAACGGTATCGGGGATTGTTCTCGGAAAGAGGTGCTATCGCTCAAGCATCCAAAGCTCCTGGAAGTTCAACTCGCGGTGACCCGAAGGATCGTGCAGGCGGCTCAGCCGTTCGACAACGTCTATTTCGAAGTGTGCAACGAACCGTATATCACTGGAGTCTCGGACGCCTGGCAACGGCGAATCATGAAGGAGATCATCGAGACCGAGAAGACCCTTCCTAAGAAGCACTTGATCTCGTTTAACATCGCCAACAAGCGAAAGAAGATCGTGAATCCACCGAAGGAGGTCTCGATCTTCAACTTCCACTACTGCGTTCCGCCCGACACGGTGGCGATGAACTACGGCCTGAATCGAGTGATCGGCGAAAACGAAACCGGCTTTCGAGGCAAGGCCGACATCCTGTACCGCACCGAAGGATGGGATTTTCTGCTCGCCGGCGGCGCGCTCTACAACAACCTCGATTATTCCTTCACACCACAACACCCCGACGGTTCGTTTCGCGAATATCGTTCGCCCGGTGGGGGTAGCGAGCGGCTTCGGCGGCAACTGGGGATCCTCAAACGATTCATCGAGAGCTTCGATTTCGTTGCCATGCGGCCGGATACCAACCTCATCCAAAGTGTTCAGCCCCGTTTGACTCACTACGCCCTCTCCGAGCGTGGGCGACAGTATGCCGCCTATTTCCACGTACCGCTTACGTTCAAGCCCAAAAAACTGGAGCAGCACCTTCGTTCGAACCTCGAGGCTCGCGTTACACTGCACCTTCCCGCCGGCCACTATCGGCTCGAGTGGATCGATCCGCTCACGGGAAAGGTAGCCAAACGCGTGGAACTCGAACACAAGGGCGGTTCGACAGACGTGACGTCTCCTCGGTTCGACAACGATGTGGCCTTGCGCATCCAAGCGACTGAGGCACAGTGAGGGACAATCAGAACGATTCCGACGGCAAGCAGTACATCCGGAGATTGGATCCACGCTGGCGGGATCGAGCAAATTCACCCTATACACGATCTCCGCGTTCTCCGCGGCTCCGCGAGATACCCCCGCCGCAGCTCTGCGAGAAGGGGCCTCGCCGAGACGCAGGTATTCTTCTCGCGGAGACGCAAAGAACGCAAAGAGGGATGAATTGGTTTTGAAGCTGTCACAAGACATACGGCCGTAAGCTACACGCCTTACGACTTGGGCGTCCCCCAGCCGCCGCCTCCGGGGGTGAGGATCGTGAGTCGGTCGCCGGGCTGGACGTCGACCAATGTCTTCGCCGGCAGCGTTTCGGGGCGCTCGGCTCCCGATCGCCACAAGAGGTTCACGCCGAGGGCGCCCGGTTGGCCTCCTTCCAGTCCAAAGGGCGGATAAGGACCTCGTCGCTCAGTCAGCAGCGAGAGCGTCACCGGGCGGAGAAACTCGAACGTGCGCACCATCCCATCGCCGCCTCGGTGCCGGCCGGCGCCGCCGGAGCCGCGTCGGATGGCGAACTCGAGCAGCCGGACGGGATAACGGAACTCGAGCACTTCCGGGTCGGTCAGACGCGTGTTGGTCATGTGGCTGTGAACGGCGTGTTGGCCGTCGGCGGTCGCCGTCGCCCCCGTTCCGCCTCCGATTGTTTCGTAGTAGCCGAACGAACCGTCCCCAAACGTCACGTTGTTCATGGTGCCTTGGCTGGCAGCCGCCAGCCGCAACGCTCCGAGCAACACGTCGACGACGCGCGACGACGTCTCGACATTGCCTCCAGCCACCGCTGCACATGCGGCGGGATCGTCATGAGCGGGAGGGTTGAGCAAACAAGTGGGAAGGATCAACCGGATCGGCGCGAGTACACCGGAATTGAGCGGCAGGTCTTCGTCGATCAGACACCGGAGGACATAAAGAAGCGCCGCCGTGACGATACCGCGGTTGGCATTGAGGTTACTCGGGAGGACATCCGAAGTGCCGGTGAAGTCGACGAGCGCCTCGTCTCCGGCGATGTCCAGTTGCACGGCGATGACGGCGCCGCCATCGAGGTGGTCGCGGAAGGAATACCGACCGTCTTCGAGTCTCCGAAGGGCGCGCCGCATCTTCTTTTCGGCTGCACGGCAGACGTGACGCATATAGGCTATCGTCGCGCTCGCACCGTACCGGTCGCACATCTCCAGCAGCAATTGGGCTCCCCGATGATTGGCGGCGACTTGAGCGGCCACGTCGGCCAGGTTGTCCTCCACGGCCCGCGACGGATAGGGAGCCTCGGAGAGTTGCCGCCTCAAGACGTCTTCGCGTGACTCTCCGGACTCGAACAGCCGGAAAGGCCGCAAGAGGACGCCTTCTTCCGCCAGACTCGTCGAGAAAGGAGGCATGCTCCCGGGAACCGTTCCGCCGATCTCGGCATGATGCGCGCGACTGGCGGTAAAGAAGAGGCGCTGTCCCGAAGCCGGATCAAAGACAGGGGTCACGACGGTGACGTCAGGCAAATGCGATCCTCCTTGAAAGGGATCGTTGGTGACGAAGACGTCCCCTGCGTGCATCGAAGGGAACGCGCGGAGGATCGCCTTGACCGTTTCGCTCATGGCGCCCAAGTGCACCGGGATGTGTGGTGCATTGGCGACGAGGTCTCCGTCAGCGGTGAAAACAGCACAACTGAAATCGCGCCGCTGCTTGACATTGACCGAAACGGCCGTGCGTTCCAGCGACGCCCCCATCTGCTCGGCAATCGACGCGAACTGATGATGGAATACCTCGAGGGACACAGGATCGGCTTCGACGCTGACGTCTTCCCGGCGCTGGGGCATGCGGTCGGTCAGGAGAAGTTCCCCGCGAGCCAACACCTCGGCATCGAAGCCGGGCTCAACGACCGTCGTCGCTCCGTCCCCGCAGACGATGGCGGGGCCTTCGAAATGGTGTCCCGGCTCGAGGTCTTTCGCGTCGAACACCGGCACTTCTCGCCACTGTCCGTCCAAGTAGCTGCGAGTGAACTCGAGGGGCTCGGCAGGGCGACGTTCTACCGGCTGGTCCTTTGGTTCGAAGTGCGGTGTTCGTGCCACGATTTCGACGCGCGCCGTGACGACTTCGACGTCGCGCTGGGGTCGATCGAATCCGTAATACTGTCGGTGCCGGCGGGCGAACGCGGCAAGCCAGTCGCCGTCGTCCGGTTCCAGAATCGTCAGTGCCGCTTCGGTTCCCGCGTACCGCATGGCAAACGAACGGATGGGCGGATCGAGTGATACCGGGTCAGCCCCTTGTGCCAGGACTTGTCGTGTGGCGGTCTCTTCGAGTTGGCGAAAGAGCGTATTCCAGCGCTCCGAATGGGACGGCTCAAAGATTTCCAGCACGGCCTTTTCGGCAAAGCGGCGGATGTCTGCCGAGCCGATCCCGTAGGCACTCAGGATGCCCGCCCACGGATGGTTCAAAATCCGCCGGATCCCGAGAGCTCTGGCGACGGCGCACGCGTGCTGCCCTCCCGCTCCGCCGAAGGCAACCAGAACATAGTCGCGCGGGTCGTACCCGCGAGCCACCGAGATTCTGCGGATGGCCCGCACCATGTTGGCATTGGCGATTTCGAGGAAGCCAGCGGCCAACGCTTCGCATGAGAACTCGGGGCCTCCTTCCCGACGAATGTCGGCGATCTGTTTCCGGAGGTGTCGAGCGATGGCATCACGGTCGAGTGGAAACGGGAAGCGGGAAGGGGGGATGCGGCCGAGCCACACATTCAGGTCGGTCACCGCAAGCGGTCCGCCGCGGCCGTAACACGCCGGGCCGGGGTCGGCGCCGGCACTTGCCGGCCCGACCGTCAGTTGAACACCATCGAACCGACAAAGGCTGCCTCCTCCGGCGGCCACGGTTTCGATGGCGAGCATCGGTGTCACGATGCGGACACCCGCTTTCTGCGTCTCGAACTCGTATTCGAAACGGCCGTCATAGCGAGCCACATCGGTACTCGTGCCGCCCATGTCGAAGCCGATGGCTCGCGTGAATCCCGCCTGTTCGGCCACCTGGGCGAATCCGACGACACCGCCAGCAGGTCCAGACAAGATGCTGTCTTTTCCCGAAAAGTGGCTCGCATCGACCAGCCCGCCGGAAGAGGTCATTATTTTCAAGTCGGACGAACCGAGTGTCTCTTGCATGCCGGCGAGGTAGTCCTTGAGTACCGGAGTGAGGAAGGCATCGACGACGGTCGTGTCACCTCGCGCGATCAGGCCCTGCATGGGAGCAACTTGGTGGGAAACACGAATCGTGGTGAACCCGAGGTCGCTTGCGATTTGGGCGACCAGGCGTTCGTGAACGGGGTTGCGGTACCCGTGAAGGAGGCAGATGGCGAGCGAGTCGATACCGCGATCGCGAATTTGCTGGAGTTTGCTGCAAATTTCATCCGGGTCCGCCGGCCGAAGCACGTCACCGTCGGCCGTCAGCCGCTCGGTGATTTCCACGACTTCGGTGTACAACGGATGTGGCTTGCGCACGACTAAGTTGAAGAGTTCGAGGCGGTCCTGGTAACCGATCTCCAACATGTCGGCAAAGCCAGCCGTTGTCACCAGAGCACAGGGAGCTCCGTCGCGCGTCAACAAGCTGTTGGTGCCTCGAGTGGTCCCCAAACGCACTTCCATTTCCGGAAGGCGATCCTCCAGTGTCAATCCGAGCGTCCAACGGATGGCGAGGATGGGAGCTTCTTCAGAAGAGACAAGACGGTACGTCGCGCCCTGCCAGGCGGGCAGAAGGATCGCGTCGGCGAGTTGAAATCGCCCGCGATCCGAGTCGAAATAGGCGATGCGGGACAACGTGCCATCGGGGAGTCGGATGGCATAGTCGTTCCAGAACCTGCGAGGATCGCCTTGACGGCGAGGATCCTCGAACGTGGTCGCATCGAGAATCCGTTCCAGTGTACCAGGCGTTTCGGCCGAACTCAGAACCTTGCGTTGGTGGAGCCTGCCCGCGGGATCGCGCGCGAGACAATCGGTGAAGGTGCCGCCAACGTCGATGGAGAATCGCCAGAGGGGAGTCATGGTGAAGAGGCGGTTTCGATGGGACCTGATGGAAGACTGGTTTCAATGGGACCTATGGGACATATAGGGCGGAATAGGACACATGGGACCTAGAGGACGGCATCGGGCAGTGGAATGTGCAATGGTGAATTTGCCTTGGTGGAACACCCTGGGACATCACTTTCTCGCCGCGAAGCGGCGATGTCGTATAGGTCTTATTCGTCCCATAGGTCCTATCATAACCCGCGTTGCATCTGAACAACTTGCTTTCAGCCCAGGGTTCGACTACTCACAGACATACCAATCCAAAATAACTTTGCCAACTCGAAGTCGCATGCTGGCCACGATTTACCCGCGACTCGGCGGTGGTAGCTCGACTTTTTTTCTCTTTTGCCATCGACAAGATGCCGATATCGCCTATGATTGGTGCATACTCGAAGGCACACGGCTTGACGCAACGGGTGCCAGGTCGAACAGACGGGCCTTCGAGTCATCAGGATGATCCGAAAGGTTGATGGCTCAGGCATAGTTGAATCAAATACGGTAACGGTCGAGTCGGATTTCGCAATTGAGCCGGGCTATCTTTCGAGGTTTCTCTGGATCCCTGTGAGTCGAATCTGCTGATTGTTCCAGCGCCGAATGCTGCGGTGCTGTCATTCAATCTCCCAAGTGCCTCTTTGGCACCGCCGGACTTTCCTTTTCAGGAATCCGTCGTTGGGACTTACTCGCTGCCGTTGCTGGCTTTGATCTGCCCAGGCCGTTTCTGCTGGCCGGACCGTCCCACTTGGTTTGAAGAGTGCAGCCATCGTAGGCAATGATGCACTCGCCGTTTGTTTTTTGCAGGAGTTCTTGAATGAACATTTATGTTGGCAATCTCAGCTTCGATGCAACCGAATCCGATCTCGAGCAGGCTTTCGCCCAGTTCGGCGACGTGAAGTCGGTGAACATCATCACGGACCGTGAGACCGGTCGTTCGCGAGGCTTCGGCTTTGTGGAAATGCATGACGACCAGGCCGGCCGTGAGGCGATCGAGCATCTGAATCTGAAGCAGATTGCCGGTCGGGCCGTCACGGTCAATGAAGCGCGTCCGCGCGAGAATCGTCGAGGCGGAGGCCGCCGTTGGTAAACGGCCGCAGCTTTCTCAGCCGCCTCACGGCCGCTGAGAGAGATCCGCATACAGGCTCGGCTTCCTCGGTTGGGGAAGCCGAGTTTTTTTGTGCCGGTTTTCGTCAGGCTGGAAAGTCGGACCTTCGCGAGCAACAAAGTGCCTCGCGCAAAGACGCCAAGCCGCAAAGTCCGCCCGCGAGCTGTCTATCTTCGGGCCAACTTCCCTCGAGACGCGTTCTTCACGTACCATAGAGCCTGTGCAGTTCTTTTCCCATGATTGAGTGCCCGGCGAGGAGAGGGCCACGCCGGGCCCGGAGGGAGTTTCGGGCTTCGGGATCCGAAATGGTCACCGAGAGTCGGAGGCACTGGGCGACAAGGAGTGAACACGATGGAATCGCCATTCGCAGCGTTGTTGGAGACAGGCACCCGATTGTGGCTCGATTCGGTCGATCCTGCTCTTGTTCCCCAACATCGCGATTGGGGATTTACGGGGGCGACGTCGAATCCCGTTATCATTGCTGGGATCGTGCAGTCGGGAGCGTACGGAGACCGTTTGCGAACCTTGATGGCGGAAGAGCCTGACAATGCGGTGGTCGCCTGGCGGCTTACCGACGCGATCGTCTCGGAGGCTCAAGAAGCATTTCACGACGTGTGGCGCGAGACGAGCGGCGACGACGGATATGTCAGCTTTGAGGTCGATCCGCTGCTCGAAGATCCAGAGGCCGGGTACACGCATGCCGAACGCGTGCAACGGTATATCGAGCTCGCCACGTATTGGTCTCAAGGCCATGACAACCGGATGATCAAGATTCCGGCAACCGAAGCTGGCATCGCATCTCTTACCGAAGTGGTCGCTCGGGGGGTCACCGTCAACGTCACCTTGATTTTTACCCAACGTCAGTACGAGCAAGCGCGTGATGCCGTATGGCAGGGCGCTCAAAGGCTCGGCGATCTGTCATCATTCAAGAGCGTCTATAGCGTTTTCGTTTCGCGGTTGGATGCCTACACGGCCAAACACGTTCCCGACTTATCTCCGGCAGCGCAGGGGCAGGTGGGAATACTCAATGCGAAGAGGATTTGGCGATCGAATGTCGATTTCTGGAAAGAGCATCCGACGCCGCTGAGGCAGGAGATCGTCTTCGCGAGCACGGGAACGAAGCGTCCGGAAGATCCGCCGTGGAAGTATGTCGTGGCGCTGGCCGGCTCCGACATTCAGACGAACCCGCCGGCCACGAATGAAGCGGTCGCGGCCGCCGGTCTGCACTTCGAACGGCAGGTCGACCAGATGCCTCCGGTCGAGGTGATCGAGGAGATCGATGCGAAGGTCGACATGGACCGACTGTGGCAGGTCTTGATGGAGGAAGGCATCCGCAAGTTCGCCGACCCACAAAAAATGCTGCTCCAGGAGATCGCCAAGGAACGGACTCGCTGCGGTGTCTAACGGTATCCGCGGCAGTCGATTTCGAAGGCTGTTTGGACGACCGGCCCGGATACGGTGCTGACTCTGTTTATTGTCGGGATCGGAGCCATGGGAACTCACGACCGCACCCAGCGCGATCTATTGTTCGGACTTCTGGCCCTACAAAACAACTTTATCAGCCGTGAAGAGTTGCTAGCGGCGACTCGTGTGTGGCTTGAAGACAAGTCGCAGGCACTCGCTGAAACTCTGCTCGACTGCGGCGCTTTGTCGCCAGACGATCATCAATTGCTGGGAGCACTTGTCAAGCGGCACCTTGAGCGGCACGGGGGTGATCCCGAGGCGAGCCTCACGGCACTCGGTTCGGCCTCCCAAGAGCTCCAAACGAAAATCGTCGCATTGGGGGACGCCGATGTTCCGACTTGGGTGCCACCAGTAGGCGCAGGAGGTCTGGAGGAGGGTTCCGACGGTGGGGCCGTTGCCAATCCCGGCGGTCTCTCGAACCACAATGTCCGTTTCCGGATCATCCGCCCGCACGCCAAGGGTGGGCTTGGGGAAGTCTATATTGCGCGCGACGAGGAACTGAATCGGGAAGTGGCACTCAAGGAGATCCAAGCTCGCTACGCCGATGATCCCGAAAGCCACGCCAGGTTCTTGCTGGAAGCGGAAATCACGGGCGGACTCGAACATCCCGGCATTGTACCGGTCTATGGACTCGGCCAGTACCCCGACGGGCGTCCGTTCTACGCCATGCGATTCATCCGAGGCGACAGTCTGCGAGAGGCCGTCGCCAGGTTCCGCGCCGACAACCCCGGTCACGATCGCTTCACCACGCTTGAGTTCCGCAAGTTGCTGAGTCGATTCATCGACGTCTGTCATGCACTGGAATACGCTCATGTTCGAGGTGTGCTGCACCGTGATATCAAACCGGCGAACATCATGTTGGGAAAGTACGGTGAGACACTACTCGTCGATTGGGGGTTGGCCAAGCCGGCGGACCAGCCGGAACCGAAGCGGCCGCATGAGGAGTCGCTTCTGCAACCGAGAAGCGGCAGCAGCCCAGTAAGGACCCAGATGGGAAGCACCATTGGTACTCCAGCTTACATGAGCCCAGAACAGGCGGAAGGGAAACTCGACGCCTTGGGACCGGCCAGTGATGTCTACAGCTTGGGCGCCACGCTCCACTATCTGCTCACCGGTAAACCTCCCGTGGAAGGTTTTCACATGGGCGAGCTTCTCCGGCGCGTCCAGCAGGGTCGCATCACGGCGCCGCGCGATCTCGATCCTGGAGTGCCCAAGGCGCTCGATGCGATCTGCAGAAAAGCGATGGCGCTGCGCCCCGGTGACCGCTATGGTTCGGCTCGGGAACTGGGTGAAGAGATCGAGCGTTACTTGGCCGACGAACCGATTCAGGCGCTGCGTGAGCCCTTCCTGGTCCGGCTGCGCCGTTGGGCTCGCAAACATCCAGCTGTCGTAGCCAGCAGCTGTGCGGCAGCCGTCGTCTTGGTCTTGGCTTTGGGAACCATCGCGTCCTTACAAGCCAGCCATCGACAGCGTATAGCATCCAAGAACGCAGAATTGGCCCTCTCCAATGAAAAACTGCGCCAGGCGAATTCGGCGGAAAAGAAAGCAAGACAAGAGGCAGAGCGTCAAGCAAAGATCGCACAAGCGGTCAACGATTTCCTGCAAAATGACGTGATTCGCCAAACCGACATGTTTGCTCAAGCAGGAAACCAACAAGAGATCGACCCGAACTTGACGCTGCGCGAAGCACTCGATCGAGCCGCCGAGCGAATCGGTGATCGCTTCCAAGAAGAACCGTTGGTTGAAGCGGCCATTCGCCTGGCCATCGGTGACGCCTATCTCGGTATTGGGGAAGCCAAGAAAGCAATCCCACACTTGGAACACTGCGCGCAGATTCGTACCGAACTGTTGGGACGGGATGGTGTCGAGACGCTGGCAGCCCAGAACACTCTTGCCAACGCCTATCGTTTTTCTGGGCGACTGGGCGAAGCGATTGGCCTTCTGGAACGGATACTCGAGCTGCGCAAGACCACACTTGGGAATGACCACCCCGATACTTTGTCCAGCATGAACGACCTCGGCGGCGCCTATTACGTTGCTGGGCGGCTGGATGAAGCCACCAACCTTTTGGAACAGACGCTCAAGCTGAGGAAGACCAAACTCGGCAACGACCACCCTCACACACTGTCCACCATGAACAATCTCGCCGTGGCCTACAAAGACAACGGACAACTCGACAAGGCCATCTCTCTTCTAAAAGAGACGCTCCGCCTACGCAGGACGGTACTTCGCCCTAGCCACCCGCAGACGCTGACCAGCATGCGCAACCTTGCGGATACTTATCGAGAAGCCGGGCGACTGAATGAGGCGATACACATCCTTGAAGAGACGCAAAAACTCGAGAAGACCTATCTTGGACTTGAGCACCCCAACACCCTCATGACGATGAACAGTCTCGCCCACGCGTATCTGGATGCCGGCCGACCGAACCAAGCCGTTCCACTCTCGGAAGATACGGTTAAGTTGAGCAAGGCCATCCTCGGCCCCGAACATCCACGGACGCTCGCAGCCATGAACACGCTCGCTCGGGCCTATCGAGCTGTTGGAAGGCTGGAAGAGGCCATTTCCATTTTTGAACAGGCGTTGCAGGCGAGGCGTGCCCGACTCGGTCCCGACCACCCCAGTACCCTCACGTCGATGAACAACCTTGCAGTTGCCTATCACGAGACGGGACGACGGAATGAGGCGATACGGATCCTCGAGGAAATCCTCAAGATCCGAAAGACGAAGTTTGGGCTCGAACATCCAACCACCCTCAACTCCATGAACAATCTCGCTGGAACACTTCTCGCTGCTGGACGACTCGAGGACGCCGTCTCGATTCTCGAAGAAACACTCAAGGGAATGCAAGCCACTCTCGGACGCGACCATCCCAGCACGCTCGTCTGCGCAAACAACCTAGCCAACGCATACTATGACGCTCGGCGACCGGACGAAGCGATACGGATTCTCGAAGAGACGCTCAAGTTGCAAAGGAAAAAGTTTGGGCCCGAACACCCCACCACGCTCGTCATCATGAACAATCTCGCCACAACATATTGCAACGCCGGAAAGACCGCTCGGGCTGCCCAACTCTATAAAGCGTGGATGGCCATCCACCGCAAGAACCTCCCGGCCGAGAGCCCACAACTCGCGTCACTCCTGGCAGCAACCGGGGCCAACCTAATCAAATGCAAGTCCTACCAGGATGCCGAGGAAATCTTGCGCGAGTGTTACGAACTCGGCAGAACCCTTGATCCGGAGGACTGGACAACGTACAACGCTCAGGCGATGCTGGGGGCCGCACTCGTCGGCCAAGCGGAGACCATTTTGAAAGCCGACAAACCCGACAAGGAACGTGCCGAGGCACTGCTGACGGAAGCCGAAAAGCTGCTGGCAGCCGGGTACCACGGGCTCGTAAAGACCGAGCAGACCATTCCAAAAGAGGGTAGGGGCAGCATTGCCGAAGCGAAAAAGCGACTCGTGTGGCTCTACACCGTATGGGGAAAACCAGAGCAGGCGGCCAAATGGCAGCAAGAGCCCTCCAGCAAGCCTTGACAGGGATCGCCCGTGGATCCTAGCATGGCCCCTTACCAGATCCCGGTAGCATCCTGGTCGGAGAGAGTCGAGCACATCATGGCAGTTCCCAAACGCAAACATTCGAATTCCCGGACGGGCAAGCGGCGGTCGCACGACGCCAAGCGGCCTCGCGAATTGGCTATCTGCAGCGGTTGCAGCCGCCAGGTGCCCACGCACGTCATCTGTCCTCACTGCGGCACCTACATGGGGCGGCGGATCATCGAGCTCGAAGAATCGGCCTCGTAACCCATCGAGCCACTGGCAGGAGGAGTCGACCCTTGTCATCGTGGGCGTTTCTTTTCCCCGGCCAAGGGGCTCAATCCGTCGGGATGGGGAGCGGTTTGTACCGTGAGTGCGAACGGGCTCGGGCACTGTTCGATCGAGCCAGAGAAGTGCTTGGCTATGACATGGCCGGCATCTGCTTCGACGGACCGAAAGAGCAGCTCGACGCGACGCGCTACAGCCAGCCGGCGCTCTTCGTCACAAGTCTGGCGGCGTTGGAACAACTGAAAGAAACTCATCCGGAGCGACTGACCGAGTGTCGTTTTGCCGCCGGCTTGAGCCTCGGAGAATATACCGCCTGTGCCTTTGCGGGGGTCTTCGATTTCGAGACGGGACTGCGGATCGTGCAGGAGCGGGGGGAGGCCATGCAAGCGGCGGCCGACGCTCGCCCCAGCGGCATGGCGAGCGTACTCGGCCTGGCTGCCGAGCAAGTCGAGGCTCTGTGTGACCAGGTGCGGCAGGAGGGAGAAATCCTGGCGGTCGCCAATTATTTGTGCCCGGGGAACATCGTCGTTTCCGGGGACCGGGCGGCGTGCGAACGAATCGTGGAGCCCGCACTGGAGGCAGGAGCGATGAAGGTCGTGCCGCTCGCGGTGGCCGGGGCGTTCCATACGCCAATCATGGAATCCGCCGTGGATCGTTTGCGAACCGTGCTCGAGTCAGCCGAACTTCGACCGGCACGCATTCCCGTCGTCTCCAACGTGGATGCTCAGCCGCACACCAACCCCGAAGAAATCCGCCAACTCTTGATCCGGCAGGTGTGCGCTCCCGTCCAGTGGGAGCCCAGCATGCGGTGGCTCCTCGACCAGGGAGTCGCCCACTTTTGCGAAGTCGGTCCCGGGCGGGTGCTCCGAGGATTGTTGAAACGTATTCACCGCAAGGCGGACAGCTACGGCACGTTGGATTGACTGAGCTCGGGTGGGGCGTTTGACCGGTGACAGGATGCAATGAACACACAACTTTCCCTTCCACGGACACGAGATTGATCGCATGAACGCAGAACAGGACACATCACAACCTTCTTCCCTCCCAAAGGGACTCCAAGTCGACCTGACCGACCAGGTGGCCCTGGTGACCGGGGCTTCCCAAGGGCTGGGTCAGGCGATTGCCGTGGCACTAGGCGCTGCCGGGGCCAAGGTCGCCTGTGTGGCTCGCAACGCCGAAAAACTGGCTCAAACCGTTAGCCAGATTTCGGAGCTGGGGGGTGAAGCGGTTGCCAAGCCGTGCGACGTGACGGATCGCGAGAGCGTCGACCGGGTCGTCGACGAGGTCCACGACGCCTGGGGGCGACTTGACATCCTGGTCAATAACGCGGGGGTGACGCGGGACACGCTGCTGCCTCGGATGAGCGACGAAGAGTGGGACACCGTCATCAATACGAATCTGCGGGGTGCGTTCTTGTTTTCGCGAGCCGCTTCGAGGCTCATGATGCGGCAACGGTACGGCCGGATCATCAACATCTCGAGCGTCTCGGGGATCATCGGCAATCCCGGGCAGACGAACTATTCGGCATCGAAGGCGGGAATGATTGGGTTGACGCGGAGTCTTAGCCGTGAGCTGGCGGGTCGCAAGGTGACCATCAACGCCGTGGCCCCGGGTTTTATCGAGAGCGATATGACTCGGGCCCTCGGAGATGTGGTGTTGACCGAGGTGAAAAAGCGGGTCCCCGCCAAACGACTGGGAACTCCCTCAGACGTCGCAGCTTGCGTCCTTTTCCTGGCCAGCCCGGCTGCTTCGTACATTACGGGCCAGGTCCTGGTCGTCGACGGAGGACTGACGGGCTAAAATGAGAGCGACGCCAGGGGGGTCGATAGGCCGTCCGGCTTGACGCCTGGCCGAAGCATCACGTATTTTGTGGGCTCTGGTTGGGTGAGTCCCATTTCGGCAGGCACGCCGGCCAGAGTGAAAATCAGCGATATCGAAACAGAGAAGGCCTGGAGTGCCGAGTGGGATGAGCTCGGCTACAAAGCTGGCTGAATGACGACTGAACCGGCGGCTCGCGCAGCGAGGCTGGTTCCCATTGGAGGAGAAACAACACGTGGCATCCGTTGCAGACCGAGTGATGGACATTGTGGCCGAGCAGTTGGGCTTTGATCGCGAGAAGATCTCGCCGGGCACGAACTTTGTCAGTGACCTGGGTGCCGACTCGCTCGATCAGGTCGAACTGATCATGGAATTGGAGCGTGAGTTCGACATCACGATTCCCGACGATGCGGCGGAAAAGATCCAGACGGTCGGGGAAGCCATCGAGTACATCGAAAAGGCGACGACACCTTCGTCGTAGGCCATAGCCGGGGACCTCCATGAAGCGGCGCGTCGTCGTCACGGGCCTGGGGATCGTCACGCCCCTCGGGTATCAGCTTGACCAGGTCTGGCAGCGGATCCTGGCGGGCGAGAGCGGAATCCACGAACTGCAGATCGTCGATACCAGCGACTTCAAAGTGCGGATCGGCGGGGACGTGGTCGATTGGGATCCGGTTGGCTACCTTGAGCCCAAAGATATGAAGCGGATCGACCGCTTCACCCAATTCGCCATCGTGGCCGGCACCGATGCGGTGCGCCATGCCCGACTCGATTGGGAGCAGTGTGACCGCCGCCGTTGTGGAGTGATCCTGGGATCGGGCATCGGCGGACTTGGCGAAATCGAACGCCAGATGACACGGCTGATCCAAAGTGGCCCCGGGCGGGTTTCGCCCATGACCGTGCCACGCATGATGGTCAATGCGGCGGCCGCCAATCTGGCGATCGAATTCGGGCTGCTCGGGTCGAACTACACCGTAACGACGGCCTGCGCCAGCGCTACCAACGCGATTGGCGAGGCCTTTCATGCGGTCCGCAATGGCGTGCTCGACGTGGTCTTGACCGGCGGGACCGAAGCAGCCATCTGCCGCATGTCGTTGGCCGCGTTTCAGAATATCCGAGCTCTTTCCCGGCGCAACGACGAGCCGGCCAAGGCGAGCCGTCCGTTCGACGCCGACCGAGACGGGTTCGTCTTCGCCGAAGGAGCTGGACTGCTTATCTTCGAAACGTTGGAGCACGCTCAGGAGCGAGGAGCTCCCATTCTTGCCGAAGTCCTCGGTTACGGGAGTAGTTGCGACGCCAATCATATTACGCAACCCGATGAATCAGGCCATGGGCCCTCGCTGGCCATGGCCGGCGCGTTGGCCGACGCGGCGCTCGAGCCGACCGCCGTCGATTACATTAACGCCCATGGAACGAGCACCCCGCTCGGAGACATTGCAGAGACGCGAGCCATCAAGCAGGTCTTCGGCGATCACGCCTACCAGCTCAGCATCTCCAGTACCAAGAGCCAAGTGGGTCACTCCCTCGGCGCCTCCGGAGGCGTCGAACTCGTCGTCACCATCCAGTCGGTCGTCAACGACCTGGTACCGCCGACGATCAATCTCGAAACGCCCGATCCCGACTGCGATTTGGACTATACGCCGCATGAGCCACGTCGGCGGCCGGTCCGAGTCGCCATGAGTAACAGTTTCGGGTTCGGCGGGCACAATGCCTCGGTGATCGTCGCTAAATTCGACCCGGACCGCCCTGGCCCGCAATAAGCCCGCGAACGGCCAGGGCTCGCCGAAGTTGCTCCGGCGACTCGAACAGCACCGCATCCCACCCCCGCCCTCGCGCAACCGCCGCGTTCTCCAGCCGGTCGTCAACAAAGAAGATCTCCTCCGGTCGACATCCGGCCCGTCTTTCCGCTGCCTCGTAGATGGCTGAGTGGGGCTTCATCGCGCCGATCTGATAACTCAACACGTGATGCTCAAAGCATTCCACCAGCCAGGGATAGCTCTGCGAGACGAACTCCCAGTGCACGATGTTGGTATTGGAAAGGAGCCCTAATCGCTGGTCGGCCCGGTGGAGGTACGCCACCAAATCCGCCATCCCCTCCATCGGTTCGAAGATGTCGGCGGCAGCTCGCTCCCACCCGGTCAGATCCCCAAGCGGACAGTCAAGTTCCTCCGCCAACAGCCGCGCGAACTCCTCGCGATTCAACGCTCCGCGCTCCAGCGCCCCTTCCAACCCGCCCTCAAACAAGACCTCCCAGATGCGGTCGGAAGGAACGCCAATGAGCTGGGCCAACTGACGGCACGCCCGGCGGTGGTCAAACCGTAAGAGGACGTTGCCCAGATCGAAATAGAGAAACACAAGCGGACTCCACCGGCTACCGCGTGGTGCGTGGCGTGCCCGGCGCTGCTTGCGCCGTTCTCAGCCGGCCCCCTCCGATCCAAAGCCGCTTGGCCGGAGGTTCGCGGACCACGAAGTGAGGCGTCAAGAGTGTGAGCGAGGCCATATGCGAGGCGATCGGGCGTCCCGGAACATAGGGAGTGAAGACGGGATCGCGTTCGACGTTGAGTGCCGCCATGGGGCTGGCGACCGGCCGGCTCGGATGCCCCCATGCTTCCGGCCATGCATAGTGAAAAACCGACATGGGGGAAGCGACGGGACGTCCCGCGATGATCCCCCAGTGAGTCGGCTTGGGAGGCACCCGTTTGCGTCGTCCATGCCGAGACCGTTTCTGGGGGGCATCGTCCTTTTTTGCAGCGGCAGCCGGTTGCCGCGGCTGAGCGGGTGGGACGAGAGGTGCTTGAGCGTCAACCGGGATGGCGGTGAAGGCCAAGAGCGAGACAATGGTGCCAATCAGCGGCCATGAGGAAAGCCGCTGGGGGCAGTGCGGGGGACGGAGAGGCCGTCGTATCCCTGTTCCCGCTCGGGCCGCGTCAGGCCCACGTCTCAACTCGCCGCCATCCGCTCTCTGTTGCAATCGCCTCATGCCCATTGTTCCGCTTCCTTGTCGCTACGGAATCCGCGCTGCCCAGTGCTTTCATGCCGGTGGGTCGCGGGCGACCCCAGCAACCGACGAGATGGGCGTCCTGATGTGGTTTCGGCTTGGTGAAGCAAGAACGATGAGTCCGAATGCGCCTGATGCAACGGTTCGCCCGGCAGACCCGCCTAAAGCGCGCGGGAGTTTGCCGGTTGGCGAGACTGGGTAGGCAAAAGGGCTAAGGGGGCGTCCGCATTGATGGCTCGGCGGTAGTCCAACTCAGTCCCGTGAAGGCGCAGCACATACACCCACCCTTGGGCTTGCCAACTGGCCACCAACCAACCGTTGGTCGCCGTACGAGGCCGCAGGGGAGGACTCGGAGGGACATCGCTTCCGGCGCGACCTCGGAGAACGAAAAGGTAGGCCTCCGTCTGTCTCCGCCCAGTGACTCGCCCCCGGTAGACGGCCACTTCGGTCCCATCGGTTTGCACGAGCTGCGTTTGGCGGAAGCGGATGCCCAGGCCCGGCGGGAGCGGAAACCGTCGCTTCGGATCAGAAAAGGGTTTCCATGCCTGAGGATCGAGGCGATCCAACCACTCTTGCGAGGCCAGCGCCAAGTCGGCCGCCGTCCAGCTTCGTCGTTCGGTCCAAAGATACGCCAAGCCGACCGCGAGCAGGACGGTGGCAGCAACAGCGAACACAGCCAACCACCCGCGACGCGAAGTCGACCTCACCTCCGGCTTCGACGAAACTCGAGCCAGTTCAACAAACTCGGACTCCACCGAAGAGGACTCCTCGGGCGACTGCCCGAAGGCGTGCGCTTTGGGACGACCGAGCCTTTCCAACAATCGCTCTTTCAACCCTGCCGGTGTTTCCACCTCGGATAACGCCTCGGCCACTCGGGCGTCGAACTGGCATCGAGCGTCGAACCGAGCCGCAAGGTCTGAATCCGACTCGAGTTGCTTCAGCAGCTTACGGCCAGCGTCATCTTCGGCCGCCTCTTCCCGAGAACGGAAGATCTCCCAGGTGTCGCCGGCCTGGATCTGAGCACGCCAATCGTCGCTCGAGCGGGAAGACGAGTTGCCAGTTGCGTTCTTGCGCTGGGGAGTCTGCTCGGTCATGACGTCTCCTTCCCCAGCCAAGCTCGTAAACGTCGTTTGGCTCGCGCAAGACGGCTCATGACGGTACCGATCGGCACGCCAAGCTCCGCAGCAATCTGTTTGTAGCTGAGATGTTCCATATAGTACATCAACAAGACGGTTCGCGAGTCGGGCGGGAGTCGATCCAATGCCACTTGGAGACGCTCTTTGTCAATCGACGTATTATCTTCTTCGTCCACGGCGATCTGCTCAAGCTCAATCTCCGCATCATCGGCCAGGAAGGGGCGCCTCCGCCGACAGAGACGCGAAAACTGACTGCGGGCAATTGCCATCAGCCACCCTTTGGCTCGGCTAGCTTCCCGCAACTGGTCCAGATGTTCCTGAGCCACCAGGAACGCCTGCTGGACCAGATCTTCGGCGTCTTGCGTCCGGCCAGTCAGGCGGTAGGCGTAGGCGTACACTGCCCGGTGGTGAGCCTCCACGAGGGCCTCGATCGTCGGAGTCGGTTCCTCAGCCGGCGTCTGTTCCAACGGACTCTGCTCCGGCCCCGCTTCCCGTTCCTCCGCTGACTCGGCCTCGACCGCGCCGCTACCTGGTGGCCTTCCCAACATCCAGTGTCACCCTCTAGAGCCCTCTAGCGACCTCGATTATTCCCTCATGCATTCTAGGCCCCCTCGTGTCGGCCTCCAAGGTTCCCCGACGAAACTGGGTGACGGCGTTTTCGAGAAACACTGGAATAAACGAATCTTTCCAAGGCTCTAGAGTGCGGGGTAGCTCACCCACGTGTTGTGTTTTTTCAAGGTCCTTTGAAACAAGGAATTGGTGTAGCGATGAGGAAACTGGTTGCATTGATGCTCACGCTCGTGTTGTGCTTCGGTCTGACGGTGGGTTGCAAGAAAAAGGGTTCGGATGCCGAGCCGGCTCCTCCGGATGACCAGATCCAGAACACCGACAACGGTGGCGGCGATAGTGGCGGCGGCGAGTCAAAGTGAGGCTCATGTCGCTACGGGATACGTACCACATTTCGTCGGTGGGCGTACCGGACTGAAACACCCCGCAGGTCGCTACGATCCGCGGGGTGTTTTTGTGGACTCGAGAATGCGTCGACTGCCGATCGCCGGCGGGATCTAGCGAGCCCCCCGAGAACCGACGGAACGCTTACTCGTGGCGCAACGCTTCGATCGGATCCATGCGAGCGGCTCGGACGGCCGGATAAAGCCCGAACAGCACGCCCACGCCGATCGAAACCAAAAGTGATGTGATGACGGACCACGTGGCGATGCGGGGCTCCAGCCGGTGCACCACGTCCGGGAGCTGGGCCATTGCCTCGGGAGCCACTCGGAGTGCCACAAAGCGCACAGCCCTGAGCACTGGGCCGCAAAGATAACCGACAAGGACGCCGGCGGCGCCCCCCGAGACCGTCAACACGACCGCCTCGGCGAGGAACTGCTGCACGATGTCACTGCGGGTGGCCCCCAAAGCTCGACGGATACCGATTTCCCGAGTCCGCTCCGTCACCGTTGCCAGCATGATGTTCATGATGCCGATGCCGCCGACCAGCAACGAAATGCCGGCGATGACGATGCACAGAATATTGAGCATGATGCGGGTGTAACGCGCCTGCTTCAGCAGGTCCATCGGGACATTCACCGCGTAGTCTTGGTTCTTGTGATAGAGTTTCATCAGTCGCCGAACGATCCCCGCCGTGACTTCCACGTCGTCGATCGAGTCGACCGACATCGTGATCTGGCTCAGTTGCACCACTTCTCCTTCTCGGCTTCCCGAACGACTGATGAAGACCTGGTCGCCGATGCGAGCTCGCAAAGTCTCCAACGGGATGTAGATGTCCATGTTGTAGTCTTGAGCGGCCATGCTGCCGCCGATCGCCGAGGAAGGTTCGCGATAAAAGGTCTGGCCCACGACGACGTAGAAATCTCGATCGAGTTGCACCGAGTGGCCGACGGGGTTTTCGAAGCCGAAGAGCTTGCGAGCCAACCCATCTGCGAGGACGCAGACGTTGGCGCGTTCTTCGCCATCCCGGTGGCTCAAGAAACGCCCCCGACGAATCTTCAAATGGTTCAGCGGCAGATATTCCGGAGTGCAGCCGACTAATCGACATTCGCTCTTGTGATCATCGAACCAAACTTCCTGGCGGATCTCCCGCATTGGCACGATCTGCTTCAGCCACGGAATGTTGCTCACGAAGCGGTCATAGTCGGCTCGCAGAATCCCGTAAGAGACAAAGAGGGCCCGCCGTCCCGTCTCCGACGAGTTCTGGGCCGGCTTGATCGATCGGACCATGATGTTGGTCGCGCCGAGTTCTTCGATCTGCTTTTGCGCCTGGTAACTGACACCTTCTCCGATCGCCACGAGCCAGATCACGGCGACGATACCGATGAAGATGCCAAGGACCGCTAGTCCCGAGCGCAACTTGTGCAGCAGGAGACTGTAAACTCCCAGTCGAAACGTACGAAGGATTCTCGTCCACATGATATCTACATATTGTGTCTGTCGATTTGTGCTCGTCGTGGAACCGATACACTCGGCGCTGCACGATGGACGTCTTTAGGAAGTGCGTACGTACAACCTGCCGCGACATGCACAGTCGCTGAGCTTACTGCTTCTTCCGGTTGCGGCGCATGGCTTCAACTTCCGAGGAGTCGATGAATCCGTCACCGTTCTTGTCGAATCGTTCGAACGCACCTTGCATCCAAGATGGCGCTTCGTCCTTCGAAATCTTTCCATCCCCGTCCTGGTCGAAGCGCCCGATCAAGCTACTGCCTCCTCCTTTACCCGAACCGCCTTTCCGCGCCTCGCCGCCGGACGACTTCTTCTTCGCTCCTGAAGAAAAACGTTTCCGGATGGCCTCCTGTTCCTGAGCATCGATCTTGCCGTCGCCGTTCGCATCCATCCGATCGAAGTAAGCTTGCGCACGTTCTGGAAGTTCATCTTTCGTGACGACGCCATCCCCGTTCTTGTCAAGTTGCTTGAAGTCCATCATTCGGCCAGACTTCTTACGGCTGCCCGATCTTGCGCCGGGTTCTGCCCCGCGCTTGGCCGACTTGCCGCCGCCGCGACTCCCCTCTTCCGACCTCACCTTCTCGCTCGCTTCGATCTCCGTCCTTTCCCGCTCGGGCACGACCGCCAACGGATTCCGGATCACCTGATCCCCTTCCACCACACCATCTTTGACTTCGACGTACTTGTCGTTGGTCATGCCCAACTTCAATTCGCGCCGTTCGATGCCCGCCGGGCTGGCCACCCAGCAATAGAAGCGATCACCGATCTCGACGACAGCCGAAACGGGAACGGTCAGCACATCCTTGAGTTCAGCTACCTTGATCGTGACTTCGGCTGTCATTCCCGGCTTGAGGTTCTTCGGCTCCCCATCGATTCTCACGATCGTCGCGTATTCCTTGATGTTCCCACTGAACCAGCTTGTGGGCTCGGGCTGGCTGGCGATCGAAACGACCTTGCCGTGGAAGGTCCGATCTTGCACCCTGATGTCGGCCTCCATCCCGACAGCGAGATCCTCCACTTTCGACTCGTGGACGTTCACCTTCACCTGCATGCGATCGAGGTCGGGGAGTCGCAAAATCGTCTGGCGCTCCCGCACCGACGCCCCCTCCTCAATCTGCACACCCTGCTGGCTCCCGAAACGGCCGCTTCGCTCATTCGCGTACACCACCATGCCATCTTGAGGAGCGACGATGGTACAGTTCTTGAGTTGTTCTTCCAGCCGCTTCAGTTTGGCCAGTTCCAGTTCATAGGCTTCCTTTTCTGAAGAAGCACGCGTCCGAGCTGCGTCGATCTGGGCCTGCAGATCCTCGAGCATCTTCGGTTTGGTGTATTTCACCAAGACTTCTTTGGCCGTCTCGGCCGATGCCAAGTTGAGCTTCGCTGTTTTGACAGCAAACTGCTGGCTTTCCAGTTGCAGCTTGCTTACATACCCCTTGCGAAACATGCGTTCGGTATGGGCCAGCGTGTTCTCGGCCGTCCGCAGGTTTTCCAGGGCGATAGTGATTTGAGCTTCGGCGTCCTGCAACTGCTGCCGGAAGGTCCCTTCGGCATATTCCTGTTTCGAGATAATCGCGACCTCCAGGTCCTTTTCGGCCTGGACCATCGTCGCTTCGGCTCGGTTGACGGCGATCCGCTGCTGGGTGATCTGCTCTTCCAGAGCGGCCGAATCGAGTTCGACCAGGACATCGCCTTTTTTCACGCGGCTTCCGTCTTCGACGATCTTCAAGATCGTCGTTGTCCCCTCGACGCGCGACTTGATCTCGACGTTCTGGGCGCTCTCGAGGTTCCCATCTTCGACGACTGTCACCACCAGATCGCTCTTGCCGACCTCGTGGAGTTTCAGCTTCGACAGATCGGTCCCACCCACGACGTTGCGAACCCAAAGAAAGATCCCCGTGCCAATGGCCACAATCAAGACCGCCCCCACGGACAGTCCGATCCACACCAAGCCGGATGACTTGGGTGGCGGGACGGGACGTTCTTTTGCTGGAGCCGTCGACACGGGGCTGGCCACCAGGTCAGCCGACGGAGTTTGGGGAGCTGTTGTCGCCATGATCGAGAACCACCTAAACAAGCAGGAGAACATGCCAGCGTCCTGCCGCCGGCATCCTTTTCGGAGGTACGTGACCGAGGGAAGGCCAGTTCACGGAAGGGTACTTCCTTCCAGTTTAACACCACTCCCCGCCATTCCGACTCCCGGATCGCCCATTTTTTCCAGAGTTCCCGCTCACCGCCACCCCCACCTTCGCGCCGTCCACGAAAAAAGCCGGGAAGGCTCCCGGCTCGTCGGAACTCACCACTCTCCACACTCGCTTATCCGTCTGCCTCAACGTCGCCTCGGTGGCGGCCCCATGGCTGTTTGCGGTTCTCCGGGGAGTGGCGGGGGCAATTCGATCTCTTCGGGCTGGCATGCCGCCGCTTCCTCGATCGGCATGTCGATCCAACGACCGTTCTCGTCCAACCTCATCACGCCGAGCTCCCGAGCCAGCCTCATGCGACCCGCGTAGTAGTTCAGCCAGACGCTCATGAAGTTATTGAGCGTGTTCCGCAGGTCAGATAGAGCGGTTAGCGAGTTGACCGCAGCGGTCGGTCCGAATTGGGGTCCCTGGCCGGCCGCTGTCGGCTCGGGAGGCCGTTGCAGTTCCTCGGCCGTCACGTCCACGCGCCGGATCGAAATGGCCACCGCGCGACGCTGAATTTCCAGATTCACACGGAGTTGTTCCATATTCCGCAGCAGGTTCCGAAGTCCCAGATTGACCGAATCGAGCGACTGGATAAAGCCGCGACGCGCCCGCTGGTAGTCGATCAGAGCCTGGCGGTAGTTGTTCCGTTCTAGCAAACGAGTGAAGGGAGCGTCGAACTGGAGCGACACGGACATCCGCCCGGTGGGAGCCTGGAACTTGGCGGCGTTGTTCCCGACGGTCGAGAGATCTCCATTGATGACCACGTCCAGACCAGCCTGGAGCCGGTCGGCGTTGAACTGGATCAAGCGCCACGTATCCACTAACGAGGCTCGCGAGTTCATGATGTCGAGGCGATTTGCCAACGCGATCCGAAATGCGTCGTTCGGATCGAGCTGGATCGGATCGACGACAATCGTCTCCAGGCGGGCTCGCGCCTGCACGAGTGACAATTCCTGGGTCGTGCGAAGCAGCCCCGACAGCCAATCGACCAACGCGTCCCGCGCCTCGGGAAGTTTCCCCTGTTTGACCTGCTGGCGAATCGCCTCCAGGCCCTCCTCCGTCTTCTCGATCCGCTGGATCAACTCACGGTACTTCCCTCGCTCAAACTCCATATCCCGATCGAAAATCTGTTGTTCCTCGGGCGTCATCGTCGCCTTACGATGCGCCGTCAGTTCGCTCACTCGCTTGAGGTCGTTCTCGACTACCGGAACCATAGCCTGCAACTGCTGGCGTTGATCCTCTCCCGCATCGATCAACTGCTGAAGGTCTGCGGGAGCGAACTGCATGGGTAGATCACCGAGCATCTGTTGCAGGTCGAGGACTCGGTTCTGGATGGCACTCATGGCCGGGTCGATGAACCGCAGCGGCTGGATCATCGAATCGTCAAGGGTCACGGGAATGTTGGGAGGCAGGCCGATCGTCCCGACCAAATAAGCTTCGATCGAGTTTTGCAGTCCGTTGCGAGCCTGGAGTAGATTGGCCCGCTCCGTTTCGACACTTTGACGAAACTGGTCCACCTGCACCAGGTCGATGAAACCGGCGTCGAGGTAGGACTCCAACAACGCCAGTGTGCGCAACTGCTGGCCAAGAGATTCTTCGGTATTGCGGATCTGCTGGAGTTGCTGCAAGAGGCCGATGTAACCGCCCACCAGACCTGCGCCACCGCCGGCGAAACCGGCACCGCCGCCAGTACCACCGCCACCGCCACCGCCACCGAAACCGAAGCCGCCAGCTCCACCGACACCCCCGAAACCGCCGGCTCCCTGCCCGGTAAACCCGGTCAGCCCCGTACCGCCAAAGAAACCACCTCGACGCTGCAAGCTTCGCACGCCGAGTTCTCCGATGGCGATGTTCGTGTAAAAGCCTTGCTGGTACTGCGCGAACGACCGCACATTCGCCAAGAGGGCTCTCTCGACGATCGTCAACTGCTCGAGTGCAATGTCCTGTCCCGCGCCTCGCAGCAACGGCTGCATCAAGCTGAAATTCACGAGGCTCGTCGCGAAACTGGTGTTGGTGCCTGTGAACTGCCACACGAACGAGTTGGCAAAACCGACCAGCAATTCTCCGGCTCGAGCGAAACGGCGCCGAAGCTGAAAGTTCGTATCGGTCCGCAGCGTATTGGTTTCCCCACCCGGGCGCAGTTTCCCAAGATGAGTGTAGTTGGTCGTGTTGGTGCCGAAGAACTGGGTGTCGAGCCGGAACCGTTCGGTACTGACGTCGAGCGCCGACAAATAAAGCGTCTCGATCTGGTTCTGCCAGTTCGGCGAGTGGATGTAGGCGAGCTGCAACGCGTTCTCAACATTCAAGATCAACTCGCCATTTTCCGACATCGGAGCGTACGCCCCCAGTTGGTCCATCCACCCCGGGTTTTCGACGTCATGGACGACGCCGTTGCGCCACCAGTGTTTCCAACCCCGCTTGCCATCGACGACGCGCATATACTGAGCCGAAACAGGATCGTCGGCCGGCATGGGAACTCGGTCGGGATCGTACGGGGAGTAGTAGCGGCTGCGAGGATCCATGTACGGGTGGATCGGACGAGTCAACGCCCAACGAGGATCCATGGCGCGTTCCCGAATCAACGCATCCACCTCGCGGTCTGCGCGCAGGCGATAATGGCGGCGTGTGCAACCGATCTGCAAGATGAGAACGAGTGCCGCTGTCACGCCCATCGCCAGACGCAACACGTCCGCCGCCTCGAGGTGGCTCCACCGCCTCTTCCACTCACGTCCATGCGTTGCGCTCATCGACATTGCGTCTCCGTACGATTGGGGGTCGTTCCCGTAGCTCTCCGTAGCGTTCGTACACACCACCCCCCGACGCGGTCGCAGCGCACAGTCACCGCGTCCGCCGTAGTTGGTCTATCGAACACGCCGAGCTCCACGCGTCAACAATCCGACGGCTCGTCGCATCGTGTGCATGCTGCCGCGAGCGCCATCTGCGAAGTCTGGTCCGATCGGCACAGTCCTAGCGGCAGCAGACTCCCCGCATCTGGCACCACTTGCCAGCTCCTAACACCGAAGCATCGGCGCCCACTCGCCCCACCCACTGCAAACCGACCGGCATGCCATCCGCCGCTCGCCCCACCGGAACCGTCAGCGTCGGCACACCCAGCAGACTCCAAGGGCTGTTGAAAAGAGGATCCCCCGTCGTCGAACGGTGGCTCGGAGCCGTCCCCGGAGTCGACCACATCAGCAAGAAGTCGACCCCCAAATCATCCCACCACCGTTCCATTTCCTGGTGCCACTCTTCTTGCCGGGCGACCGCCCGGTCGAACTCGCTTCGAGCAATCGCCTGGCCCCGCTCGATCAACCGACGCATACCCGGAGGGTACAGCGATCGGCGCTGGGCATAGGTCGCCGCATGCACCTGAGCCGCTTCATACGCCATGAGCACTCCATGCACCTCGAGCAACGCGTCCCAGTCCACCGGTAGACGTACCGGCGCAACCTGGGCTCCGGCGTCGCGGCAACGCTGAACGACCCGAGGCCAAAGCTCCAGCAGCAAACTGTCCGCTCGCGCCCCCTGCACATCCTCCAGCGTCCCGGCGCGGAACGTTTCCAGGTGCGCGACACGTTCTCCAGTAAGTGTCTCCCAGATGACCGCGGCGTCGCTCGGCTCGCGGCAGAGGAAACCCAGGTGGTCCAGCCGCGAGGCGATGGGAAAAACGCCATCCAAAGGCAGCCGCCCGAATGAGGGTTTGAAGCCGACAATGCCGCAATAGGCCGCCGGACGAACGATCGACCCTCCGGTTTGCGACCCGAGTGCCCAGGCGACGTGTCCATCGGCCACCGCGGCCGCGCTGCCACTACTGGACCCACCCGGGGACGAACCCGTTCGCCAAGGATGCCGTGTTGGCGAGGGATCGAAACAGGCGAACGGCGTCGTCACCGTCTTGCCCAACAACACAGCACCCAACTCGCGGAGTCGACGGACGATTTCGGCATCGCACTGAGCAGGCCCCATCGCCCAACCATCGACCCCCACCGACGTCGGCTTGCCTGCTATGTCGATAATGTCCTTGACACCAACGGTCATGCCCTCGAGCGGACTTCGGGGAGCGCCCTCGCGCCAAAGGCGGTCCGATTCGGCCGCTGCCGCCAGCGCCCCCTCCCGATCGACTTCCACCCACGCGCAAATCTCCTGCTCGCGCTGCTCAATCCGCTCAAGGCACGCCACCACGTGCGCCGACGGATTCGAACTCCCGTTCCCAAACGCTTCGCCCAATTCCTCCAGCACGTCCGCTGTCTCTCCTCACTCGTCACCCCAACGTCCCGGATCACCCCGGGCCTCGAAGTGGATCGGTCCCCACCGGTCGGCACGCGGCAGCCAGCGAGCACGCAGAGCAGCCTCCATCGCTGCAACCCGCCGCGGCGGCACTGCCGCAGTCCGGCCCGCACCCCTCGGTCAATGTGCGCACGAACGACGCCAACTCGATGGCGACACCATGGCGGCGTGCTAACTCAGCGAAGAGATCCCCCTTGTCGTCAGGAGCCTCGCCCAGGAAATAGAACCAAAGTTGGCTCCCATCGAGTGCGTATTCGGCATCCAGAAGACAGGCGCGAACGCCTCGCTCCTGGAGATAAGCCTGGCAACTGGCGACCGCTTCCGCCTGCCGCCGCTCGAGTCGCCCCGCCAGCAACTCGTCCTCGGCCGTGGCCGGCCGTACAATCGTAACACTCGCCTCGTCAAGACCCGCCGGTCGTCGGCAGGGAGCCAGCACCTGCCCCATCCGGAGGGCTCCGTCGTCACGCACAACCACGCGCCGGCCCGGCGCGTAGCTGCCATCCGCCGCATAGCCGCGACGAACCGCCCCGAGCGTTCCGGTTCGGACAAAGTACCACCCGGCCATCGACCCGCCGACTCCTGAAGCCTGAAGGTCTTCCCGTTTCAACGCCTGGCCGCCTCGTATGCCGCAATCTTGTCTTCGTGCTGCAACGTCAGGGCGATCTCGTCCCAACCGTTCAGCAACATCCTGCGGAAGTAGGGATCGATCTCGAACGAACGCTCCCAACCCGATGCATCGGAAACGCGACAGGCCTCTAAATCGACGCAGAGTTCGCATCCACCTTCGGCCTTCCGAAAAAGATAGTCGATATCTTCTTCAGAAAGGCGCACAGGCAACAAGCCGTTTTTCAAGGCGTTCCCGTAGAAGATGTCGGCAAAGGAGGGTGCGATCACGGCGCGAAAACCGTAGTCGACCAACGCCCACACCGCGTGTTCACGACTCGACCCGGATCCAAAGTTGCGTCGCGCCAATAGAATCGTGGCCCCCTGGTATTCGGGACGATTGAGCACAAACGTCGCGTCATCGCTTCCGTCTTCGTGATACCGCCAGTCATAGAAAAGATAACGGCCGAAGCCGGTACGCTCGATGCGTTTCAAGAACTGCTTGGGAATGATCTGATCGGTATCGACGTTGGCTCGATCCAGCGGCACCACGCGGCCGGTGTGTTTGCGAAACGGTTCCATGATTTCCAACCGAACTCCTGTTCACGATGTTACGTTCACGACGTGAGCGATGCCACGTCCTGTGACACCGATTTGACACGGCACGGCTCGGCAGGAGCCTCGCCGCCTCACCCTCCCAACCTAGCCTCGCCCCAATCTGTCGAAGGCCTGCTCAACAGGCCCCTTCCGTCACGGCATCCCACTCGCGAATGTCGACGAAATGCCCCGCGATCGCGGCGGCGGCGGCCATCGCCGGCGAAACCAAATGAGTGCGTCCTCCTTTGCCTTGGCGCCCCTCGAAGTTTCGATTGCTCGTCGATGCGCATCGCTCCCCCGGAGCCAAACGGTCGGGGTTCATCGCCAGGCACATGCTGCAGCCGGCGTAGCGCCAGTCGAACCCAGCCTCGATCAACACCCGATCAATCCCTTCTTCTTCGGCCTGACGTCGAACCTGGCCGCTGCCCGGAACGACCATGGCATGGACGTGATCGGCCACTCTTCGACCACGGGCGATGGCCGCGACGGCGCGAAGATCTTCGATGCGGCCGTTCGTGCAAGAACCGATGAAGACGCGATCGACGCGGATGTCCTCCCATGTCTGCCCGGGGCGCAGTCCCATGTACTGAAGCGCCTGCTCGGCCGACTTCCGCTCCACGGGATCCTCCAGATTCGCCGGATCGGGAATCGGCTCGAGGACGCTCACGACCTGCCCCGGATGCGTCCCCCACGTGATCTGCGGTGCGATGGCTTCGGCCGAAAACGACCGAGACTGATCGTAGACCGCGCCTTCGTCGGGAACCCACTGTTTCCAACGCTCGACAGCTGCTTTGTAGTCGTCCGGCACGAACGGCCGTCCTTTGAGATAGGCGAAGGTGGTTTCGTCAGGTGCCACCATGCCGGCTCGAGCCCCCGCCTCGATCGACATATTGCACACCGTCATCCGGCCTTCCATGCTGAGACTGGCGAAGGTGCTGCCGGTGTATTCAATCACGTGACCCGTGCCACCGTGCGTCCCGATCTGGCCAATCAAATAGAGAATCAAATCCTTGGCCGTAACACCCGGCCCGAGCTCCCCCTCGACCCGCAGCTCCATCGTCTTGGGGCGAAGCTGCCGGAGTGTCTGCGTGGCCAAGACGTGTTCCACCTCGCTCGTCCCGATCCCGAACGCCAGCGCCCCGAACGCGCCGTGCGTGGCCGTGTGGCTGTCTCCGCAGACAATCACCATCCCGGGGTGAGTGTATCCCAGCTCCGGGCCGATGACGTGGACGATGCCCTGGCGAGGATCATCCACGTCGTACAGCGTGATTCCGAACTCACGGCAGTTCGCCTGCAACACCTCGACCTGACGCTGAGCGATGGCGTCGGCAAAAGGCAAGGTTCGATGATCGGTCGGTACGTTGTGATCGGGCGTCGCCACGGTCCGATCGGGTCGCCGAACGCGGCGACCGGCCAACCGAAGCCCCTCAAACGCCTGAGGACTCGTGACTTCGTGAATCAAATGCAGGTCGACGTAGAGGATGGCCGGCTGTCCCGGTTCTTCGTAGACCACGTGCTCGTCCCAAATCTTCTCGAAAAGCGTGCGTGGTCGGTGGGCCGATTGGTTCATAAGCTTCGGATCAAGTCATTTGGAAAGGTAGGCAAGGAGAGCGACGCAGTCTTGAGGAAGCGGCGAGGCTGCGGCTCGATACTGCGAGGGCACATGAGACGAGCCACTACAGTGGTCACCTCAACTCGGCGCCCCGCTAGGCGTCTTCCCCCAACCAGTGTAAAGACCGAGGGAAACTCGGGCCAGGGGAACCCGATCGCCTGCAATCACCCCTCCCGACTGCCCGTGTACTCGCCGGCCCGGTAGCGTCGGTACCAGTCCACGAATCGAGCGATCCCTTCTTCGATCGGCGTTTTCGGAGCGAAGCCGACAGCCTGCGTCAGCGCCTCGACGTCGGCGTACGTGGCCGGGACGTCTCCCGGCTGCAGAGGGAGATACTCCTTCTGCGCTTCTATGCCCAATGCCTTCTCAAGTACCTCGATGAAGTAGCCCAGCTCCACCGGTGTGTGGTTGCCGATGTTGTAGATCCGGTAGGGCGCCCGGCTCGACCCGGCATCGGGCTCGGCTCCGTTCCAATCGGGATTCGGCTCCGCTGGGCGATCACACGTCCGCACCACGCCCTCGACGACATCATCGATGTAGGTGAAGTCCCGCTGCATCTTTCCGTGATTGAAAACTCGGATCGGTCGGCCCTCGACGATCGCCTCGGTGAACAGATACAACGCCATGTCGGGCCGCCCCCACGGGCCATAGACGGTGAAGAACCGGAGTCCCGTCGTCGGGAGGTTGTACAGATGACTGTACGTGTGAGCCATCAGTTCGTTGGCCTTCTTCGTCGCCGCGTAAAGACTGACCGGATGGTCGACCCGATCGGCTACGGAAAAGGGCATTTTCGTGTTGGAGCCGTACACCGAACTCGACGACGCGTACACCAGGTGCTCGATGTCGTGGTGCCGGCACGCCTCCAAGATGTGACCAAAGCCCACGAGGTTGCTCTGGATGTAGGCCTCGGGGTTCTCCAGGGAGTATCGCACGCCCGCTTGAGCCGCCAAGTGGATGACTCGGTCGAACGATTCCTCGGCGAAAAGCCCGGCCAGACGATCTCCTTCCACCAGGTCGATCCGCTCAAATCGGAAGGCGTCGTAGGGGCGCAACTGAGCGAGCCGGTCTTCCTTGAGCTTGACACTGTAGTAGTCGTTCAGATTGTCGATCCCCACGACCCGATCGCCCCGCTCCAGCAGGTAGCGACTCACGTGGTATCCGATGAACCCGGCGGCACCGGTGACCAGAATGGTTGCCACGACCACAAACTCCTTGTAGGCAATAGGCTGGTTCGAATCGTTGGGCGAGAAACGGCCTTTCCTGCCGTCTGCATGGCCAAGCCGACCCCCGCCAGCGGGTGATGGCCTGCGGTGGTCGGCAGGCAATCCTCCCCCGATTGGCTCCGTCCATGATATACTCAAAAAGATTAGACGCACCCCCCGAGACGCACCCAAGCGGCTGCCCACATCTTCGGGCTGCAAAGAACAGCTCTACGGGAGGGGCTGCAGCCATCGAGGGACACCAGAAGAGACTGACCGAGTATCACGATGACGACAAAGACAGATGTATTTGCTCCGCTGAAAGAGGCGATTTCCAACCAGACGGCCAAAGTCGGCGTGGTGGGTCTGGGATATGTGGGCCTCCCGCTGGTCCATGCCTTTGTGCAGGCCGGTTTTTCGTCGATCGGTTTCGATGTCGACCCAGAAAAGACCCAATTGCTGGCTCAAGGCGAGAGTTACATCCAGCACATTCCGTCGGAGTGGATTCGGCAGTGGAACGCGGAGCAGAAATTCGAGGCGACCTGCGAGATGGGGCGGCTTGGAGAGCCGGACGTCATTTTGATCTGCGTTCCCACGCCGCTGAGTGACAGCCGCGACCCCGACCTGACGTACGTCGAGGCAACAGCGGAGAAGATCGCCAAGACGCTCCGACCGGGTCAGTTGGTCGTTTTGGAGAGCACGACCTATCCGGGGACGACGCGGGACGTCGTCCTACCGATTCTCGAGCGTTCGGGACTCCAGGTCGGCTCCGACTTCTTCCTGGCCTACAGCCCCGAACGGGAAGATCCGGGAAATCCCGATTTTTCGGCGAGCCGTATCCCGAAGGTCGTAGGTGGCATGGATGAACGGAGTCTCGAGTTGGCATTGGCACTTTATGGCCAGGCAGTGGTCGAGACCGTTCCCGTGGCCAACTGCGAAGTGGCCGAAGCGTGCAAGATCCTCGAGAACACCTACCGGTCGGTCAACATCGCCATGGTCAATGAGCTCAAAATGCTCTTCGACCGATTGGGGATCGATGTCTGGGAAGTGATCGATGCCGCCAAGACGAAACCGTTCGGTTTTCAGGCCTTCTATCCCGGACCGGGACTCGGAGGGCACTGCATTCCCATTGATCCGTTTTACTTGAGCTGGCTGGCTCGCAAGAACGAATTGCCGACGCGGTTCATCGAGTTGGCGGGCGAGATCAACCAGCAGATGCCTCGCTATGTCATCAGCCGGTTGATGGAAGCGCTCAACGATGTGGGCAAGCCCCTGCGAGGCAGTCGGATCGGCGTACTTGGTGTAGCTTACAAGAAAGATGTCGATGATCCTCGCGAAAGCCCTTCTTTCAAACTGATGGAACTTTTGATCGCCAAGGGAGCCATCGTCAGCTACAACGATCCACACATACCGACGCTCCCGTCGATGCGGCACTATGATGTGCCGCGTCTGGCCAGTGAACCGCTGACAGCCGACTACCTGGCGGCTCAGGACGCCGTGCTGATCGCGACCGATCACTCGGCCTACGACTACGACTTCATCGTTCGCCACGCTCATCTGGTGATCGACACGCGCAACGCGACGAAAGACGTGAGCGCCGGCCGGGACAAGATCGTGAAGGCGTAGAAACGACAGTCACGTGGGGCTGACAGGAGTGTTCCGGGGAGCGCATCACACAAACCCGCCGCTGTCGCTACTATGTTTGGGCGTGTCGTTTGCGGCCGGAATTCTTCGTACAGCCTCTGAATTGGGACGTTGATCGTGCGTCAGTTGTCTCGCCCGTTCCGCCTCGATCGTTCGAGGGTCTCTTACCGCTGGGCAAAGTTGCTGCTGACGGTTGCTTCTGCCCTGACACTACGAGCCACCGGGGATGACTCTGCTCCACGGTTCCCCCGCACGCTCGATTCCCGGCTCGTCGTCGAGCTCGTCGCTAGCGAACCCGACATCGTCACGCCGTTTGGTATCACCGTCGACGCCCAAGGCCGGGTGCTGGTCGTCGAGAGCCATACCCACATGCGACCTCCCGACTACGAAGGTCCTCCCTCCGACCGCATCCGCCTCTTGACCGACTCGGACGGAGATGGACGGCCCGACCAGGTGACGACCTGGTATGAGGGTGAACGGTGGCTCATGAACATCACCGCGCATCCCAACGGATGGATCTACGCGGTCAGTCGCAACGAATTGTTTCGCCTCCGCGATGCCGATGGGGACGGACGTGCCGAGCAGCGCCAGTCCCTCGCGCGCCTCCAGACTGAAGCCGATTACCCGCACAACGGTTTTCTCTCCGTCGCCGTCGATGGGCAAGGCAACCTCTTATTCGGACTCGGCCAGAACTACGGCGCTCCCTACCGCTTGGAAGACAACGGCGGGGTCGTGCTCTCGAGCGATCGAGGTGACGGCGGCGTGTTTCGGTGTCGACCCGACGGGACGGGATTGGTTCGCGTGGCCGTCGGATTCTGGAACCCGTGCGGCATCGCCGCCGACCCGTTTGGACGCATCTTCGCCGTGGACAACGATCCGGGCAACCGACCTCCCTGCCGGCTGCTCGAAATCGTGGCGGGCGGCGACTATGGCTATCGACGGCACGAACTCGAGCCCTTCATCGCTTGGAACGGGGAACTCCCCGGCACGCTTCCGATGATCGCCTCGACTCCGGAAGCACCGACCGATCTTCTTCGTTGCGGTCCGTCGCAGCTTCTTCCGGAACTGACCGGCGGATTCCTTGTGAGTAGTTGGAGTGAATACCGGGTTGACGTATTCCACTTGTCTCCGAGCGACGCGTCGTTTCGAGCGAAGAGTCGGCCCCTGTTGCAGGGCGGCCCCGAGTTCCGCCCGACCGGACTGGCGTGGGGAACCGACGGGTCGCTCTACATTAGCGACTGGGTGGACCGCTCCTATCCGGTCCACGGTCGAGGACGGATCTGGCGCGTGCGGTTGCGCGACGATGGCGCTCAAAGGAATCCCGCCGCCCGCCCGGTCGCGACAAACCACGGTGAACCGGGTCCCGAAGTCTCCAACTGGGAACACCGAGTGGCCACTGGGCCACTCGACCAACTCGACGTCGCATCCATTTTGGCTCCAACGACACCTCCCCGCGTGTGCGCCGCGTGCTTACGTCGTCTCGACGACCGGCGTTGGCTACCGCAACTGGTCGAGGCCGTCCAGTCGGCTGACCCATACATCCGCCACGCCGCTCGCGAAGGCCTCGCGCATACCGCCAACCGGAATGATCTTCGGC
>WFWZ01000358.1 GCA_015490875.1 Planctomycetaceae bacterium
GAGCGGCATCATTTGCCGGTGGTGACACGAGGGGAGAGTTGAGCATGCCGTTGACACCGGTCGAAACGGGTCAAGAGTCTTCGGGGGCGAGCGAGTACCTGTGGACGCTCAACTTCGGTCCTCAGCATCCGGCGACTCACACGACGTTGCGATTGGTCTTGGAGTTGGACGGAGAGCGGGTGGTGAGCGCTCGGCCCGACATCGGCTATCTGCATAGCGGGTTCGAGAAGATCGGCGAGCACCTCGATTTCAACCAGTATGTGACCGTCACCGATCGGATGAATTACATTTCGCCGATGGCCAACAATGTGGCCTGGCACGGGGCGGTGGAGAAACTCTTGGGTATCGACCTGCCCCCAAGGTGCCGCTACATCCGGACGATCGTGGCGGAACTGGCTCGCATCAGCGACCACTTGCTGTGCGTCGGCGCGATGGGGCTGGATGTCGGAGCGTTTACGTTTTTCCTCTATGCGTTTCACCAGCGCGAGCGGATTTACGACATCTTCGAGACGATCTGTGGGGCTCGGTTCACGAACAGCTACACACGCGTCGGCGGTGTTTCACACGACATCACGGATGATGCGATCGAGAAGATCCGAGCGTTTCTCAGGGACTGTCCTGCGACGCTGCGGGATATGGAGCGGTTGTTGAACCGGAACAAGATCTTTGTTGATCGAACTCGCGGGGTGGGCGTGTTGACGCGTGCTGAAGCGCTCAATCGAGGCGCCACCGGCCCGGTGGCTCGTGCCAGCGGCGTGACGATCGATTTGCGCAAAGACGAGCCCTATCTGGCGTATCCCGACTTCGACTTCCAGGTGTGCTGCGCGCGGGAAGGGGACTGTTATGCTCGGTATGCTGTTCGCATGGCCGAAATGTGGGAAAGCTTAAAGATCGTGGAGCAGGCGGTGGAGAATCTCCCGTCGGGACCATATCGAGTCGGCCCCGATGCGCGCGTCGTGTTGCCTCCCAAGAACGAAGTCTACACGACGATCGAAGGGACGATCACGCAGTTCGAACTGGTCATGGATGGTCGCGGGTTCGAAGTCCCTTGTGAAGAGACGTATGCGGCCATCGAAGCTCCCAATGGCGAATTGGGCTTTTACATCGTGGGGGATGGGAGCGACGTCGCTTACCGAGCTCGCTGCCGTCCTCCCTCGTTCATTCACTTCGCCATGTTTCCTCATTTGATCGAAGGGCATACGCTCAGCGATGTCGTGGCGGTATTGGGCAGTTTGAACATCATTGCTGCGGAGTTGGATCGATGACGGCAGTGGAGCCGACGCAAGCCGAGGCGGCCAAGCCCTTGACGCCGGAGATGGTGGCGGAGATTCGCCGTTTGTGCGATCGCTATCCGGACCGGCGTGCCGTCGTCTTGCCGGCTTTGCATGTGGTTCACCAGCGCTGGCGCATGGTGCCTCGCAGCGCCGTCGTCGAGATCGCCGAACTGTTGGGACTGGCGCCGGCTGAAGTACAGGACACCCTGTCGTTTTACGGTTTTTTCAAACAGGATCGGCCTCATGGCGTCGTGCGGGCCTGGGTTTGCCGGTCGATCAGTTGTGCGCTGCGCGGCGGGGATGGGTTGCTTGAGCGGCTTTGCGAATTGGCGGGGACGCGGCCGGGCGAGCCGTCTCGTGACGGAGCGTTGACGGTGGAGGCGGCTGAGTGCCTCGGAGCGTGCGAGCACGCTCCGTGCGTACTGGCCAACGAGACTCTTTATCGGTCGGTCGATCCGGAGGAGGCGGTGGAGCTCTTTCGCAAGTTGCGACAGCAAGCGGCGTTGGAGGAGGGTTCCGAGGCAGCGCCGGAGGGAGCATCGGCGGGCGAGGCGCACGAGGAGTAAAGCGGGAACCAACCCAGTGGTTCAATGGACGAGCGGGGAGTAAGCGGACGTGGCAGCGTTTGAGCCGGTATTGTTGGCGAGGATCGAGCGGCCGGAGAGCCACACGCTGGCGGACTACGAGTCGACCGGCGGGTACCAGACGCTGCGCCGGGTCTTGGGGAGTCAGTCGCCCGAAGAGGTGATCGACGAAGTTAAACGTTCGGGGCTGCGCGGTCGGGGAGGAGCCGGATTCCCGACGGGGTTGAAGTGGACGTTTCTTCCGAAGGAACGGAAGGGTCCGACCTATTTCTGTCTCAACGCGGACGAGAGCGAGCCGGGGACGTTCAACAACCGGATTCTCATGGAGGAGGATCCGCATCAGGTGCTCGAGGGGTTGATCCTCAGTTGTTACGCCACCGGCACGACGACGGCGTTCTTTTACATGCGGTATGAGTATCCACTGGCGTGGAAGCGCATCGGTCGAGCCATCGAGGAGTGCTATGAGGCCGGGTATTTGGGGAAGAACATTTTAGGGAGTGGCTACGATCTCGACGTGGTGCCTCATCGCGGCGCGGCGGCGTACATTTGTGGCGAGGAGACCGGCCTGATCGAGAGTCTTGAAGGAAAGCGGGCGTGGCCGCGGATCAAGCCGCCATTCCCAGCGGTCGAAGGAGCGTTTCGCCAGCCGACGGTCGTGAACAATGTCGAAACGGTGGCGTGTGTGCGGCACATTTGCGAGCGGGGAGCCGATTGGTTCCGATCGATGGGCGTGCCGCCCGATCCGGACAATCCTCGAGACGCTGGAAGCTTTGGCCCCAAGCTGTATTGTCTCAGTGGCCACGTGGAACGACCTGGTTGTTTCGAGGCGCCTTTGGGGCTCACGGTTCGCGAATTGATCGACGGGTACGGAGGTGGCGTTTGGAAGGGGCGTCGGGCCAAAGCGGCGATCCCTGGCGGGATCAGCATGGGGTTGTTGACCGAGGATGAGTTCGACTGTCCGCTCGACTTCAATGGTCCCGGGCGCTACGGTTGCCTCGGGCTGGGGACGGCCGCCGTGGTGGTGCTCGACGAAACGGTCGAGATGGTCGACTTCCTCCACAACAGTTGCCGCTTTTTTGCTCACGAAAGTTGCGGCCAGTGCACGCCGTGCCGCGAAGGGACGGCGTGGGCGCTGCGGATTCTCGAGCGGATCCGTGCGGGGCGCGGGCGGTTAGTCGACTTGGACATACTGCTTCAGATTGGCGACTCGATCGGCATCATTCCGGGGACCACGATTTGCGGATTGGCGGACGGGGCTGCCTGGCCGATCAAGAATGCCATTCGCAAGTTTCGCGACGAGTTCGAGTCGTACATTCGGCGGACGAATCCGCAGGGGTACGAAGAGAGCGAGCCGGTTCCGGCACTCGATTGGACCACGCACTGAGGAACGCACACATGCCGGTGGTTTGGATCGACGGACGGGAAGTGGAGTTGGCGCCGGACGAGCGGCTCAACGGCATCGAGTTGGCGGCGCGCGTGGGGATCGACATTCCCCATTACTGCTGGCATCCCGGATTGTCGGTCGTCGCGAGTTGCCGCATGTGTCTGGTGGAGACGGGACGGCGCGATCCGCAGACGGGCGAGGTACAGATGTTGCCGAAGCTCGTTCCCGCCTGCCAGACGCCGGCCAGCGACGGCACGGTGTTTGTTACCGACAGCGACAAAGTCCGGCAGGCTCGAGCGATGGTCGAGGAGGATCTCCTGTTGCGGCATCCGGTCGACTGCCCGATTTGCGACAAGGCGGGCGAGTGCCGGCTGCAGGACTACTATTTCGAGCATGGTCGCGAGCGGCGTCGAGCGGACATCAAGCCGTTTCACAGTCGCAAACGCGAGTTGGGGCCGACCGTGCGGCTCTTTGTCGACCGCTGTGTGATGTGCACGCGATGTGTCCGGTTCTGCCGCGAGATTGCTGGAAGCTCGGAATTATATGTGGAACATCGCGGAGCTCACGAAGAGATCGAAGTCTTTCCCGGTTTTCCGCTGGAGAATCCTCTTGCCGGGAACGTCGTCGACCTGTGCCCGGTCGGTGCGTTGGCGGACAAAGACTTTCTCTATCAGCAGCGAGTCTGGTTCCTGCGCCCGCGAGCTCACGTATGTGGCGGATGTGCAACCGGGTGTTCGATCTGGATCGATCAGAATCAGGACCGCATCTACCGCATTCGGCCTCGTGAGAACCGTCAGGTCAACGACTGGTGGATTTGCGATGCCGGACGTTACGGCTGGAAGCACGTGCATGATGCGACTCGGTGGATCGAGCCGGCGATGCGCGTCGACGAAGAGTGGAAGTCGGCCGGCTGGTCCGAGGTGCTCGAGGAATTGGATCGTCGCTTCCGCGCGGCGGCTCGGCCCGCCTTGGTCCTTTCTCCTTTCCTTACTGTCGAGGAAGCCTATCTGGCCGTGCGGTATTTCGAGGGGCTCGGTGAAGCTTCCGATATCGTGTTGGGACCAGTGCCGCGGGAAGGCGAGGATCAGACGTTTCCGGGAGGTTTCACGATTGCAGCGGAGAAGTGTCCCAACCGGCGTGGGATCGAGCGCGTCGTCCAAGGGGTGACGGGGCGTGTGCCGCTTTCGTGGTCGGAGTGGCTCGAGGCCGGAATCGAAGCGGACTGCGTCTGGATCACTGGCGGGTATCCGTCGGCGCCGTTTGGCGAGTCGGATGCCGAATCGCTTTCCCAAGTGTCGTGGCTTGTCGTTCAGGACTTGTTCGACCATCCGGTGGCGGCGCGAGCCGACCTGCGGTTGCCGTCGGTGGCATGGGCCGAGCGGCAAGGGGCGTACGTCAACGCCAACGACCATTTGCAAGCGTTCTCGTGGGGAGTCCGTCCGCCGGTCGGTTGTCGCAGTGAAGGCCAGGTGTTCTGGCAGTTGGGTGGCCGTAAAAGACTCTATCATCCAAACGACCTGTTGGCCGAGATGGCAGAGACGCTCGAGGGATTCTCAGCAGCTCGGCCGCCGATCGCCGAGACCGGCGTCTCGTTGGCTGGTCAGAGAATTGAGGAAACGGAGGTGGTCGGTTGACTGGTTGGTGGTTGCTGGTGGCGGTGAAGGTGGTGATCGTGGCGGCGGGCGTGATGACTGCGGCCGCGTATCTGGTGCTGCTCGAGCGCAAACTCGCGGCATGGGTTCAGGATCGAATCGGTCCGAACCGCGTAGGCATACCGCTGACACGCATCCGTCTCTTTGGTCTGGGACAGCCATTGGCGGACGGGCTGAAGTTCATCTTTAAGGAAGAGTTCACGCCCGGGCATGTCGACCGCTGGCTTTATTGGGTGGCGCCGGTGGCCATTCTGACGGTATCCCTTGCGGCGTTCGCCGTGATACCGTTTGGGAGCGTCCTTCCGTCGAGTGTGGGAGTCGAGGGGGAGCATCCGATCCAGTTGGTAGTGGCTCCAGGAATTCACGTAGGACTGTTGTTCGTATTCGCGATGGGCAGCATCGCCGTGTATGGCGTGATCTTGGGGGGATGGGCGAGCAACAACAAGTACAGTTTCTTGGGGGCACTCCGCTCGAGTGCTCAGTTGATCGCCTACGAGTTGCCACTGGGGCTGGGGATCCTCGGCGTTGTGGCGACGGCCGGGACACTCGATCTGCAACGCATCATCACGACGCAGGCGGAGACGGGCTGCTGGTTCGTCTTCACGCAGCCGCTCGGATTCGTCGTCTTGGTGATTGCGGCGTTTGCCGAGGCGGCTCGTCTGCCGTTCGATCTTCCGGAGTGCGAGCAGGAATTGGTGGGAGGCTACCACACCGAGTATGCGGGGATGAAACTCTTGTTGTTCCTCGTCTCAGAGTTCTTGCACATGATCACGGGGGCCTTTCTGATCGTGATCTTGTTCTTGGGCGGCTGGCATTTCTGGGGACTGACGGGGTCTGCCGAGGAAGTGGGCTGGTTTCGAGCCATCTTGCGGGTGGTGGTGCTGTTGGCGAAGGTCTTTGCGGTGATCCTCTTTTTCCAGGTGGTCCGCTGGAGTTGGCCTCGGTTCCGCTTCGACCAGTTGATGAGCTTTTGCTGGCGGGTCTTGTTGCCGCTGGGGATGGTGAATCTGGCCGCGGTGGCTGTGTTTTGGGAGGTTTTCGTGAGCGAGTCGTGGTTGCCAGGTGGTCGCTTGGGGGCCGCGATCGGCGGGTGGCTCGTCTTGATCGTCAGCGGTTATCTGCTGGGACGGGCTCGTCCCGTGATTGCCGACAACCGGCCGGCGGCCACCTTGATGCCGCATGACATCGACTGGCAGGTGCCTTGAACTCGGAGAGAACCAGATGAAGCCCGACGATCCGGCCATTCGATGGATTGATCCGCCGGAGTTGACGTTGAGCGAGCAACTCTACTTGCCCTTGTTCGCTCAAGGGTTGACGACAACGATGCGTCACTGGAAGCGCACATGGACGGAGGGGCCGGTGACGGTGAGTTATCCGGACGAAGAGCCGACGATCGGCAACCCGCTCAACTATCGCGGCGTCCATCGTCTGAACCGGGACGAGCAGGGGCGCGTGCAGTGTGTGGCGTGTTTCCTCTGTGCAACGGCGTGTCCGGCCCATTGTATCGACATCGTGGCAGCCGAGAGTCCTTGGCCCGATCGGGACAAGTATCCGGAGAGTTTCACCATCGATGAGTTGCGGTGCATCTTCTGCGGTATGTGTGAGGAAGCCTGTCCGGTGGATGCGATCGAGCTGACGAGTTTGTACAACCTGACGGGGCGGAGCCGCGAAGAGATGATCTTCGACAAGGAGAAGCTGTTATCGGTCTACGACAAGACGAAGGATAGCGAGCCGATGCAGTCCCGAAGCGGAGGAGGGGCATCGTGAGTGATCTGTTGGTGGGCGCGGCAGTCGATTGGTCGGCGTGGATTCGTTCTTCCGAGGCGGTCGCGTGGCTGTTGCTGGCGATCGGGCTGATGTTCGCGTTGCCGAGAACCTACCGGGTGCGCCAACGCGTCGGATGGCTCGTGGCGGCCGTCGGTTTGGGGATGTTGATCGGCGACAGTGTTCTAAGTAGCACGGCGAGGTCCTCGGCCGCGGTCTTTTGGGGATTGGCGTCGATCGCTGTGGTCGGGGCGGTGGCGGCGGTCACGATGACGAGTGCCATCTACTGCGCGATCTGGTTCGCGTTCTCACTCTTGGGAGTCGCCGCCTTGATGTGTTTTCAGGGGGCGGAGTTTCTGGGGATCGCCACGCTCGTAGTTTACGCGGGGGCGATCGTCGTGACGCTGCTCTTCGTGCTGATGTTGTCACAGCCTCGCGGTGATGTCGTCTATGACCGCTTGAGTTGGGGAGACTTCCCGCGTGTCGCCTCGCCGCTGTTGGCCATCGGCATGGTCGCCATGCTGACGGCCATCTTCCCCGCAGCGCTGGCTCAAGGAGCGGCTTCGAGCAAGGGACTGCCTTCGGGCGACAGTGTGGCTCGGCTCGGGGCCTATCTCTTCACTCGCCATTTGATCGGAGTGGAATTGGCTGGGACGTTGTTGTTGGCGGCGCTGGTCGGCGCGGTTGCGATCACCATGTTCGGGCGCGAGTCGGTGGGGCAGGAGGAAGGACGATGAGCGAGCTGGAACTGCTGCAGGCATACTTGGTGGTCGGCGGGCTGCTCGTGGCGATCGGTCTGACCGGTTTTCTCGTGCGACGCAATCTTCTGGTGATGTTCCTATCGGTCGAGATCATGCTCCAAGGGGTTTCCTTGAGCCTTGTGGCGTGGAGTCGCTACCACGGCGACCTGGGCGGACAGGTCTTTGTACTGATGATCATCGCGGTGGCGGCGTGCGAGGCAGGGATCGGACTGGCGCTGGTCCTCATGTTGGCTCGCCGTGTCCATACGCTCGATGTGGCTGCGTGGCAAGACTTGCGGGAGTCGGGCGTTCCGCCGCACGTCGATCGGCGCATTCCCGAAGCGGAAGTGCCGGCGGAGCGGTGGCCGACGTTGCCGGTTGCCGGGGTCGTTCCCGAGCCGAACGAGGAAGAGGAATTCTATCGGAGTCGCGTGTGACATGGACATCTTTGGTTGGGACACCATCGAGACGCTGACGGTCGTGATCGTGGCGCTGCCGCTGGTGGCGGTCGTCGTGACGGCCTTACTGGGAGCTCGCGTGTCGCGCGGAGCGAGCCACTGGCCGGTGATTCTGGCCATTGCCGGGTCGTTTGTGGCGAGCTTGATGTTGTTCCAGCAATTGCGGCTCGAGCAAGCCACGTCGCTGGACGACGGGCGATTCGGATATGCGCACGTCGTGACACTTTGGTCGTGGGTCGGGATCGAAGACGTTTGGGGAGACGGCGACTTGCGGATCGACGTGGCGCTGCGTGCCGATCCATTGACATCGATGATGCAGTTGATGGTAAGCGGCATTTCCCTGTTTGTGGCTCTCTTTGCCGCCGGCTACATGAAGGGAGACCGAGGGTACTGGCGGTTTTTCACATATATCGCGCTGTTCGTCTTTTCGATGTTGATGTTGGTGACGGTCAGCAGCTTCTTGCTGTTGTTCGTCTTTTGGGAGGCCGTGGGCGTTTGCAGTTACCTGCTGATCGGCTTTTGGTATGAGAAGCCTTCGGCGGCAGCCGCCGGGATGAAGGCATTTCTCGTCAACCGAGTCGGCGATTTCGGATTGACTTTGGCTATCTTCTTGATTTGGCTTCACTACGGAACGCTCGACTTTCACGATGTGGCATGGGAACAGACGCCGTCGGGTGAAGTGGCTGTAACGGATCCGGTCCGCATCGAACAGTTGGCGATGGACTGGTCGATGTCGGAGACGTCGGATACGAAGGCATCGATTGTCGATGGCGTGCTGGGACGCCGCCGGATCGCCTCGGGAGCGTGGATCGGCGGGACGATCGGGTTGGCGATCTGTTTGCTGCTGATGTGGGGCGCGTGCGGCAAGAGCGCGCAGTTTCCGCTTCATGTCTGGTTGCCCGACGCGATGGAGGGTCCGACGCCGGTCAGTGCGTTGATTCACGCGGCGACCATGGTGACGGCGGGTGTCTATTTGATCGTTCGTTGCTCGCCGTTGTTCGTCGTGACGCCGACCGCCCAGTTGGTGGTGGCTTCGATCGGTGGCTTCACGGCGCTTTTGGCGGCCTTGATCGCGCTCACACAGTTCGACCTCAAGCGCGTGCTGGCTTACTCCACCGTCAGTCAACTCGGGTACATGTTTCTCGGCGTGGGAGCCGCTTCGCTGGCCGGCATTACGGCCGGCATGTTCCACCTGCTGACGCACGCCTTCTTTAAGGCTCTGCTTTTCCTTGGCGCCGGCAGCGTCATGCATGCGATGGGGAACGTGATCGACATGCGGCAGTTTGGTGGGCTCCGGCGCCGCATGCCTTATACGCACGCGACATTCCTGATCGGCGCACTGGCGCTTGCGGGGATCTTTCCGCTGTCGGGATTCTGGAGCAAGGACGCGATCATGGGGGCCGTCCATGATCGCATTCACTTGCTGGAGCATCACGAGGAAGTTGCCGCAGGACATGGAGAGGGCGCCGAGGCGGCGGGCAGCGAGCGTTCGGCGATCGTTGCCGCTCCAAGTTGGCACGGCTCGGTTTATCGACTTTTGTATTACGCCGGCATGGTGACGGTCTGGTTGACGGCCTTTTACACGTTTCGTGCGGTATTTTTGACGTTCTACGGCGAGGAGCGGATTCCGGCGGAGGCCGGTGATCATGCACACGAGTCTCCGCCGGTGATGGTTGTGCCGCTGGTCGTGTTGGCAGCGGGTGCAGCGGTCGTCGGTTTGCTGCTGGACCGGTCGGCCATCGATGGGACGCATCCCTTTGCCGAGTGGATCTCGGGAGCTCCGTCGCTTTCACTGCCGGCATTGGCTGCCGCAGGCGAGCCTGGTCAGTTCCACACGGCGGTTGCTGCCGTGAGCACATTGATTGCGTTGATCGGAATCGGTTTGGCCGCGCACTTGTACTTGGGACCGCACGACGAAGTCCGCTGGCTCCGGTCGTTCTTCGATCTGGATTGGCTGGCGGAAGTCACGAACATCCAGACATTGGCGAAGATTCGCGGTCGAGGCATATGTGGGGCGGTAGAACGAGGGTTGCGTCGCGCGGGCATGGGATGGTTGTTCGACGCGGCCTGGTTGGTGGTGTTCCTGGCGTTGATTGTGCTGGCCATCCCGCTGCTGGTGTTGGGATGGCTTTCCCCGTATCGGCTTTCGTATCACAAGTTCTACCTCGATGAAGTCTACCGTTGGGTCGTCGTTCGTCCACTCGAAGGGATCGCGGCTTTGTCGGCGTGGTTGGACCGAACGGTGATCGACGGGTTGGTCGACCTCGTCGGTTGGGTGCCGCGCGGCATCGGGAACGCGTGGCGTGGGGTGCAGAGCGGCTTGCTGTCGTTCTACTCGCTGGCCATGGTTCTAGCGGTCGTCGTCTTCCTGTGGGTGCGCGTCTGTTTGATGTGAAGGACGGATGTTTGGCTGGCTGCCGGCCGGTAAGCGGCTCAGGTGACCAGAAGTAACGGAAAGGTCGAGTACACAAGAGATGGACGCATCGATACTGCTGGTGCTCTCGCTGATTTGTCCTCTCGTCGGTGCTGCCGTGCTGTGGGTCGTAGCGCCCATCGGTGCTGCGGCCGTCCGTTGGACCGCGCTCGGCGCGACCTTGCTGACCTTCGTGCTGGTGGGGCTGGTGACAGGGCAGTACCTCGAGGAAGCACGGGGTGCGGAAGGATTCGCGGTGTGGGAACAGGCGTGGCTGGCGGGACAGGCATCGGTTCCCTGGAATGTGCATTTGTCCGTAGGCCTCGACGGCATCAGTCTGTGGCTGTATGGCTTGACGGCACTCTTGATGGTGACCGCCGTGCTCGTGAGTTGGCGGGCCATCGATCGGCAAGAGGCGCTCTATTACGGGTTGCTTTTGCTTTTGGAGACAGGGTGTCTGGGCGTCTTTTGCGCTCGAGACCTGCTGCTGTTCTATATCTTCTTCGAGTTCACTCTGATTCCGCTCTATTTCTTGATCGGAATTTGGGGAAGCGAGGAACGGCGGTGGGCGGCGAAGAAGTTTTTCCTCTATACGTTGGCCGGGAGCGTGTTGACCTTCTTGAGTCTGCTTTCGATTGTGCTTTGGGTATACCAGCAGACCGGGTTGGCGACATTTGCGCTGGGCGAGTTGACGGACGTATTGCAGCGGCATCCATTGCCCTTGGTATGGCAGCACCTTGTCTTTTGGGGGCTGTTTGCCGGGTTCGCCATCAAGGTGCCGTTGTTTCCGTTGCACACATGGTTGCCGCTGGCTCACGTGCAGGCTCCGACCGCCGGCAGCGTTTTCCTCGCCGGGATTCTGCTCAAGATGGGCACGTATGGCTTTCTGCGACTGAGTATCCCCATGCTGCCGGAAGCGACGGTCGGTGCGGCTCCACTGCTGCTGTGGCTGGCTCTGGCGGGCATCATCTACGGGGCACTGGTGGCGCTGGCACAGAGTGACCTGAAACGGTTGATCGCCTATTCGAGTGTCAGTCACATGGGGTTTTGCATGTTAGGGCTGTTTGCACTGACGCCTGTGGCTCTGCGAGGCGGGACGTTGCAAATGATCAACCACGGAATCTCGACGGGCGCTTTGTTTGCGATGGTGGGGATGATTTACGAGCGGTATCATACGCGGCGCATTGCCGACTTGGGGGGGCTGGCTCGACGGCTCCCGTGGCTGACGTTTTTCTTCATTCTCTTCACGCTGTCGAGTGTCGGGTTGCCGGGCACGAATGGGTTCGCCGGCGAGTTCCTGATTTTGATCGGCATGTTTCAGCGAGCCTGGGATGTGCCTCGCATCGTCTTAGGAGAGGGCCTGACGTGGGTGTCGGTCTTGGCGGTCACGGGGGTGATCCTGGGAGCATGGTACATGTTGTCTTTGGTCCGCCGAGTCTTTTTCGGGCCGGCATCGCCGCTGGTGGCCGAGGAGGCTGGGCACGAGAGCGACGAGCCCGCGGTAAAGGACCTGGACTGGCGCGAGCGTCTGGCGCTAGCTCCCCTGGCCGTGTTGGTGTTGTGGATCGGAGTGTGGCCGGCGTCCTTTGTCGAGCCGATGGCTCCGGCGCTCGAGCGCCTGTCCCGACCGGCCGCAGCGCTCTGGGCGGAAAGGGATTGGGAGGCGGCGCACGGGGAGATCGTCGAGGCGGTGGATCGGCGTGAGGAGCCCGTCGCGCCGATTGGTCATGAATGAGAGCCGGAGGACCGCTCCGGGGAGCATACGAGGAACTTGAGTGATGCAGCAGGCAGTCGCCGATTGGGAGACCATTCGCCTTCTGATGCCGGAGCTGGTCATTGTACTGGCCGCCGTCTATCTCTTTGTGATGGGAATGACGGTGGCAAGTCGAGGGTGGTGGGCGAGTTTCACGATCGGGGCGCTCGTCATCGCCGGAGTGACGATGTGGCGCCAGGAGTCGGTTTTGTGGGGGACCGTTTTCGGCAATGGTCTGGCGTGGTATGAAGGGCCGCTGGTGGTCGACCTCTTCGGGGAGATCGTTCGTCACTTGGCGTGGGCCGCTGGGACACTCGTGGCGCTGATGGCGTATCGTGCGGCGCCGACACGGTTGTCGCCCGAGTTCCTTGGGCTCGTCTTGCTGGCGGTTGCCGGAACGATGGTCGCCGGCCGTGCCAACGATCTGGTGTTGCTGTTTCTGGCATTGGAACTCGTTTCGATCCCCACTTATGCTCTGTTGTTCCTTGGAAGGGCCGGTCGAGCCTCGATGGAGGCAACGGCCAAGTATTTCTTCCTGAGTTTGTTGGCGTCGGCATTGCTGCTGTATGGTTTTAGCTTCCTCTATGGCGTGGCTGGAACGACGGAGATCCGGCAGGTGGCGGGGGAGGGTGGCATTGCGGCGGCGATCGGAGCGAGCACGAGTTTGCTCATTCCGGTGGCTGCGGCGTTGGTGATGGCGGGCGTCGGCTTCAAGATGGCCGCCGTCCCTTTCCAGTTTTATGCTCCCGACGTTTATCAGGGGACGAGTCATGCCAACGCCGGGCTCCTAGCGACCCTTCCCAAGGTAGCGGGCGTGGTCATGTTGGTGCGGCTGTTCGGCTTGCCGAAAGCCACGACGACTCCTTTTCTATGGGAGTTGTTGGCTTTGCTGTCGATGGTAACGATCACGTTCGGCAACACATGTGCGTTGTGGCAGAAGGATTTGCGACGGCTGATGGCTTATTCCTCGATCGCGCACAGCGGCTACATGTTGATGGGAGTCGCCGTATTGTTGTCGATGGGAGGAGGCCAGGGGTTTGGTGGAATGGCGGGTACGGTCTTTTATTTGGCCGTGTACATTCCCGCAACTTTAGGTGTGTTCGCCGCCTGGACGGCACTCTCGGGGATGGGAACCGAAGTTCGGACATTGGAGGACTTGAACGGGCTGGGGCTGCGGCGTCCCGTATTGGCGGCTCTGTCTGCGGTCTTCCTTTTTTCGCTCGCGGGGATTCCTCCTCTGGCCGGCTTTTGGGGCAAGCTGAGCGTCTTGGGAAGTGTATTGGATGGGGGACTGCGTTGGGCTGTTGGGAGCGAGCCTGATCCGCGCGGCGCGTGGCTCTTCGCGATGGCGCTCGTGGGTGGCGTGAACGCCGCTGTCGCTGCGGCCTATTATCTTCGTGTCGTGGCGGCGATGTACTTTCAGCCTCGTCATGGTCGCGCCGAACCCCCCGTGACTCCTTCTTCGTTGGGGCCGTTGGCGGCGGTCGTCGTCAGCGCTTGGCTTGTGGTCGTCTTCGGCTTGATGCCGGGAGCCTTGTTCCAACTCGCCCATCGAGCTGAGGAGATGGTGGTGCCGGTGCCGTCGATCATCACGGAACAAGCCGAAAATGGGGATGGCGACAACGGGCCGCTCGCAGCATCAACGGAGCTGCTGGACGGGCGGCAGGGGGAGAAGCGACATGGTGGCGCGGAAGCGGCGCAAGGCCCTACAACCCGGACGCGTATTCGACGAAGCGGCGACGCCTATCTACGCCGTCGCTGAAGGTGAGATCGTCTATGCCAACCGCGCTTTGGCCGAGTGGCTGAGCATCTCTTTGGACGACCTGCTCGGAAGACCGTATCGCGAGGTAATTGAACGCGAGGAGTTGGATGAAGCGGCTTACGCAGCTCGGGTGCTGGCGCCTCCCGTAGCTCTTCTGGAGGAGACGAGCTGCGTGACGTTCGTCGTGGGCGACCAGAAAGTGGCACCGAAGGTGGCTCACGCGGTACGCATGGAGCGTGTAGACGACGTGCCGCTTGTGTGGGTCTGGGTGACCGATCGCGAAATCGATATCTGGCACGACGCGATGCTGGAACGCGAAGCCGAAGCGAGTCGCCTGAGGGCTCAGTTGCTTCAGTTGCAGCGTTCGGACCGAGTGAGGGTTCCACCGGCATTGATCGGCCAAAGCGACACGGCTGCTCGGGTGAGAACTCAAATCGCCACTCTCGCCTGTCGACTCGCTCCAACGGTGATTTGGGGGCCGCCGGGGATCGGCCGCGAGGAGGTGGCTCGGTACTTGATCGCGTGTGCAGAAGACGAGGGGCGTGTCCGAGGCGACCTTTTTCCGATCGCTTGTTCGCTGATGGATGGGCAGTTGCTTCAATCGAGTCTCGAGTTGTTCACGGCGGCGGTCGAGTCGCAGGAGGCCGCGGGGCTATTGTTAATGGAGGTCGACCGATTGCCGGTGGAGGTCCAAAGTGTACTGAAGCTGTTCTTGCGACGTGCGGCGACGGAGCGCGAACTCGTGGTGATTGCGACGGCGCGTGCGGACTTGATGTCGTTGGGCGAAGCTTTCGATGACGAACTGGCCTTGCTGCTGTCGACGTTCTCGGTGCGACTGCCGTCATTGGCGGAGCGCCCGGGCGATATTCCTTTGGTGGCTCAACATGTGCTTGAAGAGACCTTGGGGGAAGCGGCGAGTGAGTTGTGCGGTTTCGAAACCACGGCGCTTGATCGGATGGCCTCCTATGCATGGCCGGAAAACGTGGCTGAGTTAGCCGAGGTTGTGGGGCAGGCGGTGGCGATGGCAGAGGGTCCGTTGATCCGCGCCGACGCACTCCCGGAGTTGTTCGACTACGCTGAAGATGCCGCGCTCCATCCTCGCCGCGAGTTTGAACCGATCCAGTTGGATGGCTGGCTGGAGGAAATCGAGCGGGAACTATTGCGTCGGGCATTGTTGGCTGCTCGAGGCAACAAGACCGAGGCCGCGCGGTTGCTCGGCGTCAGCCGCCAACGCGTGATCCGGCGTGCGGCGCAGTGGGGACTTGAGCCGTGGAGTGCATCGTCGGATGAGTGAGCCGGAACGTCTCTTGTTGGTGTGCGAACAGGGGATCGCGTGGCGCCGGCGGTTACGCCCGCGGCTTCCCTCTGTCACACTATGGGAAGAAACGGATCCTGGCCGTTTACCCAACTGCGCGGCCTTGCATCCTCGAGCACCATGGTTGCTCGTGTGCCAGGAGGAAACCTTGGAGGCCACGTTGCGCGCCGTGTGGGTGCGCGTCCACCGAGTTCGCCTGTCGTGTGTTTTGGTGGCCTTGCCGGCTCACTTGAGTCGGCACGCTGGTTGGTTTCGGCAGGCTGGAGCGGCCTGGGTGCAGACTGACTGGCGGGAGTGGGACGCCGTGGTGCGCGTTTGCGAACGGCATTGGCAACGCTGCACTCGGAGAACGTTGGACTTGCGAGAGGAGCTCTGGCGCCGACTGCCATGGGAGGTGTGAGGTATGAGGGGGTAGGGCAGGGACGAGGGAATTGGAATTGAGGAGAATTGAACTCCAGTCGAGGAGACAAGCAAGCGATGGCAGAGATACGAAAAAGTGACGTCGAAGAGGCACTCAAAGAGTTCAAAGATCCGGAGACGGGTCGGAGTGTGATGGAGACGGGCCAGGTCACCCGGCTCGAAGTTGCCGAACGGAGGATCGCCGTAACGCTCGGTTTAACGAGCATGATGGCTCCGATTGCCGAAGACATCCGTGCGGCGCTGCATGTATTGCTACAAGGGAAGTTTTCCGAGGCCGAAGAGATCGCGGTGGAGCTGGCTTCGTTCGAGCGTCCGCCGGTGCCGAAAGGGCAAGTCGGATTGACGGCGAAGAAAGTGATCGCTGTCGGATCGGGAAAGGGCGGGGTCGGCAAGAGCACCGTGGCGGTAGGTCTGGCATCTACGCTGCACCGTATGGGGGCTCGAGTGGGACTCCTTGACGCCGATGTCTACGGTCCGAGTGTGCCCCATCTACTGGGATTGCATGACGGTGCGATTCGAGCGACGGAGGAGGGCCTGATGATACCGGTCGACTGCGGCGGGATGCCGGTGCACTCGATTGGTTTTTTGGTTCCCAAAGACGAGGCGGTGGTCTGGCGGGGCCCCATGTTGCACGGTTCGCTGTTGCAGATGCTCGGCAAGACGGTGTGGGGCAATCTCGACTATCTGATCATCGACATGCCGCCGGGAACGGGGGATGTTCCTTTGAGTCTCAGTCAGGTGATCGGGCCGGACGGTGTCGTGGTCGTCTGTACGCCACAACCGGTGGCTCTGTTGGATGCTGTCAAAGCCATCTCCATGTTTCGTCGTGTTCGGATTCCCGTGTTGGGGATGGTGGAGAACATGAGCGGTTTCTTGTGTCCTGACTGTGGCAAGACCTACGCTATTTTCGGCGCGGGCGGGGCACGTGAGGAAGCGGAGCGCCAAGGCGTTCCGTTGCTGGGGCAGATTCCTCTGCACATTCCCATTCGGGAGTGGGGAGACGTCGGCCAGAGTGCTTCGATGGCACAAGATCCCCAGGTGGCGCCTCACTTTGAGCGGATCGCCTATCAGATCGTAAAGCGGTTCGCCGACGAGGCCAGATCGAACCCGCCGGCGCTCGAGTTGCCCGTGATCGGCTGACGAGGCTCTGGTGTCGTAAGGCGTTATGCAGCAGGAGGTTACTGCCTTTCCGTCGGTTCTGGCGACAGCGGTCGCTGAAAGGGCGCATCGCGGAGTTGCCTGGCAAAACGAACAAAGCCGCAGGTGGGAATCCCCCTGCGGCTTTGTTTGGGTCTGAGGCGACCTGCGGCTACTTCTTCTTGCGCTTCTTCGTAGCTCGCTTCTTGGTCGCTCGTTTCTTGGTTGCCCTCTTCTTCTTCGTGGCGCGCTTTTTAGCGGCCTTCTTCTTGGTTGCTCGTTTCTTGGTTGCTCGCTTCTTCGTGGCGCGTTTCTTGGTCGCGCGTTTCTTGGTTGCCCTCTTGCGAGTCGCTTTCTTGGCAGCTCGCTTCCGAGGCGCCGCCTTCTTGGCAGCTCGTTTCTTCTTGGCCACTGTACGTCCTCCGTCAACAAGGAATTGGCGAGTCCGTCCGAGGTTCTGCCGGCACTTTGCCGACATGCCCCAACTCGCCAACGAAACCAATACCACGTCCGAACTGTTCGGAGCTGCACTCTGCTTGTGTCAACCTTCGATTCAAGCCGAGCAGCAGCAGCGTGGTAACCCGTTCTCCAAACTATGTTGTACGCATCATCGAAAAAAATACAACACGGTTTTGAGAGAATTTTCTACAAATTATCCACATTCGTCAAGACTTCGCAAGTCGTTTTGGGAAAAAACATGCAAGGATTTTTCAAGCGCGCAACGTCGCGCCGCAACGATGTCGTATGCGCGAAAGCTTGCCAACGTGCTGATTCGAGGCGAGGACGCAAGCGAGTCATGTTGATTGCGGAGTCGTTCTTGCTCAATGTGCGTTGCGCCAATGTTGAAGCGCCCGCTCACGGCGCAGTGGATTGGTGGGTTAGTAAACCCAATAGCGCGAGCCTTGCGGGTCGATGTAACACGGTTGTTTCGCCGACCAGTCTTTGCCTCGCCAGGTCCGCGCTGCGGGGCGCAGCCTCCGCCACCAACGGTACGTATCGAAGCGCCGGTGCCGCGGCGCGCGCAAGGGTCCTTGAAAATCGTTCCACGGCATCAGATACCGGCTCCACGCATCGCGGTAATGTCGTCGCTTGACGTGCACGGGATCCCAGCCATACCAGCGAGGGTCGGGAGACACGAAATAGTAGCCGAAACGTCCGGTCCAGCGGCCGAGTTGTTGGTGAATGGTACGAGCTCCCGACACGGCTTCCTCATAGCTGAGTGTCGATGAGGGAAAGAGACAGCGCCGAAAGCGGGCGTACCACCTGGGAGAAATGCGCTCGACCGACGCAACCGGCAACCCGGTGACGACCAACCGGTTCGCCCACGGTTGCAGGCGCTCGAGCAACTCGGTCACGGCGTGCACCACGTCTTGCGGCGTGGCCCCATACACCAGGTCATTCCCGATGTCGGTCACGAGCACGGCAGTGGGGAGTTGGGGCTGCTCGCCAAGTGTTTCCCATAGCGATGATTGGAGGATCGATGGAAGCGAGCGTCCCAGGACGTACGACGGAAACTTGAGAGCTCGACCATGACCTCCGGCGAGAAAAAAGTCCAAAGGAGCTCCCCAGCGTTGGTGGCAGGCGGGAATGAGCGACGCGATACCCAAAGCCACATTGCTGGCACCGATTACGATGACGCGCCGTTGCGGCGAAGAAAGGTCGGGAGCAGGTTGTGTCACCAGCGAGGGCCTCCTCCGAAACCTCGCCCCGTGAGCTCCTGAATCGCCATGTAGTTCATCACACCGAGATAGATGCAGAAGAACCCGAAGAATGGCAGGTTCCACCACGTCCAGGCGAGTAGCGCCAGAGTAGCACAAGTGAAGACGGACAGCCAAAGCGATTGGATGATTCCACGCCGCGCATCGTGCAACTGAAACAATTCCCTCGCGATTTGGCCGCCATCCAGCGGATAAATCGGGCACAAGTTCAGTGCGCCCCAAACAAGTCCGATTGTCCAGAAATAGAAGACGGCTTCACCCAAGTAGCGGCTGACTCCATCGGGGAGCACGATTTGTTCGATCGTGCCCCATGCGGAAAGTTCCAGACTGCCTCCTCCCACGAGAAGCACGCCGGCCACGGCCAGCGAAAGTAGGAAACCGGCGATTGGTCCCGACAGGGAAATGACGATCTGGGCGCCAGGCGTGCGGCCTCGCCCCCATGCGGTGATTCGGTCGGAAATGGCCAAGCCTCCGAAACCGTGGAGCACGATGTGGCCCGTTTCCCCATAGGCTCGCATGGCCACGATATGGCCGAGTTCGTGCACGAGGATCGACACGAAGACGGTGCCGACCCAGATGACCAGTCGCCATCCGTCGGGATTCGATCCGGAAATGCCCAGCACAAGCGAGACAACCCAAAACAGGGGATGTACACGGACGGGCACCGGCCCGATGCGGAAGTGCAGGTCGTACGGTGTGGGAGGTGGTTCCGACAGAAGCACGAGCCAGGCCTCAATTGCAGGAAGTACTCACGCGGCGGCCGGCGTCACCTGCTGCCTACCTTGCACGTGCGCCAAGATGTACTCGGCAGCTCGGGCCGAAGCGCCCGCCTTCGCCAATTCCGCTCGCAATGGTTCCAGCAACGACACGCACGCCGCTTTGCGCGCGGGATCCTGCAGCCATTGTACGACATGTTGAGCCACTTGGAAGGAGCAGTCCCAATAGCCAGCGTACTCGGGAAACGGAACACGCTCCAAGTCCGAGGTCTGAGGATCGTACGGTCCCTTGCTTGTTTCGAACCGGTCTTCACACGCCAGTAGATTGACGAGCGTGATGTAGCGGACTTTCAACAGCAGCCAGCGCAAGAGGAACCACGCCGAGCGTCGGGTCCGATAGACGATGACGCTGGGACGCAAGTGGTAAAGCAACTCCAACGAGACCGACCCCGAGCACGCAATGCAGGCCTCGGCTGCAGCGATCAATTCGGCCGTGCGCCCGACATGGACTTCGATCGGCACAGATTCTCTCTTCTCTTTTAGAGCGGCCTGAACCATGGCCGCCTGTTCTTCGTTGAAAGCGGCGACGGCGAACCTCGCCCGAGGAATGCGCTTTCGGATTTCGCAAGCCGACTTGAGGAGCCCCGGCAGATTGAATCGCACTTCCTGACGCCGCGAACCGGGTAGCAGCGTCACCAGAGGACCGCCCGAGTCTTGCTGAGCGCGCACGAATGCTGCGTCAAGTCGGCGCGTGAGGAGTTCGTCGAAGTAAGGATGTCCAACATACTGGGCTTGCAGTCCTTGCTGGCGATACCACTGAGCTTCAAAGGGGAGTTTGCACAGGACATGATCAACCAGACGCTTCATTTTGGCCAGTCGCCAACGTCCCCATGCCCAAAGTTGTGGAACCCCGTAATAGAAGACTGGAATCCCGCGCCGCTTGGCCGCTCGAGCCACCCACCAGTTGAAACCGGGAAAGTCGATCAGAACCACGGCTGCCGGAGGGTGGCGATCGAAGTCGGCACAGACCCGGCGATAAAGACGCCAGAAGGTGGGGATCTTGGTGACCACTTGCGCCAGACCCATCACGGCGAGTTGCGTCAAGTCGGTGAGCAATTCCATGCCGGCTGCGGCCATGCGCGGCCCTCCCATGCCGCGCACCTCCAGTTGCGGAGCCCGCTGACGCAGGACTCGAATCAAGTTGGCTCCGTGCACGTCGCCGCTCGGCTCGCCCACCGAAAAGAAAATCCGTTGCGATGCAGAAGTGGATGCAGCCTTCATCGAACCTCCAACTTCCATGTCTCGATTCGAGAATCCTGAAACTTGACGGCAACGTGGCAGACGCATCGAACCGCACGCGACTCGCGGCTCGGTTCCTTCGCGCCAGCGACCAGTATCGCGGATCCCGCTTCTTCGGCCAAGACGAAATGAGGCCTGGGACCGCCACATTGACCTTGGTTCCGAGGGCCAGTTTGTGATACAAGCAGCGTGCCTTCCGGAGTGGAAAAACCTCGAAAGTGGCTGATTTCCTCACACGATGTGAAGATTTACGGGTGAGGTTGCCGATTCGAGAGGACAGACGGCCCCGATCGCAGCCGCTGGTTGCGATGTCGAGCGGGCAGAGCGCATGGAGCAAAGGATGGCTCGCATGCCGATCATTCGGCACATCACGGTTTGGTTGGCAGTCGCCACGCTGGCGGTGGGCGCCGGCGTGCCGACTCGTTGCGCCTGCCAGACAGCAATGACCCGCCACGAGGCTTCGCTCCACGCGGCAGCCCCCACCCCATCTTGCTGTTCGTCACAACGACGACGTTCGTGCTGCTCGGCCGTCGCACGTCCCAACCCCGACGTTCCTCATCCGGGAACACAGGCGTGTGGAACCTGTGACGACTCGACTTGCCATTGTGGCTTGAACTGCCGCTGTGGCGCCGACTCGGATGCACCGGCCAACACACTGCCGGAGCGTGCGGAACCTCGCGTGGACGACTGCGGCATGGCCTTTGTCGAGCCCCCCGCAGCACCGGCGCCAGCATCCTGGGACGCGCGAGGGGAGTCCTACGGCACGTTCGGCCACTCTTTCCACTCTTCTTCAGCACGTTGCGCTGCGCTGAGCCGCTTTCTGCTATAGCGGCTTCTTCCGAGCACTGCATGGCAAGCTGCAAGCATCCATGTCAGGCGCCGGTCGGCTCTCTTCATCGGCGTACATGTGTCGGCTCGTGATTCCGGCCTGACCGAACCGAGTCGCTATGTGCGTGGGCCGTCTCTTTTGGGGACGCTCCTTCTTCCATCGAGCACTCTTAGCAGGCAGATCATGACAGACCAGGAAAAAGTTCCCGTTCCTGATACTCCGCAGAGGCGGTCGGAACGCTCACGCTGGTGGACAATTTTCGTGGCACCCGTGTTGTTCCTCGCCACTGGCGTGGCACTCATTGCGTTCATCGGCGTCGCTCAGCGCGTGGGATGGATTCAAGTCGAAACGGTGGCGGCCAAGGAGGCGTCCGCGTCGGCCGACGGCGAAGGGGGAGAACTGTACATCTGTCCGATGATGTGTACGCCTCCGCAGAAAGAGCCGGGACGCTGTCCGGTGTGTGCGATGGAGTTGGTCAAGTCGAGCCAGGCGTCGAGTGGGCCGAGTACCGAGATTACGATCGAGCCGGCGGCTCGACGACTCGCCAACATCGCCACGGCACCGGCCAAGAAAGCTCCGGTGACACGTCGCGTACGTGTCGTGGGACGACTGCAATACGACGAAGGATCGCTTAAGACGATCGCCGCATACGTCGACGGGCGACTCGAGAAACTCAGTATCGATTACACGGGGGCTGTCGTAGAGAAAGGGGACCGGCTGGGCGTTCTCTATTCTCCGCGGCTCTACTCGGCGCAAGTCGAATTTCTCTTGGCCAAGCGGGCGGTCGACCGGCTCGATCCGGCGGCCAGGTCTTCTACTCGACAAGCCAACGTCAACCTCTTCGAGAATGCCCGCCAGCGACTGATCGAACTCGGAATGACACCAGGCCAAATAGCGCAGCTCGAGCAGTCGGGTAAAGCCGACAGCCGCCTGGCGTTGCTGGCTCCCATGAGCGGCACGGTGATTCGCAAGTTGGCCGTTGAAGGACAATACGTCAAGGAAGGACAGTCGATCTATCAACTGGCCGACTTGTCTTCGCTGTGGCTCATGCTCGAGCTCTTCCCCGAAGACGCAGCAGCTCTTCGGTATGGTCTGCGCGTTGATGCAGAAGTGCAGTCGTTTCCGGGAAAGCGGTTCTCCGGACGCATCGTCTTCGTGGATCCGTGTGTCGAATCGAAGACGCGGACGGTGTCGGTCCGAGTCGTCTTGCCTAATGAACGAGGCCTGTTGCGTGTCGGGGATTATGCGCGAGCCACAATCGAGGTTCCCTTGAGTCCCGATGGGGGGCCGGTCGAGCGCTGCTATGATCTCGAGTTGGCGGGCAAGTGGATCGGTCCGAAGCACCCGCATATCGTGCAAGACCAGCCGGGACGGTGCCGTATCTGCGGAGCTGCCTTAGTTGCGGCCGCCGATTTCGGTTTCACCGGCGAGCCCGCAGCACAGCCCGAAGCTGTACTCATTCCCCGGTCTGCCGTGTTGCACGTTGGAGACCATGCGGTGGCGTATGTCGAGACGCAACCGGGCGTCTTCCAGTTGCGGCGGCTGACCGTCGGCCCGATCACCGCTCAAGGTGTAGTGGTGCTGGACGGCATTCGTGCCGGAGAGGAGGTCGCCGTCCAAGGCGCCTTCCTCATCGACTCTCAGATGCAACTTGCCGGCAACCCTTCGCTGCTGGACCCGGAAAAGGCTGGTGAAGCATCCTCCGAGGATGTTCCTGCTCCCGACATTCCGCTGCCCGGCGGTATGGAAATGGAGGTTGCCGAGGAGGCTGCGCCGGCGGTTCCCATTCCGTCGGACATGGAATTGGTACCCGCGAATGAGGCGA
>WFWZ01000359.1 GCA_015490875.1 Planctomycetaceae bacterium
AGATTCCCCATTTTCCCCAAACACCAACTTCAGTCGGCTGAACTGTTACGCAAATCCTAATGACTATTCGGGCAGTGACTTCGCGCGTGCGATGGCTTCGCCAACACTGTCGAACGCTCCCCAGAAGGTACCGTCACGGAGGACGACGATCGAGGGTACATCAATCACCCATTTCTTCTCAGCACCATCGGGTCGTCCACCCGTCGGCGCCTGGAGCGTCAACCTTCTGAAGGACGACGGCATCTCGGACGGCAGGTTTGAGGACGGCATAGCCGTTGCAAACCTCGTGATAGGGTTCTCTACCAAGACGCCTCCAACTTGGATTTCAGGAGAAAGTTCAGCTACGCCGCGCAATTCTTTCAGTACGGTACGACATTTCTGGCAGCGGTTGTCATAGAACAAGATCAGCCACACACCGGCTTCCAGGTCTCGTGCGGGCTGCACATATGAGCCTAGAATGGTCGCACTCCACGGCTCACCTGGCGAGATGGCGTCAAGTTGCACAGGGAGGTATGCCGAATCCTCCCTGGATTCCGTCTTCGCCCATTGACGATAAGTCGATCTGGCACTCACCGCAGTCAGAGCCAGAACAGAAATAACGACTGTCGTGCTACTGAAAATGAGGAGTTTACGAGAATGAGCAGGTGGTGGTGTTGGGCGGGACCCTAAGAATAACCCCACGAACATGAGATCGACAGCAGTCGTCCACTTTGGCGGAACGGCCACGTCGCCAAAGCAACCGCATGACTCTCCGCCAAGATGCGATTGATAAGCAGATACGGACGCCAAACACAGCCACCAGAACGCCGACGACCATTTCAATAGCCGCGGCTTTATGGCGAATACTGCCCACCAGATCAAGCACGATTCGACGAGAATGATTGCGACTTGAGCAACAAAACCACCGGGGGTAATGACCTTCATTGTCAACAGTGCGTCCAACTTCAATGCGACCGCGATCGCAAGTACAAAAGCTGACGAGAGTCTCGCAATGACAAACAGCCGCTCCCGAAAAAGAAGGAACGCTGACTCATTGTGCGGTTTCGACTCCATCGCTACTACGACTCCAACACCCACACCGGTACGCGAACGAATGGTTGCGCATCATCGTCTGTTTCGACAATGACATCGCACTTCCAGGTATCTGTCGTTTCGCGGGTGCTTTCAAGTGACAAGACAAGGTCGAGGACGTGTGACGTGCTTTGGCCCGTTGGAACGCTCGTCTGAGTATGTACTCGCAACATGGAATTCGATGAAGTGACGGCGATGACAGAAAACTCCTCCTTCCCAGATATCGTCAGAGCCGAGTGAATCATTTTGGATGTTCCATTAACGAATAGCGAGTTTGGACTTGCCGTAATCACAGCAAGCCGTGACGCGGAAATGGACGTGTCCAATTCCGCATCGCCAAGTTTCCACCTTAGCACATCGGTGACCGTTTGCCCCCTCTGAAGCACCTTCCCAGCATAGGTGATCCGCGCCTCGTATCTCTCGTGGACGGCAAGATCTCCAATCCGCTCCTGCGCGATGGGCAGAAGCCTGACGGAAAAAACACCATCGGTACTGCACGAAAGCCGCTTCCCGCTATTATCGCTGCTCAGCGGAAGATACGTGGAAATATAAACTCTCCGGGTTGCAACCTCAGCGCAATCCGATTCCAGTGTCAATTCCCGGCCGATCCTCTCCGGCCATACAATTGGGAACACTGACGCCCTCAAAACAAAAGCTAGCTCGCCTGCGCCTGTACTGACAACCGCCCTTTCCACCTGCTCTCGCCGCGCATAACCAGGTCGAAAACTCATTTGCACCTTGAGAATGCCATTTGGTGGAACTTCATTCGGTTCAACGTTGACACTGACGCAGCCACAACTTGAGCCAACCAGTTTCGGTTTCCATACTGCACGCGACGTGTTTGGAACCTGAAACAAATGTGAGACCAACTTTGCATCCGCGCGACCGTATGAAACAAACATTGGTCCAGCATCCTTTTCAAAGGTCGTCTTCCGAACGGCCTTCGAAGGCAACATGCGCGACATGACAGTCGAGGGATGCCAAATCTCTATTATCAAGACAATACACCCCACAACGGCAAGGGCAGCAATGACGAGGATAAACGGTTTTGTGCTGTAGCAAACGGACGACAACGGAGTTGCCCTACGCATTTCCCGACACCTCCTTTCCCCTATCGCCGTTTTCTCCCCGATGGCGGAAATCAACTCGTTTACGTGACGCAGCGAAGATCATCATGATTACACCGACTATTCCGGTTATGACCAGGAGATTTCTTCGAGTAAGCACAGACGAATCCGGCCGTAGCGGAGTCGCATTTTCTTCGCCTGATGCTCTGGCTCGAGCTGCCGAGCCGGCTGTGGATCTATCCTTACGTACGGCCCGGTTTCCCGGCAGTTGGACTCGTGCATCTCGCTTTAGATCTGTAGGGTCCAGATTCAACAAGTCGATCGTCATCCTATCCCTTGGCCACGGGTAGCCTCGCACGATCATGCCAGGGGACAGCGGGATGCGAAAAGTTTCCGCATTCGGCCGCGTTTTCCCGGCGTCGTTCGTTTCCCAAATGCGAACCTGCCACAGAGTCTGTTTTGATGTCTTGCGGCCAGCAGCAGGCGCAGCTATTGCGGGGAGAACAGTGATGACTTTCGTTGGGAATAGACAGCCGTTACCAGTGTCGACAAACCTTGATGCATAAATGGAACTTCCCAGGGATAGCCGTCCGGCCGAGTCAGGGAACCAGTATTCGATTTTCTCCACTAAGGGATATTTCCCGTCGACTCGAATCGTCACTTCTCGGTGCTGAAGGAGTTGTTCGCCCTTATCGCCACCAGCACGACGCCAGCGCTCCTCGATCACGATTAGCCGCTTGCTTCCTGTTTTCTTGATACTCCAAAGGAATCGCTGAGTCTTGAGACCGCCCCCTTTCTTGGTCTCCGACTCAAAGATACCCCCAGGATCAGAGTACACGAATAACGGAGTGTCTATCGGAGTAGCTGGATTCGGCAAGTTCCCAGCCCTCCCATTGTTGCGACCACCACTAAAGTGGACACTGCCACCGCTCATCTTGCCTTCTGGTGTCGAATGGAATTGGCGGACAACTACTGTTACTCCATTGGACTCGCCACAGTCGAAAGGAGACACGCCAAAGAGCTTCGTCACGCCGTCGAGGCTGTATCGAAACGCCTTTCGGTTCTTAGCAAGCAGCCCACTTCGTACCTGTGGATATTCAGCCTCACGGAGCACCTTGCCGTAAATCTCGGTGAGCTGCTTGCGAGACATGATGTTTCCTTGTTCCGCCTGGTCCCGACTTGCGGCCATCCCCGCAGTTATCCTGTAGTGACAGACCAGCTCTATGGTGTTCTGCCAGAGCATGATCCCCGCATCAATGGCCTTCAGCGCAGGCGGGAATTCCGTACTCGCGTTCTCCAACTCAAGCGGGCGGCGAAAGTCGCCACCTCGCACTTCGAACCCCGCCACAAACACAATGATAAACGGCGTTGCAAATCCGATGAAGGATCGCTGACTCGGCGAAGAGAACATCTGCCGACCCCTCCCCAATGAACTGAACTTGGTTCATCTCCAGGTTGCGTGGAGCTGCGACGCCATGGCCGTTCAAGTGTTGCGCGACCATGGCGTCGAGGGACAACACGGTGAAAACGCGTCGTCGCGGCGGCCAATGAAGGCACTCGCTAGTCTTGCCAGCGAATCTGACGCGAATAACGAACCAAACGCGAATGTAAAACGCAAGAGCGACCTCTTGGCGACGCAGCTCTTTGGGACGCGCTGCACCGCAGCATCTCCCAGATGCGAACTCGGTTGGCACACCGACCCGACTGGAAGCTAGAGGGCACTAACGATTATAGCAGTTATCCAGCTCCACTGTACCAACACAAAGCACCTTGCCAGTGCAATTCGGCAACTCATAATTGTTCCACCGAAGGCAAACGTGATCACCCCACCATTCTATTTTGCACTTGACAGGAGCTGTTGTCATCGTGCAGTGTTCATGGTCAAACCGCTGAAAATCGCCCTGAGACATAGATGTTTGCCCAAACAAGACACCTCCGCAATTGGACTGCACGTTAAAGCAATCCCCACCTTGGGGCAATTCACATCCGGGCCAGTCTTCGTCTATGTATTGAAAACAGGCCTCGTACACCGGCTGCTGCGTCAGGCCGACGCCTGACAACGCCACGAAAACAAAACCAAGAAGAAACAACCTTGTCGAGAAAGCCATCGTTGAACCCTTTCGGCAGAATGAGAAGCTCGCACATAACGATCACAAAGAAACCGACAACGCGAGCAACAAACTCTTACCTAGTTCGTTGCTTAGCGTTCTAGAGATGACGAGGACAATCGATAAGCTCGCAAAAGGAGGGCCTCGCGTCGGACGGATCCGCAGAACGGTCAAACTGACCCAACACCCACGAATGAGAGGAACGCGCTGCGATCGCCTCAATGCAAGAAGCGGGAGTTCGCTTCTCCCCCCCCCCCCCCC
>WFWZ01000360.1 GCA_015490875.1 Planctomycetaceae bacterium
AGGCGCACATCGCGGCCGATGTGTCGGGGATCGTGACGGATTACCGCTTCACCACGGCCCGCGAGCACGACAGCAAGCGCATCGACGAGCTGGTTGAACACGAACGGGTGGCGGTGTACGCCGACAGCGCGTACACGAGCGAGCAGCGGAGGCAACGCCTGCGCGATCGCGGTGTGATCGACGGGATCTGTTCTAAGAGGAACCGCGGCCGGGCGGCGTTGTACGACTGGCAACAGCGCTGGAACAAGATCGTCTCGCGTGTGCGAGCGGGTGTTGAACATCTGTTCGCGATGCTCAAGCATCAGCTCGGGATCAGGCGTGTTCGTTATCGCGGGCTCGAGCGGAATGGGTTCGACATCTGCATGGCCCTGATCGCGTGCAACCTCAGACGCAGCGTGCATCTGGCCGGCGGCGGGTGACGGGGCGGGGGCCGGCGACGATCCCGCCGATCGCCGAACAACCAGCCGATCGGGACAGGGCGAGCCGCCGACAGCCGAACACATCGGAAGCGGGCAGCGTCGCCCAGCCCGCAAACCTCGACAATGCAAAGAAAACCGCTCGCTCAGGACGAAGGGCCGCTATGATGGGCGTAGTTCAGAGGCTTCACATGACTCATGCCCTTGACTTTTTATGTGCGTATCGGTAGTATTCCCGCAATACTATAGGAGGCCGATCATGAACGACCCTGAAATCAAGGCGATGGCAACGATTACGAGGGAGCTCGAGGGGCTGGAAGAAGAGCAGCGAGTAAATGTGTTGCTTTACATCAACACTCGATACGGTGGCTCAGCCGTCACTTCGATCCGGCCATCAACTCAAGGGGCGCTGCAGAAGACCGCTCCTGAGGAGTACGACACCATCGGTGATTTTTTTGATGCTGCAAACCCGACCACGGAATCGGACCGCGTGCTCGTCGTTGGCTACTGGCTACAGGTTGTCGAAAATGCAGAGGAGTTCGAGTCAGCGGCCGTCAATAAGCACCTCAAGAATCTTGGCCACACCGTGAGTAACATTACCCGGGCATTCGACCAAGCGATCGCAAAGAGGCCGCGGCTCATCATTCAGACGAGCAAGAGCGGAAGCTCGAAGCAGGCCCGCAAGAAGTACAAGGTAACGCGCGAGGGCATCAAGCGGGTAAACAAGATGCTGGCCCAAAGTGGGGAGATCGACGATGACGAGTAAATCCGGTTCCAGCTCATATGCCGAGATGGTTGCCGAGGCTGAGGCGGCGGTGCAGTCGGTGAAGGACCCTGAACTTCGGCGTGTCGCATTCGAGAAGATTCTCGAATCACTGCTTGGCAGAGGATCCACCTCAAGTCCGAAGAAGAACTCGAAGAAAACCTCAAAGAAGACGGCCAAGAAGGCGGCGACCAAATCCGCTCCCAGGGGCAAGGGGCCGAAGGCTCGTCTCCTTGAGCTGATCGACGATGGCTTCTTCGACGAACAGCGGACCTTGACAGATGTGAAGTCTGAACTTGCTGACCGAGGATTTCACATCCCCGTCACCAGCCTGAGCAATCCACTCATGCGACTGACGCGAGACAAGAAGCTCCGTCGTCAGAAGCAGTCCACCGGCGGCAAGGGTGCCAAGGTCACATACGCGTACTCGAACTGGTAAATGATGGCGAAGAAGAAGACCAAGAAGAAGGCGACGAAGAAGGTCGAGTCGCCGCAGCAGCGTCTCCTTCGGCTAGCCGATGAGGCGATCAATTGCACGAGGGTCGCCAAGCGAAACTCCAAATCGCTGACCGGTGCAAACCACTACGCGAATAAATTGTCGACGCTCAGGGCAGAGGCCACCCTAGCCTTTCAAGCACTCGGGTCTCTCTCGCTGGGTGACACTAGTGCGTTGGCTGAGCTCATTGAGACTATCTTCTCGACCGGTTCCAAGCCTGCGGACAGAGCGTCCGCGCTCCGCGATCTCAAATTTGAGATGGCTACGAAGTGGAGAGATACCCCGGCTGAGGCTTCGTTCAATGTGGACGGTGGAGTCTTCCCGCTTGAAACGCTCAAGAAGACGGGTCGTGGTTACTTGATCTCCGTTGGCCGTCAGGCCAACGGATCATACGACGCTGGATACTACGACGGTGCGTCAGTCATGATGCGTCGACTCCTCGAGACCAGCATCATCGAGGCATTCGAGGCGAAGGGGATCGACGGAAAGATCAAGAACAAAGAGGGACAGTTCTTCCAGATGACCCAACTGATCGAAAGGGCCCTTGCCGAGTCGTCATGGAATCTCCCGAGGAATGTGAAGAAGGACCTCCGAGAACTCCGCGATCTCGGGCACCGTTCTGCGCACAACAGGTACTACCTCGCGAAGAAGGCTGATCTCGACAAGCATCTCGGCGTGTACCGTGAATCCGTCGAGGTGTTCCTTCACATCGCGGGTCTGCTCTGATTTGTATTGGGTCAGCCACTTCGGCTTGAGACTCGGGTGACGCAACCTGCAGCCGCCCGGATTTTGATATAGTCCTCAAGCCGCCCCGGTAGGCGTCATATGGCGAGCATGTCCGTGTACGCGTCTAGTCGCGATTGGCCTTCGCTGTAGTGCAGAAGATATCCGAAAACCATGGGGACCGGTTCCTCAGGCTCCCCGCTCGTCACCATCGGCGGCAAGGGCCCGGTGATCCGCCGTGTGCGTCGTATCTGGGCGCGCGCAGGTGTCGAGCCATGGGCTCGGCTCTGGCAGACATTGCGGTCATCGTGCGAGAAGGAATGGGCCATGACCTTCCCGCAGTACGCGGTGAGCAAGTGGATCGGCCACAGCATCGCCATCAGCGGCAGGCACTACGCCAACGCGGTGCCCGACGAACTGTTCGACAAGGCAGCGGGCAGCGGCGTTGCGCCCCGCAACAGCGCGCAGCGCCATGCGCAGCCGAAGGCGTCGGATCGGCCTCGAATTGACCAGAAGCCAACGACAACGCGAGTCGGCCAACTCGCGTGGTGTCCAAGCCTTGCGCGATTTTTCCGCGCATTGCGAGAGCGGAGAAAAATGGAGCCGGGGGGAATCGAACCCCCGTCCCGGACAGTCAGCAGGGCGCCTCTACGCGTGTAGTCGCTGGTTTGTTCTCGCCCTCGCGCCGGGCAGCGACACCC
>WFWZ01000361.1 GCA_015490875.1 Planctomycetaceae bacterium
ATGCAGCCCGCCCGCGATCGACAGGACCTGGACCAGGGGAGGCAAGACGATGAGGAGTGCATTCATCGTCCCACCGCCGTAATAGACGAGAGCCAACGTAGTCATCTGTGCTAGCGTGGCCACGCCGAGGATCACGGCGGCTCCTCGCAGAGTCCTCAAGAAGAGCCAGCTAAGTAGCAGTACCACTGCCGATGAGGGAAGAGCCAGGGCATGGAGAGATCGCTGGCTCGCGCGATCGACACTCAGTCCGTCCATCACAGGGCCGGCCAGGTGGATATCGGCATAGGGAATCTGGGCTTCTCGATGGATCACCGCTTTGACGAGCTCGACCAATCGCCCACGACGTTCTAAACCGTCCTTCGTGAAGGAAACCACCAGAATAGTCGATTGTCCATCTTCCCCGATCCACGATCTTGCGAGTCGCTGACGGAGAGCTTCTGCCTCGGCTCTGCCGAACGCCGCCTCTGTTTGGCGAAGCAGGTCCCGCCCCGATACGACGTGATCGAAGTACCAGGTTCCGTCCCCTGAGAAAAAGACGGATCGACAACGAAGTGACGACTCGATCTGGTCGAGGGCTTCGCTGTCGATCCGGCACGAGGGCCAGCCGGCGATCAACAAGTCGCCGCTACCGAAGCGTTCTCGAAACCTATCGAACGCGGCTCGAGCCGGAAACTCCGAGGAAACCCAGTCCAAAGGCGAGTTCTGGTTGGACTCGAGAGTGACGACGGCACCGAATACGACGAACGGAAGTAGGCAAACCAGGTAGAACAGGTAGAGGCGGTAACTACGAGTGCCCATGGGTATCGTGACAAAGCGGGCAGGAGCTTGAAGGTCGTGTCGCCGTGTGGCAGTGCACGATTCCGCGGAACGAAACGGGCGTTCGCCAACGTAAGACCCCGCCAGGTAGAGCGGCTTATAGCGAGCCGACGTGTCTGTGTCGAGGCCACCGTTCTCTGATAGGGGTAAGGAAGCCCGGTTGCGTTCCCAGGCCCCCTCCCCTCCGAACCGTACGTGCGGTTCTCCCGCATACGGCTCTCCGGTCGATGGTCTTACCTCTGAGAGGATTGACGGGCGAGCTTAAAGGCAGTTGGCAGGTCGAACGACCCTTGAGCCCGGAAGAAGGCGTTAGGCCAGCGTGTCGATCGTCAGCGTCGGAGCCGGCGTTCCCCAGCGCATCGGTCTCAAGCGTCAATCGATCCAAACCGTCGTATCCGAACGTCGTTTCGTTGCCGATGGCATCTTTCAGACTGATCAAGTTGCCGTTGTCGTCGTAGCCATACGTCGTGACGCCTCCGGCCGGATCGGTCACTGTAGCGAGCCGGCCGAAGCTGTCCCAAGTATAACTGGTCACCGGTGCCGTAAGAGGACCGGTTCCGTCGGGATCGGCAGGGTGATCGATGTCAGCTCGCCGGATGCGTTGTAGTGAAGCACCGTCTTTCGGCCGGCGAAATCGGTAATGGAAATCTGATTCGCGGTCGTGTAGTCGAATGTGATGGCACGTCCGAACGGGTCGGTGATCTGGGTCAGCTCGTCGTTGCTGTTCCAGGTGTAGCTTGTCGAATCCAGGTGTAGCTTGTCGAATTGTTGTTCGCATCGACGCGCGAGGTGATCTTGCCCGAGCTGTCGAAGTGGATCTTGTTGCCGTACTTGTCGGTCAGCGTGTAGGTGAAGGTGCCATCGGAGCCGAATCCCGAGATCGAGCCGTGAGTGGGGTTGTCCACGAGTGTGGCGGTGATCGTCGATCCCTCGGGATCCCAATCGTTGTCGAGCAAAGTCGTGCCTTGGCTGGTCACGGTCAGCGGGGTGTCTTGAGGCGTTTCATAGAGGGGATCGGGGAGTGCGACGGGGGCGGCGTTGAGGACGAGTCGCGGTTCGAGGGGTTCCAGGAGCGACTGGCGCCGACTACGTTTTCTCCTTCGCCTGGAGGGTTTGCCTACCCCCCCCGCTTGTGCATTTTCACATTTGGCGACGTCGCGCCGGAGGAAGCGCGTTTGAGCGATGAAAAGCGAGCCATCTTTGCGACCCCCGTTCTCGATGGACAAGTTGGAAGAGACACACCACCGAGCCATCTTTCCGAGGCCGCCACG
>WFWZ01000362.1 GCA_015490875.1 Planctomycetaceae bacterium
TCTGACGCTGGGGCAGCGTCTGCTGCGCCGAGCCGGTGAAGAAGTCACGGTCGTCGTCCAACGAAAGGGTTCGACCGAAGAGGCTTCCCTCAAAGTGACACTCACCGATGACGTGCCCACCACCGAATCGCACGTGCCGGCGGCCATGGCGGCCGTCGATGCCATCGGGATCGCGTTCCCTTTGGAAAGCGTGGCCGAAGCCGTCGTTCCCGGCTCGCCCGCGGATAAAGCGGGCATCCGAGCCGGTGACGAGTTGTTGTCTCTCTGGTTCGTCGTCTCCGAAGAGGACAAGAAGCGACTATCCAATGAGTTTTCAAAGGCCTATGTCCGCGCGCTGGTAAAAGAACAGAAACTTGGAAACATCCCGAATTGGGTTTACTGCATGAATACGTTGCAGACCTTGCCGACGACGACGCGTCTGCGGCTTGTCGTTCGGGGCAAGAACAAAGGAGCCAAGGAACGGACGGTGGTCCTTACGCCGCAAACCAAAGAGGACCTCTTCGTGGCGGACCGCGGGTTGATACTCGAGCCGATCAGCCGGATCCACCGCGCCGAATCGGTTTCCGACGGCTTCCGACTGGGGTGGCGATTCACCAAGCGGAAGTTCGGGCAGGTCATCGAAATGGTCCAGAAACTGGTCACCGGACAGTTTTCGGTCGGCCACCTCGCCGGGCCGGTGGCGATTGCCACGATCGCCGGTCGGGAGGCCTCGGAAGGAACCTCGCGGCTCCTTCTGTTCCTGACGTTCCTCAGCGTCAACCTGGCGATCCTGAACTTCCTCCCGATTCCGGCGCTCGACGGAGGCCACATGGTCTTCCTCGCCATCGAAGGCATCACCGGCCGTCCGGTCAATGAGAATGTCCAAGGGGCGCTCACGATGATCGGCGTCCTCGGACTGCTGGCCCTGATCCTCTTCGTGACCGCAAACGACATCCTCCGCTTCTTCCAGGCGTGGCGCTGACCAAGCGCCATGTCTCGCCGGGGAGTACGCGCACCGCGAGCCGACGCCGAGCGCCGGCGGTAGCCGCCGTGGCAGGCCAACTTGAAGGCTGCGACGATCCGGCTAAAATACGGGGTCGGTTTTCGAGGGCTCGAGGAGCTTCGAAGCCGAATCTAGACACGCGCCCGTGGCACAATTGGATAGCGCATCGGTCTTCGGAACCGAGGGTTGCAGGTTCGAATCCTGCCGGGCGTGCTGCCTCCCGCCGGCTCGGTGCCATCTCCGAGCCGGCGGTTTTTTGAGCTTGGAACAGTGCGGGTCGCCCGACCCGTCCCACTCCCACCCGATCCAGCCTCATGTCGAATCAGATCCGCCACGTCCTCAGTGCTCTGGTCCAGAACGTCCCGGGTGTGCTGGCGCACATCTCCGGCATGCTGGCCTCGCGAGGCTACAACATCGACTCCCTCGCGGTGGGCGAGACCGAGAACCCCGAACTCTCCCGCATGACCTTCGTCGTCGTGGGAGACAACCGGGTACTCGAGCAAGTGCGCAAGCAGCTCGAGAAGATCGTCACGGTCGTGCGCGTCGACGATATCAGCTCGAGAGACTATGTCGAGCGCGACTTGATGCTGTTGAAGGTGGCCGCTCCGCCCGGACCGACTCGCAGCGAGATTCGCGAGCTGGTCGATATTTTTCGAGGCAAGATTGTCGACGTCAGCGAAGAGCACATGATGATCGAGTTGTCGGGACGGGAGCAGAAGATCGAGGCCTTTATCGACCGCATGCGAGCCTACGGAATCGTCGAACTCGTTCGGACGGGACGCATCGCCATGGTACGCGGCGACCTCAATGGAGACACACGAGGCAAGGCGGAGGGGGCGTCGCAGCAGGCGGCTCGAGCCGCCACAAACACTTGAAATGGGGGACGCACCGCCCCGTCGGATCCACTGACCACAGAAGGAGACTCCTATCCATGACCGCCAAGATCTATTACGACGATGACGCCGATCTTTCCGTACTCAAAGACAAAGTCATCGCCATCCTTGGATACGGCTCGCAAGGGCATGCGCAGGCGCAGAACTTGCGAGACAGCGGATGCGACGTCATCGTCGGACAGCGCCCGGGCAGCCCCAATTATGATCTCGCCGTCCAACACGGCTTCGAACCACTTCCCTTGGAAGAGGCGACAAAGCGAGCCGACATCGTGAACATCCTTCTGCCCGACGAAGTGCAGGGGGGCGTCTATCGCAAGCACATCCGGGATCATCTCTCACCCGGCAACATCCTCATGTGTTCCCACGGCTTCAATATCCACTTCGGTCAGGTGGAGCCGCCTCCGGAAGTCGATACGCTGCTCGTCGCGCCGAAGGGACCGGGGCATCTTGTGCGGAGCGAGTTCGCCAACGGCGGGGGTGTTCCCTGCTTGATTGCCGTCGGGGAGGGAGCGGCCGAGTCGACATTGGCGATTGGATTGGCGTACGCCAAAGCCATCGGTGGGACGCGCGGCGGCGTGATTGAGACGACGTTCGCCGAGGAGACCGAGACCGACTTGTTCGGGGAACAGGTCGTGCTTTGCGGTGGCGTGAGCGAATTGGTCAAGGCGGCCTTTGCGACGCTGGTCGAGGCGGGCTACCAGGAGGAGATGGCCTACTTCGAATGCCTGCATGAGCTCAAACTGATCGTCGATCTGTTCTACCAAGGAGGCTTGAGCTACATGCGGTACAGTGTCTCCAATACGGCCGAGTATGGAGATTATACGCGCGGGCCCAGGATCATCACGGATGAGACTCGAGCGGAAATGAAGCGGATTCTGCGAGAAATCCAAACGGGCCAGTTCGCGCGTGAGTGGATTCTCGAGAACAAAGCGGGGGCTCCCGCATTCAAAGCGATGCGGCGGCGCGACCGCAACTTGCTCATTGAACAAGTCGGCCGGCGGCTTCGCCGTCTCATGACTTGGATCGATGCGAAGGAAGTCGACTGAGGGCATCCGCACGAGCCGGGAAAGGAGATGAGTCGATGGCTTCACCAAGCGTTTACGAGACCGTTCGAAGTCTGATTCCCGGCGACCGGGTCGAAGTGGTGCACGAAGTGAAAGTCGGGTTCCGGCGGTGGACGACGACGACACAAGGGACGGTCGAACGCATCGATCGGCGCCGTCACGGGCTCCACTACCAGCGGCACGCCGATGACAAGGTCTTCAGCGACATTCTGGTGCTTCGGCGCGACGATGGCGAGTTGACGACGGTGACGATCGACGAGTTCACGCAGGTGCGTCGGCTGGAAATACCGGCCACGGCCGAATCGGAAACTCCTTCCGGATCATCGCCGACTCATGAATGACCATCCGCGCAAGTCGCCGATCGACTGGATCCTCTGGGGCGTCTTGCTCTGGGGGATCGGTTTGGCGGGGGCGGTGGCGGTCGTGTGGAACGATGATCGGCGGTGGTGGCGTGCCCTGATCGTGCTGGCGTGCGTCGGCCTGTTCGTCGGTCTGTGGCGGTGGGCATTGAAGACTTCCCGGACGCCCGAGTGACAAGGGAGTGGACGTCGAGGATGGCGGATCTTCTGGAGGAGAGTCGAGCGCGCACAGCCATGCGCCGCTCGCTGCGACGCTGGTACGATCGACATGGCCGTGATCTACCTTGGCGAAGGAACCGGTCGCTCTATCGCGTCTGGGTCAGCGAAATCATGCTCCAGCAGACGCAGGCGGCCACCGTCATTCCGTATTACCGCCGGTTTCTCGACGCCTTTCCCTCGGTCCGGGCGCTCGCGCGTGCTCCCGAGCAAGAAGTATTGCGACTTTGGGAAGGCCTGGGCTACTATCGCCGTGCCCGCAATTTGCATCGCGCTGCCCGGCAGGTCGCCGAAGCGTTCGGCGGCCGGATTCCTCGAGACGTAGAACAACTCCAGCAACTGGCCGGAATCGGGCGCTACACGGCTCACGCCATTCTCTCCTTTGCCCTCGATCGGCGCCTCCCCATACTCGAAGCCAACACCAGGCGGCTCTATCGACGCTTGAGCGGACCGGCTTCCGAGTGGGGCGATCGCGAGCTGTGGGCTTTCGCCGAGCGCCTGTTGCCTCGCGACCGCGTGGCCGACTGGAACAACGCCCTCATTGATGTGGGATCGCTCGTTTGCACTCCCAAGGCACCGCGATGCTGGGAGTGTCCGCTGCAGCGTTGGTGCGCGGCCTTTGCATCTGGCGAAACGGAAACGACGGAAGGACGGGAGGAGCGTCCTACGGCGACGCCGCTGCAGGCCGTCGCAGTCGTGCTCGAGGATGGAGGCCGCTGGGCGCTGCGCCAGTGCGGTGAGGGCGAATGGTGGACGGGACTTTGGGACTTTGTTCGCGTGCATTTGGAGATGGCGAGAGACGAACCTCCGACACGCACGGAGGTCCGGGCGCTGGTGCAGCGAGAGACGGGGATCGAAGTCGGCATTTGTGAGCCTCTTTCGGTGATCCGACACAGCGTGACGCGCTACCGGATTCGACTCGACTGTTTTCGAGCCTCTCCCGCTGACTCTAGGCGCGCCCAACCGAAGAACGGATACCGGTGGTGCGAACGGTCGGAAGTCGAGACGCTACCGCTGACAGCCACAGCCCGCAAGCTGGCGCGCCTCGCGATGAGACGCTGCCTACGCGAAGGGCACGCCGGGTGCCGCTCCTAAAAGGTCATCTCGCCGTACCATGGCGAATGCCCTAGTGCCGCAAATCACAATTGTCAGGCCACTACGGCCAAACTCTGCCTACTTTCACGAAGGCTTGCCCAGTTTTCCTTCCAGATCGGTGGTCGTTTGACCGTCTCGGCGCTGACGGGACGACCAGTATAA
>WFWZ01000363.1 GCA_015490875.1 Planctomycetaceae bacterium
GGCTCGGAGATGTGTATAAGAGACAGCTGTGGGCTGGCGCCTTCTGTGGGCTCACGCCCACAGCTATTGCCTGCCGCCGCTTCGCGGCTGGACCCCACACCAGAAACCCCCGAGCTAAAAACCCTTCACCCTTCACCCTTCTCCTTTCTCCCTTCAAACTTCAAACTTCCCAAAACGCCCTTGCATCCACTCTGGTTCTTTTGAGATAAACGGCCCGTCGAGTACCGTATCTGCGGCGACTCGGCCCCCCTACCAGCGAAAGGATGCGCGATGGCAGGTTTCAAGACGCACATTTCGGTCAGCACGGCGTGCGGCATCGGCTATGGGCTGGCCGGCTATTACTACCTCGACGTTCCAGCCGACGAGGCCATTCTCGCCGGCACCCTTTGCTCGTTCGGTGGGATGCTCCCGGACCTCGACAGCGATTCAGGCGTCCCCGTGCGCGAAACCTTCGCCTTCCTCTCAGCCATCGTCCCGATGATGGTCATGGCCCGCCTGCGCGATACCGGCCTGCCCCCTCATACGTTACTGGTAGTCGGGATCCTCACCTATTTCGTCATGCGTTTCGGCGTCAGCAAGCTCTTCAAGAAATACACGGTCCACCGAGGCATGTGGCACAGTATTCCAGCGTCGCTCAGTGTGGGGCTGCTGGTCTACATTCTCGCTTACGCCCACGGCCAGTTCCTGGCCATCTATACCGCCGTCGGAGCGTGGCTGGGCTTCATGAGTCACCTGGTGCTCGATGAGATCTGGAGTGTGGAACGCAAAGGCGTGCGCGTCCGCCTGAAAAAGTCGTTCGGCACGGCACTCAAGTTTTGGACCACCCGCAGCCTCTGGGCCAATGTCTCCACGTACGGCAAACTGGCCATCCTCGTCGCCATCGTCGTCCTCCAGCCGAAATGGCTCACACAAGTCCATCCGCACGACACAAACGGCGCCACTCCTGCCCACCAAGTCGCCGACGAACGCCATAACAACGCGCGGACCCGCGAACACGCTCGCGAGTCCCGTGTGCTACGCTGACGGCGGGCGTTCGACGATGAGTGTCACAGGGCCTTCGTTGACCAGTTCCACCTGCATCATCGCCTGGAACCGACCTGTCTCGACCGGAATCCCCCGGCTTCCAACAGCCGCCACGAACTGCTCGTAAAGTCGCTCGGCTTCCTCTGGCGGAGCCGCATCGGTATAGCTGGGGCGTCTCCCCTTGCGGCAGTCGCCCAGCAGCGTGAACTGCGACACGACCAGCATGGCTCCACCAACTTGCTGGACGTCGAGGTTCATCTTGCCGGCATCGTCCTCGAAGATGCGCAAGCCGATGAGTTTGTCGGCCATCCAGCGAACCTCGTCTTCGGTGTCGCCTCGAGCAACCCCAAGCAGCACGAGCAGCCCTCGGCCGATGCGCCCCACGACTTCGCCGTCGACCCGAACACATGCCGACGAAACTCGCTGCACGACGGCCTTCACGTCTGGTCTCCCAAGATCGTTTCCGCCGCTTTCTGCTCAACCTGCTCCATGATCGTACGAATGATCCGAGCGTTGGCGGCCGCTCGCTGGATTTGCCAGTAATACGCCAACCCGATCCAACCGGTCCCCAGGAGCGCCAGGAAAAAATGGGTCAGACGCCACCTCGTCAGTTCGCTCAAGTCACTTCGGTAGCTGCGAACGGGATCGGCCAAAGCTCCAAAGACGACGATCGCGAGGATGACGGCCATCGAGATGAAGGCGAGGAAAAAGACGCGGCGTTTGTGAGCCAGACTCTGCTGCGCCAAGTCCCGATCCAAGTCATACGTCTCGACAACCTCGCGGCACCAACGCGCCGTTCCCAAGAAGTACGTGATGGCGACGGCGTTGACCAAGAGCGTCAACAGGCCGGCGACAATGCCGACCCAGATGTGGAGCGTCAGGCGAGCCAGCTTCGGTTGGAACTCGGAGCGAGCTTGCTCGAAGGCAGCTCGAGCCGCCTCCTTCTCCTCAGCATCCTTGAGAAGCGAGCGGGCAATCTGCTTGTACCGATCGGCCACCTCCCGCATCTGCCGCGTTTCGGCCGCCAAGTCTCCGGTGCGCAGCCCGAGCACGATGTTCGTCCCCAGTGCAAGGAGCGAGAGCACAGCCAAGATGGAAAAGACGCGAGTCACCGGGTTGCCGACGAAGCTGGATGGGAACGGGAGGGTACTCGAAGATGACGAGTTAGACTCTAGCCGCGGCGACGCCGCGGGGCAACGGCCGGCGACGGCGTGTCCCTCGAGCCCGCCGATGCCCCATCACGCCTCTCGCACGTTTGCCGTCCCGCCGCTTACAATGCGGCCATTGGAACTGCGCCAGCTTACGTGAGGAAATTGCCATCATGAGTTTGCCTCTGCCGAGGCCCGGCCGTACGATCGTCTACCTGATTCGCCACGGGGCCACTGCCAACAACCGAGCTCACCCACCTCGATTGCAGGGACGCGGTGTTGACCTGGCCCTCTCCCCCGCCGGCCGCTGGCAGGCAGACCAAACGGCTCAACTGCTTGCCGATATTCCGTTGGCGGCCGTCTATGCCAGTCCGCTCAAGCGGTCGAGAGAAACCGCCGAAGTGATCGCCGCTCCTCATCATCTGGAAGTCGGGATCGAGCCGGACTTGGCGGAGGTCGACGTCGGCCAATGGGAAGGTCGGAGTTGGGTGGAAATCGAGCAAACCGAACCGGAAGCCTACTTGCGATTCACGACCGAGCCGGACCGGTATGGCTACGTCGGCGGGGAGAACCTCTCGCAGGTTCGAGACCGCGCCTTGCCCGCGCTGACACGTTTGGCGGAAAAACACCGCGGGGAGGCGATTGCCGTCGTCGGCCACAACGTCGTCAACCGCACGTTTCTGGCTTCCGTGCTGGGCATTCCGCTGCGCCGAGCCCGGTCGCTCAGCCAGGAAAACGCAGGCGTCAATATTTTGCGTTATGAGCAAGACTGGAAGCTCATCACGCTTAATAGTGTGTTCCATCTCCTGCACGAACCCGCGGAAATCCGATGATCGAAACGGTCGCTCGCTGGTTGCAAGAATCGCAAAACGCGGTAGCGTTTACCGGAGCCGGAATCAGTACCGAAAGTGGGATTCCCGACTTTCGATCCCCGGGCGGCATCTGGGCTCAGACGCAGCCCGTCTATTTCGACGAATTCCTGTCCAGTGCCGAAGCCCGGCGCGAGTACTGGCGTCAAAAGACGATCTGCTATCGCGATTTCGGAGACGCCCAACCGAATACCGGCCACCAGATTCTCGCGAAGTGGGAACAGGCGGGACTCTTGCAAGGCGTCATCACGCAGAACATCGACGGGTTGCATCAGCGAGCCGGCTCGTGGGTCGTTTGGGAACTGCACGGTACCGCGCTCGAGGTCATGTGCCTTGATTGCGAGCGGCGATTCGCCACGGAGGAGATGACTCAGGAATACGAACGGCTTGGAGAGCCGCCCCCTTGCCCCATATGCGGAGGGATACTCAAGCACGCCACGGTCTCCTTCGGCCAGGCACTCCCCGCCGATGTGCTCGCCTCGGCCGCTCGAGCCGCTCGCCAATCCGACCTCTTCTTCGCCATCGGCTCCTCGCTGGTCGTGCATCCCGCCGCAAGCCTGCCTCAGATGGCCGCCGAAAGTGGCGCCAAACTGGTCATCATCAACCGCGACGAGACTCCGCTCGATTATCTGGCAGCTGCCATTTTCCGAGAATCGATCGGGGAAGTCCTGGCCAAGATCGATCGGGCTATCTCCCCCAGTTTCTCTTGATCGCGCGAGTCGCTTCGCTTATCGTCTCGACCCGCGCCCTCTCTTGCGGCAAGGTCGGTGGGCGCATCCTCCTGTGCAAACATGCAAGTGGCGATGAGCACCATTCGCATCGTGTTCGGATCGAGTTGTCGCAGAGCCCCCTTCGTCCTTCTCGGGCTCTTGCTGAGTACCGGCTGCGCTGCACCCTGGTTCCACCGGCAACCGACCGAAACTCCGGCAGCCGCAACCGACTCGGCAGATGTTTCCCTCGATCCTGACGCAACCACCGAAAACGAAGCAGCTACGGACGCAGCGGAAGACGCGTCACCCGTAAGCGACATTCTGGACGACTATGAAGCCGACCTGGCCAAACTGCCTCCCGACGCCCGGCAGCGTATTTGGGAAGCCGTGCGCGTGCTCTCTCAAGTCCGCCACGTCGATGTAAGTGGGAAGGCGGATACCGCGAGGAAAGAAAAATCCCGAACGGAAGACTCGGTGAATAATCCTTCCCGCGACTCTGGACGCTCGTCGCCCGACACGCGAACGACTCCATCACGCCGTTCCCACCCGAGACGAAAAAAGACTTTTTCCGCCAAACGCCGCCCGACTGAGCCAACGGCGACACGAGCTCCATTGCAGGGAACCACAGAATCCTCAGCAGAGGAGTCGCACGACTCGCTTTCTGGCAGTCGAGCACCCATGTTGGCGTCGACAGATTCGCGCCGTACCGGTGGTGCTGACGACACTCGAGAGACCGCACTAGCGTCGTCCTCCGAATCCGAACGCGAAGCGAGCCGCGCGGAAGCGGACCTCGACTGGCACACGTCGCTCCAGCGCTCAATCGCCGCCCTGCGAAGGGAACTCGACGACGAGGAGACTGCCAAACAATTCTCGGACGCCGAGTTGGCTCGGCGCGAAGTCATTTTGCGGATGTTGCAGGTGGCAGCCGGAGATGAGGAGAACGCACTGCAGGAGTTCCGCTACGTCCAAGGCCGTGAAGCCGCGTTTTGGCGTGCCGAATTGTTCGCCCTGCACTTGGCCACCGAGGCGAATCGGACGCCGGTGGTGAGTCAGCGAGCGGCAAGGATGCTCGAGCACCTACGGAAGGCGAACGCCGAGTTGGCCGCCGTGAGTACGCTCGACCTTCGCAACGCCGCCTTCTGCAAGAACGTCTTCGGCTACGCCGACGTCGAGAAGTTCCGGCCGTACCGCTTCGAGCCGGATCAGGAAGTGCTTCTGTATGTCGAGATCGAGAATTTCGCCTTTGAGCGGATTTCCGCGCCGAGCGAGCGTGGTGTGGGCGAAGGCGAACGTTTCGAAACCGAGTTTCGAGGGACGTATCACATTCTCGATGGGGAACGGCGACGCGTCGCTCAACAAGAGTTGCCACGTGCCAAACAGGTGTCACGCAATCTTCTCCGAGACTACTTCGTCGCCTACCGCATCTACATGCCTCGCAATATCGCCCCCGGCCGATATACACTTGAATTGACACTCGAAGACGTCAAAGGCGAAAAATTCGGCCAAACGTTCCTGGACTTTGAAATCGCAAGATAGGTTCGGGGTTCCTGGTTTCTGGTTCCTGGTTCGTGGTTCGTGGTCCAGCCGCGAAGCGTCCCACCCCAGCCGCGAAGCGGCGACATACAATAGCTGCGGGCGTCAGCCCGCAGAGGGCGTCAGCCCGCAGAGAGGGAGGCCTCGCGCCAAGACGCAAAGACGCAAAGATGAGAATGGAGCTGGCCTTGGCGTCCACCAGCCGCGAAGCGTTCCACCCCAGCCGCGAAGCGGCGACATACAATAGCTGCGGGCGCAAGCCCGCAGGGCAAAGAGAAATACATTCCATCAAGCCGCGAAGCGGCGACACGCAATAGCTGCGGGCGTCAGCCCGCAGGGGGCGTCAGCCCGCAGATTAGGGCGCAAGCCCGCAGATGGCCAAATGACATCTTACGACACCATCGTGATCGGATTGGGAGGCATCGGGAGTGCCACGTGTGCGGCACTGGCCGAGCGGGGACTTCGTGTCCTGGGCATCGACCGCTTCACACCTCCGCATGACCGGGGCAGTTCGCACGGGGCGACGCGCATCATCCGCCGCGCCTACTTCGAGCATCCCGATTACGTGCCGCTCGTGGAACGAGCCTACGCACGATGGCAAAAGCTGGAAGAATCGAGCGGCCAATCGCTGTTGACCCAGTGTGGACTGCTGCAGATCGGTCCGCCCGATGGTGCGGTCCTTCCCGGCGTGCTGGAGAGCGTCCGGCGCCACGGACTCGACGCAGAATGCTGGAACGCCGCGGAAACGCGCCGGCAGTTCCCTCAGTTTGCCGTTCCCGATGCCTGGTCGGCCGTCTGGGAGCCGGGCGCCGGTTTCCTGGCCGTCGAAAAATGCGTCGCTGCGTCTCTCGATGAAGCAAGGAGGCACGGAGCCGAATTGCAGTTCGGCACGATCGTGAGCCGCATCGAGTCTCACGCGACGGGAGTCACCGTCGAGACCGCGAAGGGGAAGCGTTTCGCTGCCGACCAGGTTGTCGTCGCTCCCGGACCTTGGGGACCGGAACTCTTGAGCGACACGGGTTTGTCGCTGACTGTGCTCAAGAAGCACCTCCACTGGTTCCAGGCTCCCCAATCGTTCCAACTCGACTCGGGCTTCCCCACGTTCCTGGTCGAAACGCCCGAGGGGATCTTCTACGGTTTTCCCGCCATCGACGAGCGGGGATTGAAGGTCGCCGAGCACTCGGGGGGCGAGCCGGTAAGTGATCCATTGGTGGCCGATCGTTCGGTCGACCCGAGAGACCAGGAGCGGGTGAAGCGGTTTTTGGAAACGTCGATGCCGAGCTGCTCGACGTCGGCAACGGGGCATGCTGTCTGCTTCTACACGATGACGCCGGACGAACACTTCGTGGTTGACCGCCATCCTCGCTGGGAACGCGTCTGGATCGCCGCGGGATTCTCCGGCCACGGATTCAAATTCGCGCCGGCGATCGCCGAAGCGCTGGCGGACTATGTCATGCGAGGGGTGACGGAATTGCCGGTCGGATTCCTGCGGATGGAACGGCGGGGGGAGGGGTGAAGTTTGAAGTTTGAAGTGTGAAGTGTGAAGTGTGAAGTGTGAAGTGTGAAGTTTGAAGTGTGAAGGGTGAGGTGTAAGGTGTGAAGTGTGAGGGGTGAGGGGGTTTCTGGTTCCTGGTTCCGATCTTAGCCGCGAAGCGTTCCACCCCAGCCGCGAAGCGGCGACATGAACTAGCTGCGGGCGCCAGCCCGCAGATGGCGTAAGCCCGCAGAAGGAAATCCCCTCGCCAAGACGCGGAGCACGCGGAGAGGGAACGGGAGGCGTGAGGGGGTTCCTGGTTTCCGGTTCCTGGTTCGGGGTTGCCGGTTCTGAGTTCGAGGTTTAGCCGCGAAGCGTTCCACCCCAGCCGCGAAGCGGCGACATGAACTAGCTGCGGGCGTCAGCCCGCAGATGGCGTAAGCCCGCAGATGGCATCACCCCGCAGAGTGGGAGGCCTCGCGCCAAGACGCAAAGACGCAAAGATGGGAATGGGGCTGGCCTTGGCGTCCACCAGCCGCGAAGCGTTCCACCCCAGCCGCGAAGCGGCGACATGAACTAGCTGCGGGCGCCAGCCCGCAGATGGCGTCAGCCCGCAGATGGCGTCCACCCACGTTAACAGACGGCCGTCTCCATCCCCAATCTCATCGTGAGTTCTTCGAACACGCGATAATAGTCGTCGCTCGATGAGTGGACATGTTCGGCTTCCGTGATGAACCTCAAGCGAGGATCCGGATAGACGTCGTTGCGCTGCAGAATATGTTCGAACTCGGCAAGCGGCTCACCGTAGACGATGAGCATCTTGTGTTCGTCGAACTGGATCTCTTGCGGAGTCGCCGGGTTCAGGACGGCGATGCCGGTGCAGCCATCATTGAGGAGCAGGTCCTCGTATTCCCAAAGAGTGCTCTTGAGCACCGGCAGGTCGATGTGTTCTCGGTAGAGATCGAGATGGCCACCACCGTCATGGTGGTGACTCGTCTCCAGAACGACATCCACGACCGGTCCGAGCGGATCGAGGAGTTCGAGGAAGAGGTCGAAGAGGATCTCCCGAGTCGCTGACGCCATCAGCACGGGAACTTCGACCTGACCCTCCTCGTCCTGGTAAGAGTCGTGGCGGTAACCCTGCTTGGGCACGATTTGCAGGTTGTATGCCGGGCGAACGGCCGCGGTCAGGCGAAACGCACCGTAGGTGTCGATCGCCAGATGCGCTTCGAGTTCTTCGGCAGTCAGGTTTTCGAAACTGTTGCTGCGAGCGACAGGGGTCGGCGGCGTCTCATGCAGCACGTTGTTGAAGAATCGCTTGAGAAAACCCATGGAGATCTCGGCAATGCGAAGGGGGATACGGCTGTGGGAACTCGCCGGAAAGTCGCCTCGAGGCGGTCCGGTGGGTCACCCGGTACTCATCAGGACTCTAGGTTACGGTGGCAGCTCGAGTCGGCATTTCCCGGCATTCGGGTGAGCGCCGCGTCGGCGACCTGCCGCCGATCCGCGACCTCCAAACTGGGGCAGCGGAAACTGAGAAGCTGTCACAAAACTTCCAGCCGCAACCAGGGCGCCCGAAGACGGGAACTACGCCGGCTGGGTTCGTTACATGCTTCAAGAAAACCTAGCACCGGCAGCGGGGCCGGTAGGCGAGTCACGTCGTCGATTCCGCGAGGAACTGGGCGGAATTCAAGCCACACATGTCACGTTGCGCCGCTTGGCGCGACGGTGGCAGGTCGCTCATGATGGCGTGTTGCCCGCACGCCACATGTTGCGACGAGGACTCCATACCGTCTGGGTGCCTCTGTGTTTCGCAATCTTTGCTTCACAATGCGTAAGACTTCCAGATTCCGCGAATACCAAGTCCATTCGGCGAAACGGTTACGAGAAAGAGAAATTCGATGGGAAAGGATGCAGTGCCGATTCGCGCAGCCGGCGTCCTCGTCTTTCGGCGGACTCCCGGTCACGAGTTCTTACTGATGCGCCACCCCGATCGGTGGGACCTTCCCAAGGGCCACCTTGAGCCGGGAGAATCGGAACAGGAAGCCGCCTTGCGAGAATTCGAAGAAGAGACGGGCATTCCCCGTGAGGCGATTCGACTCGATCCGGGGTTTCGCTACGAGTCCCGCTATGAGGTGCGGCCTCGCCGGCAGCCCGACCGTTGGGTTCCCAAGGTGTTGGCGATTTTCTTGGGGGAGCTTATCGAGCCGCACGAAGTGCACGTGACCGAGCATGAATCGTATCGGTGGTGGCCATGGCCGCCGCAAGCGTCGATTCAGAAAATGGCCATCGATCCGTTGCTCAAGGCGGTGGCCGACTACTGGCAAGAGCCTCTTCGGTGGGGAGAATCCGATGGCGAAGATCTACACGAAGACCGGCGATGACGGAACGACGGGCCTGTACGGAGGCGGCCGAGTGCCGAAGACGGACGCCCGGATCGAAGCCTACGGTCAAGTCGATGAACTCAACGCGTGCCTGGGACTGGTGCTGGCGTGGTCTGAACCAGAGTCGCCGTGGTTCGGACTGCTGGAACAAGTCCAGCGAGATCTCTTCGACATCGGTGCCGAGCTGGCAAGTCCCGATCCCGTGCAGTCGAAGACCGTATGGGACGGCAGTGCCAGGATTGCCGCGCTGGAGGCGGCGATCGACGAGCGCCAGGCCGAGCTTCCCCCACTCAAGACGTTCGTCCTGCCTGGCGGGACGCCGGTCGCCGCCGGGTTGCACCTGGCGAGGACCGTCTGCCGGCGAGCGGAGCGACGGGTGGTGCAGTTCGCCACCTCGTCGCCACGGCGCCCCAAACAGATCCTCGTGTACCTCAACCGTCTGAGCGATCTGCTGTTCGTCTTGGCTCGGCAAGCCAACCATCGCGAGGGACGAGCCGAGACGTTTTGGCATCCAGCCTCGCGCTGACCCCCCCCTGCCCTCCCCTCCCCGACACCTGCTTTACAGGCGTGCATCGATCGGATAGTCTGACCGCCGATCCCGAGCTCGGAGCCGGGTAGGCGGCACTCCAGACACACGCACAGGCTTTTTCGCAAGCGTCCCTCGGGCGCGGCGGCAGAAGATCGAGCGAACGATGAGGACTTCACCGAGGCGTTGGTGGGTTGGAGCGATCGCGGTATGCGCGGCTCTATGGGGAGGCATCGAAACGGCTGGGGTTTTCGGCGAGGAAGCACCGCCGGAAGATGAGGTCGCGGCAGCTCCGGAGACTCCGGCCTCCGAACTCGACACAGGAGCCAACGCGTGGATGCTCACGTCCTCAGCGCTGGTCCTCTTCATGACGGCTCCCGGACTGGCCATGTTCTACGGCGGTCTGGTGCGGCGCAAGAACGTCCTGAGCGTCATGATGCAGTGTCTCTTTCTAATGGCCATCATGTCGCTGGTGTGGGGACTGTGGGGCTACTCCCTGGCCTTCGGTGACGGCGGTCGATGGATCGGCAACGCGGACTACCTCGGGATGCGCGGCGTCCAGATGGAAGCAGGGCAAGCGCCGATGGTGCCGGGTCTGGGAATTCCCCGGCTGACGCACATGGTGTTTCAGGGGATGTTTTTCATCATCACGCCGGCGTTGATTTGCGGAGCGTTCGCCGAGCGCATGAAATTCTCGGCCATGGTGGCGCTGATGGTGTTGTGGGGAACGATCGTCTATACGCCTCTGTGTCACTGGGTGTGGGCGGAAGGCGTCTTGGCGTTCGGAGCGGACGGGGCGTTCGCTGGTGGAGCCCTCGACTTCGCCGGAGGCACCGTCGTCCATATCAGTTCCGGATTCTCGGCCCTGGTCTGCGCGTTGGTGCTCGGACCGAGACTCGGGTACGGCCACGATGACATGCGCCCACACAATTTGGCGTTTACTTCGTTGGGAGCCGCCATGTTGTGGGTCGGCTGGTTCGGGTTCAATGCGGGGAGTGCGTTGGCGGCGGACGGACTAGCCGCGAGTGCCTTCGTGGTGACACACTTCTCGGCGGCGGCCGGCGCTGTGGCGTGGTCGGTGGTGGAATGGGTGTACCGCGGCAAACCGAGTGTGCTGGGGGCCGCCTCCGGTGCCGTGGCCGGATTAGTCTGCATTACTCCGGCCTCGGGGTTTGTCCAACCGCTGCCAGCGATGATCATGGGCGCAGCGGCGGGCGTCGTCTGCTTCATCGCGTGTGCGGCCGTGAAAACGCGCTTCGGCTATGACGATTCACTCGACGCTTTCGGTGTCCACGGTATCGGAGGGACCCTCGGGGCCATCCTCACGGGAATCTTTGCCACACGTGCGGTGGCTCCCGACTACGCCGATGGACTTCTGTATTCGGTGAGTGAAGGCGGACCACTTCTTGTGGGACAGATCGTGGCGGTCGTCGTCACCGCAGTCTTCTCGATCGTTGTGACGTTGGTACTGCTCAAGGTGATCGACGCGACGATCGGGCTGCGAGTCAGCCAGGAGGACGAAATGCGAGGTTTGGATCTCTCCGAACACGGAGAAGAGGGATACATCTTTACCGGCTGACGACTGCGGCGCTGGTGCGATAAACTGAGCGTGGAGGGAGTGCATCGCGTCGGTAGCGGCAGGTTCTCCGGGCAATAGCGTGCAAGGGATTCATCATGAAAAAAATCGAAGCCATCATTCGCCACTTCAAACTCGAGGACGTCAAGAATGCTCTCAATGAGCACGGAATCCATGGGATGACGGTGCAGGAGGTGCGCGGATACGGCCGGCAAAAGGGGCACACCGAAATGTATCGAGGAGCCGAATACACGGTCGATTTCGTGCCCAAAGTGAAGATCGAAGTCGTTTGCTCCGATGACAACCTCGACCGCGTCGTCGACACGATTCTCAAGCATGGGCAGACGGGCGAGATCGGCGACGGCAAGATCTTCATCTCCGATCTGCAGGACGCGATTCGGATCCGCACGGGCGAGCGCGGCGAAGCGGCGCTGTGAGGTAATCTGCCATGTCCCCGGTTTCCGGGATGCGCCCGGTCGTGCGCGAATTGCGGGAGGAGCTTGAGCGACAACGGGAGCACCTCGAGCGACAACACCACGCCGGCGTTCCGGCCGTGCAATTGTGTGCCCAATGGGCCCAAGCGTGCGACCGGTCGCTGCTGCGAGTCCTCGAAGATGTTTGGGAAGAGCTTCCCAATCTTCCGGCCGACTTCGCCCTCGTAGCCCACGGAGGATACGGTCGTCGTGATACGGCCCCCTACTCCGATCTCGACGTGATGCTCGTCCACGGGCGTCGTCGAGCTGCCGATTTTGCGGAATTGGCCCGACGCTTCTCCCGCATGATCTATGACATCGGGTTTCAGCTCGGATTCAGCGTCCGCTCCATATCGGAATGTATCGCCGAATCGCAGCGAGACGTTCGCATCCTGACGTCTCTGCTCGAAAGCCGATTGCTCCACGGCGACCGTGAACTCTTCTTGAAGTTCGTCCGCACCTTCCGTCGATATGGCCGCCGAAACGCGGGAACATTGCTGACCGCGATCATGGAAGCCCGGCGCGAAGAGCGGCGGCGATTCGGCGACACCGTCTATCTACTCGAACCGAACATCAAGCGATCGCGCGGCGCGCTGCGCGATTGGCAACTCGTCCGGTGGCTCGGTGGCGTCCAAAGTGGCACGACCGATCCTGAAAGCCTGATGCGACAAGGACTGCTCGCGCCCGATGACTACCGTGAGTTGACTCAAGCTCGCGATTTCCTGCTCTGGCTCCGAAACGATCTGCACTTTCATGCCAAACGAGCGCAGGATGTCCTCAGTCGGTCCGAGCAACTTCGGATCGCCGGTGAGCAGGATTATCCTGAATCGCCTGCCGAACGACCGGTCGAAGCGTTCATGCGTGAGTACTTTCGACACACGCGCGCAGTCCGGGACGTATCGCGACACGTCTACGACACGGTTCGTCCTCGGTCGCGTTTGGCGAAGGCACTCGAGCCCGTCGTCAGTCACCGAGTCGCCCGCGATTACCTCGTAGGACCAATTCACATTCGCGCTCGTCCGGCTACGCAAGGTCGCCTTACCGAAGACGTCGGCGAGGTACTGCGGCTAATGGACCTGGCGAACTGGTACGACCGGCGCATCGACCATGATACGTGGCAGGTGATCCGGCGCGCGATGCGCGAACGAGCTGACTGGGAAGTGCCTCCGGAGGCCGTGAGGCGATTTGTGTCATTTCTCTCTCATCCAGCACGACTGGGCACCCTGCTAAGGCGGCTGCACGAACTGCGAATCCTGGAATTGTTCGTACCTCCACTGCGGCATGCGCACTGTCTTGTGCAATTCAACGAGTACCACAAGTACACGGTCGATGAACACTGCATCTTGGCGGTGCAACGAGCGACCGAGTTCTTTCAGCGCGACGATGAATTGGGCGAAGCGTATCGCCAGTTGCAACCGAAGCACCTGTTGCACTTGGCGCTGTTGCTGCACGACTTGGGCAAGGGCTATCCGGGGGATCACAGCGAAGTAGGAGCCGACTTGGCCGAGGAGACGGCTCGTCGCCTCGAATTGCCATCCCGCGAAGTTGCCATGGTGCGCACGCTGGTCGAAAAGCATCTTCTCATGTCGCATCTAGCTCAGCAGCACAACATCTATGACGAAGCGACGTGGCTGCAACTGGCGCAAGCCGTCGGTTCGCCTTTCATGCTCCAGATGCTTTATATCTTGACGTGCGCCGACCTGGCGGCCGTCGGACCGGGTGTGTTGAACGACTGGAAACTCAAGCTGCTGACGGAACTCTACCTCCAGACGCGAGCTCACTTGACCCAAGACCTCGGAGATCGCCCGGCCAGCCGGTTGGCACAGAACAAAAAGGAGGAAGTGCTGAAGGCTCTTGCAACTTCGAGTGACGAAACGGAGGCGAAAACGGCGCTATTGGATCTCGTGCCGAGCGAACTGCTGTTGGCCGATCCCGTCGAGGACTTGCTCGAGTTGCTTGGCAAGTTGGCCTCGGCCGACATCCAGTCGGTGACGGCGTGGAGTCGCTACTATCCGGAGCAACGGACAACGGCCTATACGGTGCTCGCGTCGGACCGCCGTGTGCCGGGCGCCTTTCACCGGTTAACCGGAGCGCTCACGAGCCAAGGGTTGGAAATCCTTTCGGCAGGAATCCACACCGTGGGGGACGCGTGGGTGCTCGATCGGTTCGTTGTGGCCGATCCGGACTTCGAAGGAGAACCAGCTCAGGAGCGGCGAAGCCAAATCGAAGCGGAACTCATTGCTTCGCTCGATCCAGAACGCACCGAGCCGCCCAAGTTTCGGCAGGTGTGGCAGAGCGGCCGAGGGGAGCCGACTTTGCAAGAATTGCCGATTCGTGTCCGGTTCGACAACGCTACGAGTCCCGATTGTACGATTCTCTCGGTCTTCGCATACGATCGAACCGGCCTGCTGTACGACATAGCGCGAACCCTTTTCATGCTTGGGCTCGATGTGAAGGGGGCCAAGATCGGCACGCACCTCGATCAGGTGACCGACGTCTTTTACGTCGTGGATGATCTGGGCGAAAAGGTGCGCGACGAACAGCGGATGGAGGAGATCCGCAGGGCTATCCTCAGCGCAATCGCAGGTGCGTGATCCAAGGTTGTCAGTAGCCGAGGCGGGATTCGAACCCGCACGTCCGTTCCCGGACACGGGATTTTAAGTCCCGAGCGTCTGCCAGTTCCGCCACTCGGCCCCGATGGCTTGTTCGATAGACTATCCCTTCCGATCCAGGCTCGCAACGGACCGAGTTGAAAGAGCGGGGTCCTTGACGCCCGGTGGGCCTCGCCCGTAAAGTCCCCTACAGGGAAACCGCCTCGAACCATTCGCCCCGCCGGACCGGCCTTTCCGGCCATCCTGGGGCCGCAGTCACGAAAGTCACGATGCCGATGGATCCATCTCGCGTTGCGCTGGTCGGTTCCGGCTTCCTCCCCGCTCGCGGTTCCTGGATGCTCGACCTGGTCGTCCTCGCCATGGTCCTGGTGGTCGTGGTGCTCTCCTGGAGCCTCTACCTCGTACGATACCAGCAGAATTACCAGCTTCACAAACGGATCCAACTGACACTCGGCATCGTCTTGCTCATCGCCGTCACCGCCTTCGAGATCGACATGAGGTTCATCACCGATTGGCGCTCCCTGGCCGAGCCCTCACCGTACTTTTCGCGCGAAGGCTGGAGTCTGGCATGGGGGGCCCTGCTGATTCATCTCGCGTGCGCCCTCCCCACGACGCTCCTGTGGATCGCCGTCATCGTCGCCGCACTTCGCCATTTCCCAAGTCCGCCCAGCCCCTCGCCCCACAGCCTCACACATCGGCGATGGGGTAAGATCGCAGCCATCGGGATGTACGCCACAGCGGTCACCGGATGGATATTCTACTATCTGGCGTTCGTGGCCAGTTGAGGAGTCGGACTGCGACTCCTTAGGGAGGTTGCCATGCACGTTTTCGATCTGTTGGCCGAGGAGCCACTCGAGCCTCAACCGGTCATGGCAATTGTCGGCACCCAGCGTTTCTTGCAAACGCTGGCCGCCCGCGAACTCGAACGGCGATGGGTGGGCGAAGGCCAGGCGAGTCGCCTCGATGGTGACTCGATCGAATGGCGCGATGTCGCCGATGAACTCGATGCCGGACTCCTCTTCGCCACGACCTCCCGGCGTCTGGTTATCGTCGATCCAGCCGCCAAGCTCGTGGCGGATTACAAAGAGCGTCTAGAAAAGATGGCCGACAAAAAGGAGAATACGGCTACTCTTCTGTTGCTACTGGACAAACTCCCCGGCAACACGACGCTGGCGAGAAAACTCTCGGCCAAAAAGGCCATCATTTCATGCAACGAGCCGACACGTCTTCAAGGCAAAAAGCAGGTGCCCGACTCGGGGCGATCGGTCGCATGGCTGATCGACTGGGCGAAACAGCGGTACGACCGGCGACTCACCAAGTCTGGCGCCCGACTCCTGTGGGATCGCATCGGCCCCATCTATGGGTTGCTCGATCAGGAGTTGGCTAAACTGGCTTTGTATACCAACGACCGCATCGATGAACGTCTCGTCGATCGTCATTGCGGAAGTTGGCGGACGCAAACGACCTGGAAGATGATCGACGCGGCACTTGACGGGCGCACAGGCGAGGCACTGGGACAGCTCAACGAGTTGCTCGACGCGGGTGAGGCCCCCCCTGCCCTGTTCGGTTCACTCACGTGGTCCCTGCGCCGCTACGCCACGGCCGCTCGGTTGTACCAGTTGGCCGAGCGTCGAGGGAAGCGTCTGCGGCTGCGCGAGGCCATTCAGCAAGCAGGATTTCGGTGGGACTGGGAAATCGGGGCGGCCGAACGACGACTGCGGCGAATGGGCCGAGCCCGCGCCTTGCGCCTGCCGGCCGACCTGGTCGAGTTGGACCTGAAACTCAAGGGATCGCACTCGCATATCTCGCGAGCCCGTCAGGCCCTGGAGGCGTTTTTGGTATCATTGTAGTGTGGTGTAGGAGACTCGCGCAAAGACGCGAAGACGCAAAGAAAGGCAAACACAGAGACACAGAATACGCCGAGAGAATCTCCCCAAGGCTCCGTGCCCTCTGTGCCTCGGTGTTTCATAACAGATGTAGTTCCTACGTTCACCAATCCCGACTTCAGTCGGCCGAATCACGGTGTGCGATTGTGAGACACTGACACCCCTATGCCGCATGATGGCAACTCTAAACTGGACGAACTTATGAACTGGGAGGGCGAGGCGGCGAGGCTCCTGCCGAGCCGGAATGCCATATGCCCGTCACCAGGTGAGGCACCGTATCCATGCAACGGATTTCCGCCAAGGCGAGTCTTGTTTGCTCGACCCGGCTCGACATCGTCTGTCCCGACGCTGGTCCCATGCGACTCACGGATCCGTGTCTGCGATGCCGTCGTGGCAGTTTCGCGGCTCGGCAGGAGCCTCGCCCTCCCAACTCGTGAAATGCCGTTCTTGGATACTATGATTGGCTGATTTCCCAACGATGCTGAGCCCCAAATCCTTTATCTCAGTTCCTTTTGTCCCGGAATCGCGCACCGTGATTGAGACTTACCCCAAATAAGAAACCCCCTCTGCGTTCTTTGCGCCTCTGCGAGAGAAATCAACTCGCGCAAAGACGCGAAGACGCAAAGAAAAAAACAAAACAAAAAAAACTCCGCGTTCTTTGCGCCTCCGCGAGAAAACCCCTCCGCGCCTCTGCGAGATTCACCCATGTCCGATCCCATCAAGTTGCCTCGCCGCCACCTGCTAGGTGCTGCTTCGGCACTTCCGTTGACTGCTGGAGCCGTCACACATGGTCAGCCGGCTACTGCCAAATCATCGGATGCGCCCCAGCGAGACTCCGACCTCATTCGCCGCGAGAACCAACGTCCCGGCACGACCGACTGGCAACTCACGCGAGTCCGGATCAACGAAGGAAGCTACCGCACGTCACTCATCGAGGGCTACACCTCGCACCAGTCGATCGAACCCGGTGAGCGACTATCGATCTTCGTCAGTACGCGACCGGCGCGGTCGTTCACGTGCGATATTTATCGCCTCGGCTACTACCAGGGCAAAGGCGGTCGCCACCTGACGACACTCGGACCGTTGAAGGGGAAACCACAACCGGTACCGTCGATGGAGCCGGCTCCGAGTCGTCTGCGCGAGTGTCTTTGGGAGCCTGCCATCGAGTTTACGATTCCCCGGAATTGGACCAGCGGCGTCTACTTGGGCAAGTTGACAACCATCCCGCATTCGCGGCACGAGCCGTATTGGCAGAGTTATATTATTTTCATTGTTCGCGACCGGCGACCGGCCGACATCCTCTTTCAATGCAGCGATAACACGTGGCAGGCGTACAACCGCTGGCCGCTGAACGAATCCCTTTACACCCACCCTGATGGCGCGCATGCTCCGGGAGTTCAAGTCAGCTTCGATCGGCCATATGGGAAGTATGTCCAGATTTTCGATGCACCGCTGTCGATCGGGTCGGGCGAGTTTCTCTTGTGGGAGTTTCCACTGGCGTATTGGCTCGAGCAACATGGTTACGATGTGACGTACGGTTCGAACCGAGACACCATGGACGTCGATTTCGTGTCACGATGTCGAGTCTTTCTCAGCGTGGGGCACGATGAATACTGGGATCTTCGGCAGTATCGGGCAATCGAGCAGGCGATCGAGCGTGGAACGAACGTGCTGTGGCTCAGCGGCAATGCCGTCTTCATTGTCTCTCCCTTTTCGGATTCGTCGAAAGGACAACCCGAACGCATTTTGACTCGAGCCGGAAGTTATGGTGCGCTTCGATCGGACGAACTGGCATCGTATGCATCGATGTTCGCAGGCTTGCAGAAGCGAGGCCCGGACGAACGCCGCATCATTGGAGCTCGAAGTGTCGTCCCGTTCAACGGAGGTGGAGACTGGACGTGTGTCCGGCCGGAGCACTGGATGTTTGACGGAACGGGAATGGCGCGAGGCGAAAGTATTCCCGGTCTGGTGGGATGGGAGCACCATGGGGAACCGGATCCGGATCGCGCGGGACTCGAGGTGGTTGCCGAAGGATCGGTTTGGGCCGGAGGTACGCGAGAAGGGCGCTATGCGGCGACGATCTTTCCCGGTCCGGCCGATAATTTCGTCTTCAACGCGGCGACCATCTTTTGGTCGCAAGGATTGGCCAGTCCGCCGGGCCACATGCCGGTCTGGTCGCACTGGAGTCGCCCGCACGGCCCCGATCCTCGCGTCCAGCGGATCACGCACAATCTGCTGAAGCGGGCCCTTGGCCATGGATGAGCGACCACAGGTCAGTGATCGACAGTGCGTGGTTCAGTGGATGGTGGCCGCCCAGCGGCAAGTGGAGGCCGGACGTCGCGATCGAGCTCACGAGTTGCTTTCTGAGTGCTTGGCACTTGAGCCGGATAACGCCTTGGTCGCTCGAGCCTTCATCGATAACTGGCGGGCGCTAGCCGAGGATGAAACGCGCCGGCCACCGAAGCGTTTCCTGCGCGGGCGAAGTCGCACTATCCGGCAGGTGGGTGAACGTCTCCTACGGCACTCGCGCGATGTCGGCGCTCTGGAAGACCTCGTGACGCTGCTCGCCCAAGTGACGACGTCAGAACTGTTGAGTCACATTGTGCCGGTGATTTGTCACGTGGAACCTCGAGTCAGTTCCGAAGTTTATCGTATTGCGGCAGAGGCGATGACGGAGCTTGGGCGGCTGGAGGAAGCAGTCGTCGCCTGGCGAGCTTTAGCGGACCGAGATCCACGGGACGAGGAAGCTCCGGCTGTGGCTCAAGCGTTGACGTCGATCCTGGAAGCCGGCGCCGCGGCTGCCACTCGGGGGCTCCCGAGCGGCGATTCGGAGGCGGAAGAATGGGATGAGGATGCGAAGGAAATCGCGGTGTTGGAAGCGCGTGCAGCTTGCGCCCAGGAGTTGGCTCGATCGACAGGCGATGCGAAAATGCAGCGTTTGGCCGATCGGTTGGCCGAGCATCACCGGGATGCGGCCATCGATATCTATCGGCGGCGGCTGGAGCGGTTCCCTGGTCGCCAGGATTGGCGAGCGGCTCTCATGCGCCTGCTAGATCAGTCGGGCAATCCAGGAGCGGCGGCGATGATCTTGGAGGAAGCTCCCGAGCCGCCGGAGGATCCGGCGCTGTTGTGGGAAGCGGCGCGCGTGTGGCACCGGCGGCGCGAGTTCGAACGAGCGCTCGAAGCGTATGGCCGCGCGATCAAACGGTTGCCGCCCGGTCAAGAGGCTGCCGAAACGTTGGCTGGCATCACCGACGCGATCGAACTAGCCAAAGCGCTAGGGCGAGAGGACCTGGCGAGCGAGTGGACCAAACGTCTCGCCCTGTTGTTGTGACGGCCCTCTGGGGGCTGACGCCATCTGCGGGCACATGCCTTCTGCGGGCTGACGCCCGCAGCTATTGTGTGTCGCCGCTTCGCGGCTGGGGTGAGCTTCCGTCAGGCTAGAAAGCCTGACCTACGTTGCGCCCTTCAAACTTCAAACTTCACCCTTCTCTTCACCATCAACCCCACAATCATCCCAAACCCCAGCAGTGCCCA
>WFWZ01000364.1 GCA_015490875.1 Planctomycetaceae bacterium
AGGGTTGGCACCGTGCCGGCGGGTTTTGTGACAGGTTTTAGAAGTAAAAGTAAGCGTCCACCAGGGGTTTGCTCCGCCGGATAGCTCGAGGATTCGTGGATCTACCGACGCGCATGCGCATGGTGCTAAGCCTCACAATATCTCTGAGACCAACGAGGGGCGTGAGTCTCACTTTAGGTGAGACAGTATTCCGCCGCTGTCGCCGCCCCGCCGATCGCCGCTGTGGCTGGTCCGCCGCCGCCATGGCCGCCCCGCCGCGTGAGCCGCCCTCTTGAAACCCCGCCCCCGATCGAAGATCTTTGGGACCCCGCCTCCCCTTCTCCGCGCGTGCGCAGAAGGCAGTGTTCGTTTCCGAAAACGGGGCGATCGGCGCAGCAAAAAAGGGCGGGCCGCGGTGGCATCCGCGTGGGCGCCCGCCCCCATACGTAAGCAACTCGATGGTCACCTCCATAGCCGAAGAAGTCAAGACCCATACCGAGAAAATCGAACAAGGTCAGGCCATTCTCTATGCCCAGGCGTGCCCCCGATGCGGCCGAAACCAGGGATTCGGCCGGCATCAGATCCGCCGACGTGAGTTTCGAATCATCGTCGACGGCTGGGTCCGTCTGATCCCCTCGTGGATCTGCCGCTGGAAATGTAAGGCCTGCGGCAAGACCTTTACCGACTACCCGCCGTTTCACTCGCGGCGAAAGGCCGCCGCTACACCCTCGATACCATCCAACAATTCGCTCACGCCTATCTCAACTCCAAGACCTCCTACGGCGACACCTGCTGTGAAGGGGGGCGGAAGATCGTCTACGACGACCGTACACCATCGGCAAAGTCGTCACCTCTGGCCCAGCGCGGTGCCGCCCTGGCTTGCAGCACGATCTGGCGGTGGCTCAGTTTTCTCGGGTCGATGCCCGAGACGGCCGCCGAAATGATGCGGCTGGTGAGAGAGCAGCAGCCCGCTTCCCAACTCCACCGCCACCCCTGGCATGTGGCACCCTCCCGCTATCGCTCCGAAGCAAGAAAACAAGTCCTCCAAGAAGCCCTCAAGTGGCTGGTCGTGGCCAAAAGCTTCTGCGAAACATTCGCCCGTGCCGGATCCGAGGTGAACTCCACCAACTTGGCAACAGTTTTGAGTTGGCGATGAGCTAAGGTCCCCAGCATCGACTCGAATTTCGATGCTGGAGTGACCAGGCATGCCCCATCCAACTCGGCAGGAAGACGAATGGGTGGTCTTTTGGGCCTCCCTCTTGTCGCCTCTCTACCTGGAAGAGGTCGACACCAAGGAAACCGCGCGCTTTCTCCGAGAACTGGCTTCCCAGGAACATCTGTTTCCCGATGGCCAGCGCCGCAAAATCGGGCTCAGTACCCTCTGGCGAAAATGGCGGCAACTCCGCGAAGGGGGCGTCGAGGCGTTACGTCGCCGACCGCGCAGCGATCGCGGCAAGATCCGAGGGGAGCGCCGGCGGATGATCGAGCGGGCCATCGAGCTCAAGCGGGATCAGCCTCGACGAAGTCCGCAAGTCATCAACCAGTTCCTCAAGGCCGAGTTCGGCAGGACGATCCCTCCTTCCACCATGCACCGGCATCTGCGAGCCGCCGGCGCGACGCGCGCCAAGCTCCTGGGGTCCCGTCAACCGATTCGTGGCCGTTGGACGCGCGATCGAAGCAACGCTCTATGGGTCGGCGACTTCGAAGACGGCCCGCGCGTCCTGGTCGGTGATCAGGTGAAAAAGACCCATCTGTCGGTCTTCATCGATTGCCATAGTCGCTACGTCGTCGCCGGACGCTACTATCTTCGAGAAAACCTCGATGTCTTGATCGACACGCTGCTGCGTGCCTGGAGCGAACATGGCAGTAGCCGGGAACTGTATATCGACAATGCCAAGGTGTACCACGCCAAAGCGCTGCAACTGGCTGCCTTGGCGGTTCAGACGCGATTGCGTTATCGCAAGGTTCGCGATCCGGCCGGCGGAGGGCTGATTGAGCGTTTCTTTGGTACGGCGCAGTCTCAGTTCGAAACCGAGGTGCGCGCCGGGTCCATCCTCACCCTCGACAAGCTCAACGAAGGCTTCGCGGCCTGGCTGGCGGTCGGCTATCACCAGGCCGTTCACTCCGAAATCCACGAAGCTCCTCGTGTGCGCTATGAACGAGACCGCTTGGAACACCGTCGCGTCGACATGTCCCAGGTCGTCTCTTACTTCTATCGGCGGGAAGAACGCACGGTTCACCGTGACTTTTGCGACGTACAACTGCACGGCGCGTACTACCGCGTAGACAAGAAGCTGCGTGGCGACCGCGTTCAAGTTCGCTACGATCCGTTCCAGCGGCCGCTCACTGTGGTCTACATCCACGACCGTCAAAGCGGGGTCTTTCTGGGAGAGGGAGTCCTCCATGACCGACCGGTGAACCCCCATCAAGACGACTTGCCGGCCCATCTTCCCAAGCCTCAGTTCAGCTACATCGATCTTCTGATTCGGCAGCATCGCGATGCGCTGTCGCGCCAAGCACAGGGCATCGATTATCAGGCTGCTTTGTCCCGAGCCGACCGCCGGTGGCCGTTCACCGACTTCGTGCAGCGGCTGGCATCTCGCCTGGGAAGGCAAGGCGGCACCTCTGCGTTTTCCACGGAGGAGCTGGAAGCTCTTTCGCGGTTCTACGAGCGGCGGGCGGAATTGAGTGCTGTGATGGTGGACCGCGCCGTGGCGGCCGTGCCGGAACCAACGATTACCGAAGTGTTGTATCAGTTGCAGCTTCTCATTGATGAAGAAAGGAGCCAGTAGCATGTTTTTGAGTCACTTCAAGATGAAGGCGCAGCCGTTCGCGGAACGGACGGTCCCGGAAGCTTTTTGGCGCGATCCGCGGATCGACGAGGGGCTGGCGCGTTTGCGATACCTGGCCGAGGACGCCACGGTGGGCCTGCTCACCGGTCCCAGCGGCGTGGGGAAGTCGGCGCTGGTGCAGGCGTTCTTGGAGGAGCTGAGCGGTCCTCGGTGGGAGGTCATCTATGTGCACTTGACCCACCTTCCGTCGGCAGGGCTGCTCAAGCTGCTGGTCCGTCAGCTGGATGAGCCGCCACGTCGCGGCAAGGATCGTCTGTTCCGGCAGATTCTCGATCGAGCCGATCGTATCGAGGGAACGCTGGTGGTCGTCATCGACGAAGCCCATCTGCTCGATCACGATGCGCTCACCGACCTGCGGCTCTTGGTCAGCTCGGCGGTGGAGGCACCTCCGCTGAAGCTGTTGCTGGTGGGCCAGGAGCCGCTCCGTCACACCTTGCGTCAATCCCAGCACGGGGCGCTCCTCAGCCGCATTCGCGTGCGGTATGCGCTGCGGCCGCTCGAGGCGGATGAGACGGCTTCGTACATCGACTTCCAGTTGAAGTATGCCGGCGCCTCCCATCGGCTGTTCGACGAGGAAGCGAAGCGGATGATCCATGAATACGCCGGGGGGATGATCCGCATGATCAACAATCTGGCCACGGCATCGTTGATCCAGGCGATGGCGAGAGAAACGGATCGAGTCAGCGAGGCGGTGGTGCGGGAGACCGTTCGCGAGTTTCAGTGTGTGTAGAGGGGACGCGGGACACCGCGTCGTAATCTGTGCAAAGGAGACGTGAAAGCGATGGCCAAATACTTCACGCGACGACAGCTGTTTCGGTTGCGAAATGAAATCCCGGTCGACGATCTGTTGCGAAGGCTCGACTGGCCGTGCAAGGTTCGGGAGGGGCGTTTCTGTTTCGTCTGTCCCTGCTGCCAGGAATCCTTGACGGCGGTGAATGATCGGACGAATCTGGGTCGATGCTTTCGGTGCGAGAGGAACTTCAACCCGATCGATCTGGTGATGATGATTCGCGAGTTGGATTTCGTGGACGCGGTTTACTTCCTGATGGGGACTTGGCCGGCGACGGTTGTCGGAGACGGCGACTCCGGCCCTCCCGAAGCGGCGCAGAACGCCTGACGGCTGCGGCCGCCGGACACTGCCGATAGCAGACTCGGGAAGCATGCCACCGGACAGGGACGTCCGATTTTTTTTGCGCACCGACCTTACACCACCAAGCGAGTGCCCTCAGCCGCTGCTCCTCCTGCTCTGAACTACTCCACGGCCCCTCCCTCGCCAACCGCCGTCTCAGTTATTCTGAGAATACTCGTCTCACATATTGTGAGGCTTAGCACGTAGCTGAAAACGGCCGCGGCCTGCGGCTCGCCCTCCGTTGGAAAGGACGTGCCGGCCCCGGCCTGGCCCTGCTCGCGCGACTCGTCCACACCACGTAAGGGCCATGCTCCCGATCACTCCCCAGATGCGCGCCCTGGTCGCAGCCCAACCGGTCGACTTCCGCAAAGGAAT
>WFWZ01000365.1 GCA_015490875.1 Planctomycetaceae bacterium
AACCCGAGCATCTGAAGCCAGAGGTACTTGGCGATGGCCCCGGGAGTCGCTCCACAACGATGTTGAGGCAGATTATTCATGAAGAACCAGGCCAGGATCGCGAGCACGATCATGATGGGGACCCAGACGAGCGCGGCGTTCTGCAAGTACAGCTCTTGCGTACCCGCATCGGTCTCCCAGCGATACGGCTCGCCTCCCAACGCACCGAAAATGCCTCGCGTGATCACCAGTGGGATCAGGAACTGCATCACACTCACGCCGGCATTGCCCAGTCCCGCATTGAGGCCGAGCGCCAACCCTTGCACGCGCTTGGGAAAGAAGAACGAAATATTGGACATACTCGAAGAAAACGCGCCTCCGCCGACTCCCGAAAGTGCGGCCAGCACGATGAAGACTAGGAAAGAGGTATTGGGATTCTGCAAGGCAATGCCGGTCGCTGCGGCCGGAATGATCAGCAGCACTGTCGTCATGAAGATCACATTGCGCCCGCCGCAGATGGCGATCATGAAGGAGTTGGGAATGCGAAGCGTGGCTCCCGCCAAACCGGCGACGCCGGGCAGCGTGTACAGCAGCGCGCGATAGCTGGCAGCACTTTCATCGGTCACCCAATTGCTGAAGGAGAAGAAGTCGGGATTGACTTCGTGTAACTTCTGCATCTCCTTGACGATCATGCCCCAGTAGAGCCAGACCGCGAAGCCGCACAACAGGTTGGGAATCGAAATCCAGAGATTCCGATTGGCGATGCGCTTCCCCTCCGACTCCCAGAAGGCCTCGTCCTCGACTTCCCATCGTTGTGGTGTTGTTGCCATTGCTCTTTGTTTCCCTGTGTCTTACTGCCGTGTGAGGATCGTAGCTGTTTTGCGACGATCGCCAGTGCGGCGGTGGAAAGGTGTCATCGTTCCTCTGGTCTTGCCTCTTTGCCGTTGTCGACATTAAGAAACCGGTCGAGCGAAAAGGGGCCGGCTCCACGCCATGTAACGAGGACCAGACAGAAAAACACGAACGAAGTAAACTGGAAATCCACGTTGCCTCTTAGGAGATCACCACCGAGGCCTGTTCCAGTGGCCGCGATGACAGCCGCTCCCAACAGGACCAGGGCATTTGCTCCAGCAGCAACTCGCGTGACAAACCCGAGCACGAGGCTAGCTCCCCCAACAACGTGAGCGAAGACGATAGCCCAACTCAGAACGTTCTGCAGTTCGCCGAAATTCTGTCCCAACGACGCCTCCAGCTCGTTCATGTTCGTGACGAAAAAGATGCCCTTGATCGACAGCGCGATCCCAAGATAGATGCGAAGCGCATCCATTGGCCCCAATGACCGAAGAGCGGGCACCAGTTCTCCCAACTGTACGCCAAGTCGTCTCGCGGCCCGACGTTTCTCAAGCGCTCGACCATATTCGGCTGCAACGTCGGCTTCTTCGGAGGTGCTGAAACGAACGGTGAGCGCGAGAAGCGAGCAGGAAGCTACGAGAACACCGAGTATCAGCAGAGCTGTAGGGTAGTCGATGTTCTCGATGCGGAAGAGAAAGCCGGCCGCCACGGCTCCCATGTTTCCTCCGGCGCCGACGATCCCGGCAACCGCACCAAGTGCCTTCTTGTTGATGAAGGGGACGATCGAGTAGGTAGCGCCCTCCGACATCTGCACGAAAAGACTGAAGACGATCATCGAAGGAATCGCCAGGGCTAGAATCGTCATCCGAGAAAAGAGCATCAGGGCAATGCCTTCCACGAGCAACGCTATGAAGAGCCACCTGACGCGTCCCTTGAGTCCATTTTTGTGGACGAACTTGTCACTGATGAATCCGCCCAGTGTGCGGGCGAAGATATTCATCAGTCCGAACAACCCCGCCACGAGGCCGGCTGTCTTCAAGCCAAGTCCGAAATAGTCCTTGTAGTAAATCGCAGCAATGTTGTTGATCGTCAACTCAATCCCGAAACAAGCGGCATAGACAAGGAAGAGTGCCCAAACGCGGTAATCGCGAGCAGCGAGCCAAAATGATCCCTTGTGCGACTCGATCTTCGGTAGTTCTCCGGATGCGCGGAGTTCACGAAAGTTCCCGTTCGGCAGGTCAGTGGTGAAGAAAAAGTAGGCGATACCGGTCAGCAGGCAGACGGCGCCGGCGACTACCATCGAAAGACGCCACGAAACCGCTTGACTATAGCCGAGCCCGACGAACGCTGCGAAGATCAACGGCATGATGATCTGTGTCACGCCGCCGCCGAGGTTTCCCCACCCGGCACTCGTGGCATTCGCAGTCCCCACGACATTCGGGGCGAACATCACCGACGTGTGGTACTGCGTGATGACAAACGACGCTCCGATCACGCCGATTCCAAGTCGGAACAGAAGAAATGATGTGTAGCTGTTGGCGAGTCCTATCGCCATGACTGGAATCGAACCAAGCACGAGCAGGAGCGTGTAGGTGAGCCGAGGACCAATCCGATCGCATAGTGAACCGATCACCAGTCGGGCGAGAATCGTAATGGCTACCGACGCAATGATTGTATTGGCGACTTGCTGCTTCGAAAGTGCCAGTTCCTCTCGGACTACTGCCATGAGGGGCGCGATGCCGAACCAGGCGAAAAAGCAGAGGAAGAACGCGAACCACGACATGTGGAACGCTCGCATCTGCGGCGTCTTGAAGGAAAAGAGATCGATTTCTGTAGCCTTGTTCTTGATTTCCATCGCGCGTGCCTTCTTCTAGCGACGGCTGTACCATCGGACCACCTGTGTCTTGCGCCACAGGTACGGGTTCGGAATCACCAACACATGGACCAGCCTCGTGAACGGAAAATATCCGACGATCACGAATGCCAGGATGACGTGCAGTTTCACCAGCCACGGCATGGCTGCGACATAGGTCGGGTCCGGACGAAGCAGGAAAACGGACCACAGATACGGAGCGAGACTTGCGGAAAACCAGCCTGCTCCCCACGGATGAAACACGGCGATCGACACGCCCAACACGACTTGGATCAACAAAAGTGCAAACAATACCCAGTCGGAGAGCACCGTCACCGCTCGCACTTTCGGGTTTCCCAGCCGCCGGACGATCAGCCCGATCATGCCGAGCAACGTGAGGAATCCGAACGCGAGTGCAGAGACTTCCAGGATGAACATCCGGAGGGGATGGGTGTTCCAGATCAAAATGGACCGAGGCACCAGGAAGGCGAGCAAGTGGCCGGCCGTGACGATCAGCACTCCATAGTGAAATGGCACCACTGCCCAGAAATGCTGTTTGTTCTCGAGGAACTGACTCGACAGACTCGAGTACGAAAACGACTGCGTTCGGTACCGATAAATCGTCATCAAGAAGAAGATGACGAGACAGACGTAAGGCAGTCCCACGAACAAGAACTGGTCAAACGTGTGTTGGGTCATCGCAGCACCCTGGTCTTCCTGTTAGTGATCGCGATCCGTGTTTCCGTAGAGTCGTGGATTGGTCGGCAATTCGAGTTCATCCGTCGGGACGTCTCCTCCGCACGCTCGGCGTGGATCGATGGCAGGGTCGATTCCACCTCCACAGCCTGAGCAACTCGCTTCGTCCTGGCCCAGTACGGGAAAGGCACGCAACGGATCGACGCCCGAAGGAAACCCGCTCGGGTGCTCCTCCTCTTCGTCTTTCAGCAACGGCCCCCACTCATGCCGGACCAGTTCCTCGAGCGCCGCGATCAAATGGCTGTAGGGACTTCCCATGCGCTCCGCCGATTGCCGCATCTTCCGTAGTGCCGGAAAGACGCATGATGGGACAAACCGATCAGCTTCTTCCCGCGGCATGGCGGCGACCAGCCTCAAGACATGGCTGATGTGATCGGGCAGCTCGGTCGTTTCGGGAATCCCGTAGCGGGCCAGTTCTTCCCTCAGACGAACCAGCAACATTCCGCGTGTGAACTCTTCGCCGAAGAGATGCCATCCGATCTCCGGGGCGCACTTCGAATTGATTTCGAAGGTGCGCGTATAGATTTCCTCGAGTTGCTCCAGCGCAAGCCGCTCGGTCCGCTCGGCGAACTGGGAGATCTCACGAGCGGCTAGCGGAACATCATGTTGCAGCAGAACGTAGACTCGCTCCACGGCAAAAGAAAACTCAGCACGGGGGTAACCAAAGAGCTCCGCGAGCGTCTCCAAAACCTGTTTCCAGTGTGCCTCGAACATGACTACAGCCCCTTGCGCATGCCACCGACAAAGCCGAATCCGGTTTCCGCCTTCTCTTGCAACGGATCTTTCATCATTTCGATCGCCTGTTCGCGCGCCATGGGCGGAATCACGAACCGATCTTCGAAGGTGCACAGCGAAGTCAGCCGGTAGATGGCGTCCGCTTCCTCTCGCGAACAGTCCGCTTCGCGCAGCATCCGGTCCGCCAATTCCCGGTCGACATCCCCGACCGTTTCGGCTCGCCGATGCCAGCGGACCGCTTTCTGTTTGGCCAACGCATACCGCACGGGTCCCTCATGCCCGGCTCCCAGCAGGTTCGCCAGGAATTTCAACGGAACGCGCGAGTTGTCGATGTCGTGGAAGAGGTTCTCCGAAGTGTGCGTCACCACGTCCCCGTTCTGACTCGCCTGCACCGGCGAAAGCGGCGGAACGTAAAAGAGCATCGGGAGCGTGCGGTACTCGATGTGCGGAGGGAGAGCGATTTTCCACTCCATGACGAACTTGTAGACGGGCGAGCGTTGCGCCGACTCGATGACGTCGTCCGAGATACCGCAACGGCGAGCCTCGTGGATGATCTTTGGATCGTGCGGATCGAGGATCATCGATCGCTGCGCTTCAACCAGCTCGTCGTCGGGCATCTTGGCGACTTCCTCGAGCCGCTCTGCGTCGTACAACAGCACACCGAGGTAGCGGATACGACCGACACATGAGTGGAAGCAGGCCGGCGCTTGACCCGTCTCGAGCCTCGGAAAACAGAGGATGCACTTCTCACTCTTTCCGGTAAACCAGTTGAAGTAAGTTTTCTTGTAAGGACAGGCGGCGACGCACGACCGCCACGCTCGACACCGGTTCTGATCGATCAAGACAATTCCGTCTTCGCCTCGCTTGTAGAGAGCCCCAGAAGGGCACGACGCGACGCAGACAGGATTGAGGCAGTGGTTGCAGATGCGCGGCAGATAGAAGAAGACGAGCCGCTCGACGGACATCAACTGTAGTTTCTGTTCTTCGGTCAGGCCGTTGAGGTTCGGGTCGTTGGCGGCGTAGATCGGAGAACCACCCAGATCGTCGTCCCAGTTCGGACCCGCTTCCACCGACATCTTCTTGCCGGTGACCATCGAGATGGGCTCGGCGATCGGCTGGTCGGCTCCTTCGGGCGCATCGAACAGTTTTTCGTATTCGTACGTCCACGGCTCGTAATAGTCGTCCATGCTCGGCATATGCGGGTTGTGGAAGATGTTGGGAACGACCCGCAGCTTGCCCGTCGATTTGATCCGCAACTTCCCGTCACCGTTGACTTCCCAGCCTCCTTTGTACTTGTCCTGATCTTCCCAGGTCGTGGGATAGCCGGCTCCCGGCTTCGTCTCCACGTTGTTCCACCACATGTACTCGGCGCCCTTGCGATCGGTCCACACGTTCTTGCAGGCAATCGAGCAAGTGTGGCAGCCGATGCACTTGTCGAGGTGGAAAACCATCGAGACTTGAGAGCGGATATTCATGGCTCGTCCTATCGCAGGGTAGTCGGAGAAAACTGGATTCGGAGAGTCCGGGTGTGCCTCCAAGGCCTGGAGTACTCAGTATTGGACGCGAGGGCACTTCCGCACGAGCAAATGCGTATCACGGTTGCACCCGACCGGTCCCCAGTAATTGAAGTGGTAAGTGAATTGTCCGTAACCTCCCGCCATGAAGTTGGGCTTGAGGCGAGTGCGCGTCAGGCTATTGTGTCCGCCCGCCCGCCGGTTACCTCGCAGCGGTGACTTGGGAATCGCGTGATTGCGTTCGGGGGCGTGGTATTGCATGCAGATGCCGCGCGGGATGCGAGCACTCACGACGGCTCGCGTCACCACAACACCGTGGTCATTGAAGACCTCGACCCAGTCGTTGTCGACGATTCCCAGCTCCTCCGCATCCTTGTCGTTCATCCACAGCGGGTAGACGCCTCGCGAAAGGGTCGTCATCCGCTGGTTGTCGCCATAGGTGGAGTGGATGTGCCACTTCCCATGCGGCGTCAAGAAGTTGAGCATCACGGTCTTGCCAACCTTTTCACCGGTTTCGGTGAACGTGAGATCCGCATATTGCGTGGGAAGCGGCTTGGGCTTGTAGGTTGGAAGATGCTCGCCGAAGTCGAGATACATGGGATGGTCGAGGTAGAACGACTGGCGCCCCGTGAGCGTTCGCCACGGCACCATCGTCTCGACGTTGTACGTGAAGGGCGAATAGGAACGCCCGTCGTTGAGGAGCCCCGACCACATGGGGCTGTTGATCAGGCGCCGAGGCTGACTCTGTAGATCCTTGTAGCTGTATCGCACCCCGCGGTTCTTTTCCGCCAGGTGCACGAGCGGCAAGCCGGTCTTCGCTTCCATGTTCTTGTAGGACCGATACGCCATCTCACCATTGGTCACCGTCGCGAAGTTCAAGATGACGTTGCAGACGTCCTCGTCGCGATAGAGAGACGGATAGGTGGCACCGTTCCAACATTCGGTGCGATGGGACTGAACGTAAGCATCGTATTCGTCGGCAACGTCATAGTGGGTTCCGTGAGCCCCCAAGCCGTTGGCGCGGACATTGGGACCATAGGAGATGAACTGCCGGTATACGTTCTTGTAGTCGCGACGGACGACTTTGAAGGCCGGCATCGTCTTGCCGGGGATGGCCTCGACTTCTCCCTTGATCCACTGCGCCATCGTCGGCTGAGCGACCTCGGCCGGCGTGTCATGAGCCAGCGGAGCCGCGATGACGTCCTCGACCGGTTCGGGGAAGTGCTTCTCCGCCAACTGGGAGAATCGCTTCGCCAAGTCACGGAAGATGGCCCAGTCGCTCTTCGACTCCCAACATGGCGGGACGGCCGCCGAGAGGGGATGGATAAAACTGTGGAGGTCGGTCGAGTTGAGATCGGCTTTTTCGTACCACGAAGCGGCAGGGAGGACGATGTCGGAATAGAGGGCCGACGAGTCCATCCGGAAATTGACATCGACCACCAGATCCATCTTGCCTCGCGGAGCCGGTTCGCGCCACTGTACTTCCTGCACGGCATCTTTTGCCAACTCTTCGCCCACCGCGTTGTCATGCGTTCCCAGATAGTGCCGCAGGAAGTACTCGTGACCTTTGGCACTGGAGAGGAGCGCATTGCCTCGCCAGATGAACCAGACGCGAGGCCAACACTCGGGCGCGTCCGGATCCTCCACGGCAAACTTCATCTTGCGCTCCTTGAGTTGCCCGGCGATCCACTGGGCGATCGCTTCGGGCGAATCGGCACCCGCCTCGCGAGCCCGCTGAACCACTTCGATCGGGTTTTCCGGAAACTGCGGGTAGAACGGGAGCCATCCCTGGCGCACCGCGCGGACCTGCAAGTCGATCGTGTGTCCTGAAGCTGTCGTGTCGGGGCTACCGTGCTGCGGCACCGTGTGATAGTCGGTGAAGTCCTTCTCATAGCGCCACTGACACGTGTGGACGTAGTGCCAACTGGGAGTGTTCTGCACGCGAGATGGAGCGAACCAGTCTTTCGCCAACGCGATCGACGCCCATGACTCCATCGGAGCCAGTTTCTCTTGGCCGACATAGTGAGCGAGTCCACCGCCGTTGACGCCCACACATCCGCAGAACATCAAAGCGTGAATACCGGCTCGATAGATCAAGTTCGCATGGTACCAGTGGTTGATCCCGGCGCCGATGAGAATCGTGCATTTACCGCCGGTATGTTCGGCCGTCGTCGCCCATTCACGCGCAAACCGGATCAAAACGTCCCGGCCGATTCCCGTGTACTTTTCGCTCCAGGCCGGCGTGTACGGCGCCTCTTCGTCGTCGTAACTGTCGGGATAGGCGCCGGGGAGCCCTCGAGCCACACCGTATTGGGCCATCAGGAGGTCATAGACCGTTGTCACCAGGACCTCATCGCCATCGGCAGTACGCACGCGGCGAACCGGCACGCCCCGTTGGACAGCGGTGCCCGCACCGAAGTCGTCGAATTCGACGAACTCGACGTCGTCGTGTCGCTCAAGAAAACTCAACTCCGGTTCGATGGGCGAGCCGTCTTTGCCATCTTGCAGCAAGAGATTCCATTTGCCGGAAGTCTTGCCCCAGCGGAAACCACTGCTCCCCATCGGCATCTTGGGCTGATTGGAAGCGGTGTCCCAGATGAGAAATTTCCAATCTTTGTTCTCTTCGTCGGCGTAGTTCTCGAGTCTGCCGGCGCGAAGCAACTGACCGGGACGGCAACGGCCATCTTCGGTCTTGCGAATTTCGACCAGGAACGAGGCATCGGTGTACTTTTTCGTGTACTCGAGGAAATAGGGAACACGACGCTCGTGGTGGTACTCCTTGAGCAACACATGGTTGACCGCCATCCACCAGGCACCGTCTTGGCCGGCATTGACGGCAACCCACTCGTCGGCATACTTGGCAACCATGCTGAAATCGGGTGAGAAGACCCACAGCTTCGTGCCGTTATGACGAGCTTCGGCCAAGAAGTGACAATCGGGCGTCCGTGTCATCCCGATGTTGGCGCCCATCGAGACCAGCATCTTGGCGTGATACCAGTCGGCACTCTCCTGGACGTCGGTCTGCTCGCCCCAGGTTTCGGGCGAAGCGGGAGGCAGGTCACAATACCAGTCGTAAAACGAGAGAGAGATTCCGCCGATCAGTTGCATCAACCGAGCGCCCGAGGCGTAGCTGATCATCGACATGGCAGGGATCGGCGAGAAGCCGGCGATGCGATCGGGACCATGCTTGCGAATGGTGTGGACCATCGCCGCAGCCATGATCTCTTCGGCGGTTTCCCAGTCGAGGCGACGGAAGCCTCCTTTTCCGCGAGCCACCTGCCAACGCCTCCGTGTCTCGTCGTTCTGAACCAGGGCTGCCCAGGCTTCGACCGGATCGGCATGGTCGGCTCGCGCCTTCCGCCAGGCATCAAGCAAGGCACCGCGGATGTAGGGATACTTCACCCGCAACGGGCTGTAGATGTACCAACTCGCCGAAATCCCCCGCTGACAACCTCGTGGCTCGTACGGCGGCAACCCGGCTTCAAGTGCCGGATAATCGAGTCCCTGCATCTCCCACGTGACGATTCCGTTCTTCACGTAGATATTCCAGGTGCAGCCACCGGTGCAATTGACGCCATGGGTGCTGCGAATCACCTTGTCGTGTTGCCAGCGGTTGCGATAGAACTCTTCCCAACGTCGCAACTTGGGCTTGGCTTCGTCCCGAATCCAGGCAATCGCGTCTTGAATACTCATGGCAGGGTTGGGCTTTCCTTGGGCTTCCGGTGATGTTCGAGGATCCGATGTATCAGGGAATCAAGCGGCTTGGGACGCTCGTCGCTGGTCGATCAACGACTGACGCACCCCACGGAATCGGAACTTCCAAATCGCGTCGAAGGCGAAGATCAGGCCGACGGCCAGCACGAGCCCCGACAACAGGAAGGCGACACGCGCTCCTGCTCGGTGCGGCGGCGGCTGGCCGGCCCGCTGCTCCAAGAAGGCCGCCAGCGCCAGAATCTCGTCCGCCGTCAGCGGCTTCTCCTTGAAGACCGGCTGCATCACCGGTGTGCTCGGAGAGACCAGCCAGGCCGAAAGAGGCTTGCGGCCGCCCAGTCGCGCGTAGACTTGCGTCAGATCGGGCCCGAGATGCCCTCCGCCAAAACCGGGAGCTCCCGCTACGTCGTGGCAGGTGATGCAGGCGGGGCCTCGAGCTTCCAGGGGTTGGAGTCCAAGAAAGATGCGCCGGCCGAGTTCGCGGTCGGCCGGAGTGAAGGGCCGAGTCGCGATCTGGACGCCGGCGAACTGGGATTTCTCCAACGCCGATTCTTTCTCGATCAAATCGAGCAGCTTCTCGGCCAGTTCCCGATTCATCCCGGGAACCGTGGGCATCATGACGTTCTTGTAGCGAGCCACCAGGTCGGTCGCGATCGGGTCGCCTGAGGAGATCACCGACTGGGGATTCATGATGAACCGAAGCAGCCAGTCGCGATCACGCCGTTTCGTCACGTCCTTCAAGTCGGGGCCGGTCAGGTCGCCACCCCCGATCGTGTGGCAACTCTGGCAGTTCTTCTTGAAGAACTCGACAGGATCCTGGCTCCAAAGCGGAACTGCACCCAAAGAGAGGATCACCAGCCATGACGCCGCTAGCGTCCGCCCTCTCATCGGCCACAGGTCCCGTCGGTCCACCCGTCCCTTTGTGCTCATTGGGGCCTCCCCGTCTTGAGAATCCCAGGGCCATTCGTCAGGCAACTGGCACCAGCTTCGGCGGGCCATCCTTCCGCGTGCAAACGTAAATCGAAACAAACAAGACAACAAGCCCTTTTTATCCTATTTTGATGCTTTTTTCGCAAAAAACTTCGATGAAATCACGAGTTGCGCGCTTGCACGCTGATGCGCGCGCACAAGTTGCACACGAGGTATGGGGGAACTTGATCCGACACGCCCTGCTAGGAAACGAGCCCTCCCTGGGACTCGCTCTGGGGGCGCGCTTCCTTGCGGTGGAAGACTTCCCTCTCACACAAAAAGCCCCGGGCTTCCCAAGACGGACTGAGCGACTCGGGAGACTCGGGGCTACAGACAGTCTTCACTGCGAAGATGAGAACCGCGCCGGCCGGTTTGTTACGCGTCTTTAGACTTCTTGCCCACAGCTTCGCCCTGAGAAGGTTTCTGCGGTGCGGGCTGTGTGGGAGCCGGCTTCTGTTGAGCGTGGGACTTCTGGTCCTTTTGCGTGGGAGCCGGCTTGTCGCAACTGGGTTCAACGGGGACCAACCGGCACACCATCACCTCGACTTCCCGCTCGACGACCTCGGGTACCCACTCGACGCACTTGACTTTCCGCTCCTCCACGACGGTCTTGAAGACCGGAACCTGCACCTGCTTTTCGACGACTTTCGGTTCGTAGCGGACGCAGGGCACTTCTTTCGTACGCACCTCGCAGCGGAAAGTGCAAACGCGCACCTTCCGCGTCTCCCATTTCGTCTCATAGACGGTTCGCTGGTAAGTGTAGGGGACTTCCTCCCATTCGAGCCGGTAGGTTGTGCAGGGGACTTCCTTGGTGACGATGTTGGGGCACCACACTTTCCGAGGACGGCCGCAGTGATCGACCGTGCAAACCCAACGCCCGGCGTCGTAGCAGACGGTCCGCGTCGTCGTCACCGGGACGCGACGGCAGACGCGCCGAACACCTTGGCAGGTGATCACTTTGGGGACGCGCACCGGCACCTTTTGTTCGACTTCTTTCCACTCGGGGACTCGGACGGTGTACTGAACCGTTCTCATCTCCGTGACCGGCTGCCACGTTGTGCACTGCCGAGTCACCGTTTTCGTCTCGACGACGCGCCGGCAGACCTGGACCGTCTTTTCGCGCTCGACCGGCTTGCAGACAACTTCCCGAACGATCCGTTTCTCCGGAACCCACTGGGGAACCAAGCACGGAGCGGGCTCACAGAAATCGGGAACCCGGCAACTGGGCAGGCCGTGATGCCACCACCGTCCCGCCTGGGCTGATCCGGCCATTCCAAGAACCAACACTACACTGCACCACATTCGCACTGTTCGACTCATCGCTGCAACTCCCATGACCCAGGTTCGCAAACGGCTCCTCCATCGACCCCGCTCGCCCCGTCCTGCCCTCGCACCAACGTAACAGATATACCGATTAGGCAAAATAGGAAGGAAGAGCAAGATTTGCGGAGGGTGAGGTGCTCAACGAGTCAAGGGGGATCGTAGCCGGACGCACCGAACGGATGGCACCGAGCGATACGGCACAGGCCCTTCCAGCTTCCTCGAACCGGCCCATACTTGCGCACCGCGTCGATGAAGTACTGGCTGCAAGAGGGGTGAAAGCGACACTGCCCACCCAGAAGCGGGCTCAGCACGACTTGATAAACGCGTACACCACCAATGAGGAAACTGCCGACGGCGCGGCTGCTCATTCGAACCAGCCATGATGTCCGCGAGCGGCGCGGCGTCTCCAGCGAGGAGGCCGACTCCTCACGAGCCGCAGCCGGTCCTTCAGGACCCAGGTGACGATCGTCGGGAACATTCATCGGAACTTCGCGAGTGCAAGGAAGATCGTTCGAGTCTTCGGGCGGCGATGCGTGCCAATTTGGGAAGCGATCGGCGGACTCGCCGGGCGTCCCCTTGCGCTCCTTTGCGAGGGCGGACGACCAGATCGAGTCCTGATGGGAGATCGTGCTGAGTCAGCCGAAATGCTTCGCGGATCCAACGTTTCCATCGGTTGCGCGTCACCGCGTTCCCGACGCGACGCGGAATGCTCACGCCCAGCCGCGTCCAGCCGACCTCATTGGGGACGGCCAAGACGACCAGCACGGCGTCGGCGGCATGAGCTCCTTCGCGGAACGCGCGCGCAAACAGCCGTTTGCCTCGCAGTCGCTGGCGCTTTCGCAGTCGGAAACGCCGAGTCTCCATGGTCGCCCCTTGGCAGAGGAAGCCATCATCGATGGATATGGGATGCGAGTGGGAACACCGATCGGAATCCATGTGAGCAACCGTCATGGCTCGAGAGCCGAGTCGCCGTCATCTGGCGACGTGGCGGGCACTTCCGCCGAGTCGGTCGTTGAAGCGAGTGGCTTACGTGCCCAGTCATCCAGGGGTGGTGTCGTGAACGGCGGCGGGCGGCGCGGCGAGTCACTGGTTCGCTGGATGAATCGCTTGACCACGTTAACGAGCAGCAATCCCCCGGTAACCAAAGCGATCATCAAGACGAGCGCTGCCGTTCCGCGTACCGAAGGTGCCGGGCGAGCAGCCAGCAGTCCATATCCCCAATGCCACACGAGTGTCACCTGCTGACTCCCGAACGCAACGACGCTTACTTCCCATCCCTGGTCCCCGACCCGACGGACTCCGCTCTTGTCTTACCATCGTACCTCCGCGCGAGGATCAAAGCGAGTCCGCTCATCGAATTGACGCAGCAGTTCGCGACTCTCCTCATCCATCCGAGGCGGCAAGACGATGGAGACTTCGAGGTAGAGGTCACCTTGGCCGCTCTTGGTGCGCACCCCATGTCCCTTGATACGCAGCCTCCGGCCACTCGAAGTGCCGGGCGGGACTTTGACGCCGATCGTCCCCCACGGGGTCGGCACGTCGACACTCGTTCCCAAAGCGGCCTCTCCTACTGTCACCGGGAGTGTCATCTCGAGGTTCTTCCCTTTGCGGCGGAAGACCGGATGAGGAGCCACGTGGACGGTGATGAGCAGATCGCCCGCTGGTCCTCCATGGCTGCCGGGAGCTCCCTGGCCGCGCAGGCGAATCTTCTTTCCATCCTCGATCCCCGGGGGAATGGAGACCTCCAGGGTCTTGGGATTCCCATCCCCATCGGTCACGACGATCGTCTGTCTTCCCCCGGTGATGGACGTCTGGAAATCAATGGTGATTTCGGTGGCAAGGTCAGCCCCACGGCGAGGTCCGGCGCGACGGGTGCGACGTCGCCGTCCTTCCCCGAAGCCAAACATGTCGGCAAACGGCCCGAAGCCTTCTCGGCTCCCGAACAGCTCGGACAGGTCGATCTCTTCTGCCGAGAAACCACCGGGCCCACCCGAATAGG
>WFWZ01000366.1 GCA_015490875.1 Planctomycetaceae bacterium
GAAGGAGGTTCCCGTGACCGCCAGGCCCCGCCCCACCCGTTCCTTCCACCTCGCGCGGCTCGCCATCCTCGGTGCCGTCCTGCTCGCCCCAAGTCCCCTCCTGGCCGACGGCCCAGCTTGGCCGCAGTTCCGCGGCCCCGAGGGTCAGGGGCATGCGGATGGGCTCGAGTTGCCCCTGACGTGGAGCGAAGAGAAAAACATCACGTGGAAGACGCCGGTTCCCGGTCGAGCCTGGTCGTCGCCGGTGATCGCCGACGGTCTGCTGTGGGTCACCACGGCGATCGACGTGCCGGCACCGGCGGAAGAGCTCGAGCGGCAGAAGGCGCGCCGCACCGACCGCCAGCCGATCCTCGTGGCGGCTCGCGTCGACTTCCGCGCTTTGGCCCTCGACGTCGAGAGTGGAAAGGTCGTCCACGACTACTTCCTGTTTTCGCAGAAGCGTCCTCAGGCCATCCACGCGCTCAATAGTTATGCTTCTCCCACACCGATCCTCGAGGCGGGAAAACTTTACTGCCACTTCGGGACGTTCGGTACTTGTCGGCTCGATACGGCCAGCGGCAAACTCGACTGGCTCAATCGCGACGTGCAGATCCAACACGAAAACGGGCCCGGTAGCACACCCGTCTTGTGGCGGAATCTGCTGATCGTCCACTATGATGGCACGGATCGGCAGGAGGTCGTTGCGTTCGATAAGGATTCGGGCAAGATCGCCTGGCGAAAAAGGCGCTCGGGCGAACTCCGGGACAATCCACAGTTCCGCAAGGCGTACGCGACGCCGCTGGTTGTGGAAGTCGAAGGCCGCGACATCCTCTTGTCGCCGGCGGCCGACTGGGTGTATGCGTACGATCCAGCGAGTGGCCGCGAGTTGTGGAAGGTTCCTTACGGAGACCTTGGCTTTTCGAACGTGCCTCGGCCGGTCACCGGCCATGGTCTTTTCTACGTCTGCACCTCCTTTGGCCGCTCGAAGATCCTCGCCATCGAGCTGAAGACTCGACAACCGGAGATCGTCTGGGAATACCGTCGGCAGGCCCCACGTATGTCCTCGCCGGTGTTGGTGGGGGGCGAACTCTATTTCGTAAGCGACAACGGGATCGCCACTTGTTTGGATGCCCGCACTGGCAAGTCACTCTGGGTGCGGCGGCTCGGCGGGAACTTCTCGGCGTCGCCGCTAGCAGCCGATCGACGGGTCTACTTTTTCAGTCGGGAAGGCGTGACGACGGTGGTCCAGACGGGTGGAAAGTTTGTCAAGTTGGCCGAAAACCGGCTCGATGGGCAGTTGATGGCCTCGCCGGCTGCCTTGCCGGGGGCCCTCTTCTTGCGGACGGATCGAGCCGTCTATCGGATCGAGGATCACGCGGCGCAGAAGCGGACCTTGCCCTGAGCGGCCGCTCAGTTGCGGAATCGGCCGCGCACAGACTACAATGGGGCGACGGTGTGGGAAACACAGTCGCCGGCATCCGAGTCGGTGCCGGGAGGATTCATGGGTTTAGTACAGGAGTGTTTCACTATGGTTGCACGAAGTGTCTTCGGCGCCATGCTCCTCGCATTCGTCGGCTCGACGTTGGTCGAAGCCGGTGAGGTGAAGAGCGGCATTCCCGTCGGCAAGTCGGTCGGCACTTACCAGGCGGTCAAGTGCGGCGGGGCTCGCGACGGGGTTCGAGTCGATCAGCAGCTTTGCTACACGTGACGGCTGGGCGGTCGCCCGGTGGTCTTCATCTTCGCGAAGAACACCAGCGACCAATTGGCCAGTTTGGCCAAGCAGATCGACAAAGTCGTCGCCCAGAACAAGGACAAGAAACTGTCTGCGGTCATCAATCTGATCGGGGAACCGACGGATGCCTATCTCGAGAAGGCGAAGAAGTTCGCCCACGAGAACGGCCTGAAGCACGTCGTCATCGCCGTGACGGGCGATGCGGACAAGTTCAACGTCAGCGACGATGCCGAAGTAACGGTGATGCATTACAAGCGGAAGAAAGTCAAGTTCAACTACGCGGTCGACAAAGACGGCTTCAATAAGGAAGCCATCGACAAGATCGTCCGTGGAATCGAAACGATTCTGAACTGACTGTCTTGCGCGGGGTTGTCACCGGCAACCTGTTGTTGAAGAATCGAGCCCCGGTGGCCGCCGAGCCGCCGGGGCTTTTTGTTGCTTTCGAGGGCGAGCTGTGTCCGAGCTGAATCGCGGCGAACTGCGCGTCCTTTGATGAATCCTGCTGCTCGACTGGGAACGCCATCATGTCGTCACCATCCACTCCTTGTGATTGCTGGAACCGTTGGACTCAGTGGCTAATCCTTTGTGTGATCGCCCTGGTGCCGCTTGCCTCCTGCCAAAAGTCCGGCGCCCCGGAAACTTCCGCAACTTCCAACGGGACTTCCAAGAATGTCGATAGCGGAGATTCTGGCGAGTCGACGCCGAAGATCACCGGCCGCATCATGAGTTGGTCACAGATCGAAGAGTTTCTCGCTTCGCACCAGGGCAAGATCGTCGTGGCCGATATCTGGTCGACCAGTTGCATTCCGTGCATGCGTGAGTTGCCTCATCTTTTCGAATTGAAAAAGAAGCATCCCGAGAAGATCGTGGCCGTTTCGGTCAATATCGATTACGCGGGATTCGAGGATGAGCCACCGGAGAAGGCCAAAGAAAAGGCCGAAGCGTTCTTGAAACGGTGTGCCAATGCCGAGGTCGGCATCCATTTGGTCTCGAGCACCGAAGACACGAAGGTCTACGAATTGGCAGAGATCCCGTCGGTTCCCGCCGTGTTGGTGTACGGTCCGGATGGGAAGGTGGTCAAGAAATTCGGTATCGATGGGGACGAATTCAGTTATGCCGAAACGATCACTCCGTTTGTCGAGAAGCTGCTGGCCGGGGAAGGGCCGGAGGAATCTTCGAGGGAAAAGGGAGCGAAGACGGATGCCGCGAAGGGCGGAACAGAGAGCGGCTCGGGGGCTAAGAGCGAGAAGCCTGAGGAGAGCCGTCGTGTCCATGTCCAGGGGCATCCCATTTCGTTGGTGCAGCCGATGCGTACTCGAGGTTGAAACCGATTTGGCAGTCGGTTGTCGAGTCGATCCGTTTCGACGCAGCCGCAGGCTCGTGACAAGGGGCAAGCCGGTCCCGGGTGTGGCATGTTTTCCGTTCTTCTGCGAGGCGGCTCGCAGAGAGGGGCGGGAAGAGCGGAGACAGAAACATGGGAACATGGATGACAAAAACATGGATGACAAAAACATGGGAAGATTGGGGACAAGAACATAGGCGAGTCTGGGCGGTGTCGGTCTGGTTGTGGTTGTGCCGAGGAACATTTTTCTGTCCCTCATTTTTTTGTCCTGTCTCTTGGCATTGTGCATTCGGGAAGATGGATAACAGAAAGATGGATGACAGAAAGATGGGAAGGTAGGGGACAAGAACATGTGTGAGTCAGGCGGTACCGGTATGTTGTGGTTGTATTGAGGAATATTTTTCTGTCCCTCATTTTTTTGTCATAGCTCTTGGCACCGTGCATTCGGTAAGAGAGGAGACAGAAACATGGATGACAAAAAGATGGGAAGAGAGGGACGGAACGAGGGTGGGACCTGATCCTTCGGAAGGTCGGCTTTCCGGTTTCCGGGGCGATTGCTACATTGGTAGGTCCTTTGGATTGCCGAAAGCGCCGTCAACCCCTATGGGGGTTGGTCGGCGATGGTTGGGTCAAAAGACAGTCTCCGGGGAAGATATCTGCCATGTCGCTTGCCAAGAAACTCGACAATCTCATCCAGGTCAAGACGCGGCTTTCCGAGAAGTACGCTCGTCGTGCCGAAGCGGCTCGGAGCCAGCCTCTGCAAAAGAGCCTCTGGCGCAAGTCCATCTGCTACCGGCGTCAGGCCGAGGTACTACAAAACCAGCGCCGGCAGCTGGGCTGAGCGCCCACCGGGCTGGACGCCAGTGATCTGCGCCGTTCGTGCTGGCGCCCGTGGACCTTTACGCTCGCACGTCGCACTCGTATTCCCGTAGTCGGTGGCGTAGCCGTTCGAGTTCGCGCCAGCGGGACGCCAGCGGGTGGGCGCCACTGACCAGTTCCTCACGGCAAGCCGACGCCTCGATCTGGGCCACTTCCCGATCTAGGAGTTCCAGCACCAAACAGATCTCATTCCAGCTCATTTTCACATACATCGATTTCGCCACCTCGATGCCCAAGGCTCCCCCATCTCGAACGTTATTGTAGGAGCAGCAAATCCTGTTCCACCGCTCGATTCGTTGTCTCGCGTTTCGCGGGCGTTCGATGCCGGCGGGGGAGGGCTCGCATGCCCCCTGTATGGTGGTGGCATGGTTGCCAGGGGCATCGCGACATGTTCCAATGAGGGACGAGTTCCAGCCCGATCACCGCGATCGGCCGACTTGTCTGTGTCTTGCGTTTCCTCGAGCCGATAGGGGGTCTGACGATGTCCCGTTTGTTCCGTTGCTGTGTCCTTTGGGGTCTCCAGATCGTTGCCGTGGCGCTGATCGTCACTGCTCCCTTGGCAGCTCGAGCCGACGAAGGCGATGAGAAGGCGGCAGCCAAAAAGCCGGAGTCGGAGAAGTCGAAGCAGATGGATCGGGAGTCGTTCGGGCAGCTGATCCAGCAGATTCGTGCGCTCCTTGCTGACAAGAAGTTTGACGAGGTGGGCAGTCTGGTTGCGGCGAAGGCGAAGGAGTTTCCCGAGGACCGCAATGTCCAGTTGCTGGCAGCATCGGTGACGCAGAGCGTCGCATTTGGCATTCTCAATGACCCGACCAAACGCAAGGAGGCGAACAAGTATTTTCATGCGTCTGCGAAGTACGCACGGCATCTGAAAAAGATCCTCAAAGGCAACGTCCCGCCGGCGTGGACCGAACAGTACGCCACGATTCTCTATAACGACGCGTGCAGTTTCGCCCTGGATGGCGACAAGGACCGTGCGATCAAGGTGCTCAAGGAGGCCGTCGATGCCGGTTTCCGCGAGTACAATGTCATCAAGGACGACGCCGATTTCCAATCGTTGCGGGACGATCCCAAGTATCGAGACCGATTTCAGAAGCTCGTCGATCAGGTAAAGGCAAAATCCAAAGCGGGTGGGCCTCGCATTCGGACCTGATCTCGCGAGCAGACAAGTAATACGGCATGGCTTCCTCGATTTCCCAGCAACTCGATTTCCGCCAGTCTCCCGACATCTTGCGCCGGATTGTCGACGTGACGGCCACGGGCATGTTTACCGTGGATCGTCAGGGGAAGTTCGTGGCATGGAATCGAGCCGCCGAGCAGATCACGGGGTACAGCGAAGAGGAGGTGGTCGGACAACCTTGCACCTTGTTGGAAGGCCCCAACTGTGTCGGTTTCGGGAAGCTTGCAGACCTGCTGAAGAGCCCACCCTCAGCTGGTGGTCTTTGCGACCAGCGATGCAAGATTCAAGCGAAGGACGGTCGCGAGGTCTACTTGCACGGCAATGTGTGCGTGTTGCGAGACGATGCTGGCGAGATCATCGGGGCGGTCGGCACGTTTCTCGACATGACCGGCATCATTCGAGCTCATGAAAAGATCGAACATTTGGCTGCGCATACGGGTCGCGCCGAAGCCTTGGAGAAGATGGTCGGTCAGTCGGAGCAGATGCGTGAGGTCTTTCGGCGGCTGCGTTTGGCTGCCGATAGCGATGTGACCGTGCTGCTGACAGGCGAATCGGGGACCGGCAAGGAACTCGCCGCGCAGGCGATCCATTCCCTGAGTGCTCGCAAAGACAAACCGTTCCTCGCCATCAACTGCGCGGCAATTCCCGAAACGCTGCTGGAGAGCGAGCTGTTCGGGCATGTGGCCGGTTCGTTCACGGGGGCAACGAAAGATAAGCCGGGATTGTTTGTCGCCGCGGAGGGAGGCACACTCTTTCTGGACGAGATCGCCGAGGTTTCTCCTGCCATTCAAGTCAAGTTGCTCCGCGTGCTGCAAGAACGCGAGGTCCGGCGAGTGGGGGACTCGAAGCTGACGAAAATCGACGTCCGCCTCATCACCGCCACGAATCAGAATCTCGAATCCCTCGTTCGATCGGGAAAGATCCGCGAAGATTTCTATTACCGCATCCATGTCTTCGAGATCTCGCTTCCGCCTCTGCGCCAGCGCACAGCCGACATTCCGGCGCTGACGCATCACTTCATCCGGGAACTGAGCCATCAGTATGGGAAAGCGGTCGATGGGATCACGCGAGACGCGCTCGATGCCATCTTGGCCTACTCGTGGCCGGGGAACATCCGCGAGCTCCGCAATGCCATCGAACACGCGATGGTGACGGTCTCCGGCGATCGTATCGAGCTCTTCGATCTGCCGATGCACGTACGTGGCACGCGCACCGCGGAACCGATCCCGGAGATCAAGGAGCTTTCGCCTGCGGAGCTCGAAGAACGAGATCGGATCGTTGCCGCTTTGGAAGAAGCCGGGGGTAACCGAACGCAGGCGGCCAAGATCCTGGGCACCAGTCGCGTGACGCTGTGGAAAAAGATGAGCCGCTATGGGCTACAGGCCAGCAGCCGCAAAGGCCAGTCGCCGGCATGAGAGGTATAGCAGGAATGCCGGCACGGCCCCGATCAGGAGCACTCCGGCGCCCGCCAATGCTGTCGAGAGATTCGTCAGCACGTCGAAAGCAAGCAGCCAGAACATTGCCGCAACGAGCGCCAACTTGCGCCACCATGACGGATTGCCATTCGTCCGCACGGACAACTGCTTCCTCGCCGCGTCGAATCGCACCAGAGCCAAGACGGCCATCGCGCCGGAGCCAAGGAGGATGAGAACGCTCATGGCGAATTCCACACCCGGTGGAATCGCGGCATCCGGACGGTCCAAACCTCGCGTTACCAATCGAAGGAGCGCAAAGATGGCGCTGGGAACAGCCGCAATGGCAATTGGAACGTAGACATCCCAGGTGACGGAGTACGGCTTGTCTCGAACGGGCCCGGACGGAGTGGTTACCAGTTCGTTGACCAGGTTGCCTTGAAAATCCCGCAGCCTCATGGAGCGTTACGTCTAGGTTCGAGGGGCTAACAACTCCTACACGTTGCTACGATCCGACAGAATCTCACGGATCACGCGGCCGTGGACGTCGGTGAGTCGCCGGTCGAGTCCATTGTAGTACCACGTGAGCCGCGTGTGGTCGAAACCGAGGACGTGCAGCACCGTGGCGTAGAAGTCCCAGACGGTCGTGACGTCCTCAACGGCTCGCCGTCCGAATTCATCGGTCGCTCCATAGGAGACGCCACCGGCGATGCCCGCTCCCATCATCCAGCAGGTGAAGCCATCGGGGTTGTGGTCCCGTCCCGAGGTTCCCTCTTGACGCGTCGGCATCCTCCCAAACTCGGTCGTCCAAAGCACGAGCGTGTCGGCCAGCAGGCCTCGCTGCTTCAGGTCGGTCAAGAGCGCCGCTGTCGGCTGGTCGAAGATGGGACAGTGTCGTTCATAGTCGGGCTTGAGCGTCTTGTGGGCATCCCAGTTCAACAGGCCGTCGACACCCGAAGCTCGAGAGGCACAGTAGAGTTGAACGAAGCGCACGCCGCGCTCAAGCAGCCTGCGAGCCAACAAGCAGTTGCGGGCATAGGCCGCCTTGAGTTGGTTGCTATCTTCGGTTCCGTAGAGTCGGTGTATGCTGGCCGGTTCGGCCGAGAGGTTCGAGACCTCCGGTGCTGAGAGTTGCATGCGCGCGGCGAGTTCATAGGAGGCGATGCGCGCTCGGAGTTCCGACCAGCCGGGATGGGCATCGGCGTGACGCTGATTGAGCAGCCTTAGCACGTCACGAGACGCCGCCTCTTCAGCCGAGCTAATGGAATCGGGACGGCGCAGATTGCGAATGGGCCGCTGAGCACTCATCACGATCCCCTGATGCCGAGCCGGTAGAAATCCGTTGCTCCAATTCGCCTTTCCGTTCGGAGGTTCGCCCCGAATGTCGGGAATGGCCACATAGGTCGGCAAGTTGTCGTTGGCACTCCCGAGCGCGTAACTCAACCACGCTCCGGCACTCGGAAACCCCTCGCTCGGATGCCCCGTGTTCATGAAGATGCAGCCGGGGCCGTGCGTGTTCGTTTTCGACGTCATCGAATGGATGAAGGCGATGTCGTCGACATGGCGCGCGAGGTGAGGCAGCATGCTGGAGATACGTTTGCCACTGTTGCCCCCAGGTCGAAACGGCCAGGGGCTCGGCATGAGCGTCCCGTTCTTGCCTTGAAAACTGACGAAGTTCTCCTCGCCCGGCAGCGGCTTGCCGGCATACTTCGTGAGCGAGGGTTTTTCATCCCATAGATCAAGGTGCGATGCGCCTCCAGGACAGAAGATTTGCAAAACTCGTTTCGCCTTCGGCGCAAAATGCGTTTCCCCGCGGCCCGGCCGCCATGCGCCACGTGTCTCCTCTTGTTTTTCTGATGCCTTGGCGCTTTCGCGGGACCAGAGGTCCAACAGCCCTACGCCTGCGAGAGCGGTCTGCATATGGGCAAGGAAACTCCGCCGAGTGATGTCGGTGACGTCAGGTTTGCCGGTGTGCATTTCGTTCGGTTTCATGGCTGGATCGTTGACAATGGGAGAAACCATGCGGGGGTGGTGGATCGTGGGTTGGGATAAGACCTATAGGACTTATGGGACATATAGGAGCGATAGGACGTATAGGAGGATGGGAGGCGGTAACGTACGGTTCAGGCACCTCACACCTCATCTTCCGTCATTCCACAAACACCAGTTCGTTCGAATTCAACCAGACTCGGCAGACGGCTCGCAGGCCGTGTTTCTTGGCAAGTTGCCGGCATGCTTCCAGCTCGCTCTTGTCGGGGGTCCGGCCATAGCAAAGCAAGAACCCTTGCCGGATCTGGTCGTCGAGCTCGCTGGCTTCTTTTGCCAGACGTTGGGACAGAGCTTCGGCCATGTCGAGCGTAAAGCGGTGGTTCATCATCGTCAGTGCTTGCAGGGGTGTCGTTGTCGACGACCGCCTCGGCGTGGCGAACGCACAGTCGGGGATATCGAAATCGGCCAGCAGGTCGACAGGTGCAGCGCGGGCATTTTGATGGTAGACCGCGCGCCGGTAGGTCTCGGGGCCCACTTCGTCGAGCGGCTCGTACGTCGCCACATTGTCTTGAAGGTAACGATAGAGACGGAAGCCGGGACCGCCCATGCGCAAATCGAGCTTCCCAGCGACTGCCAAAATCGTGTCACGGATCTCTTCGGCCGCGAGTCTGCGCGGCGGGAATCGCCACAGGAGGCGGCTGTCGGCATCGACGCGAGCCGCATCGGAGCGGAAGCTGGATGCCTGGCGATAAGTCTGCGATGTCACGATGAGGCGGTGCAGAGGTTTCAGTCTCCAACCATGACTGTGGACCTGTCGCGCCAGCCAGTCCAGCAGCAGCGGGTGGCTGGGACGGCTTCCCATGAACCCGAAGTCGCTTGGGGTCTCGACGATCCCGCGGCCGAAGTGATAGTGCCACAGTCGGTTAGCCAGGACGCGCGGCGTCAGCGGATTGGTCTCAGCGACGATCCATTTCGCCAGTGCCAAACGCCGTGCCGATTCGGGAGCGTCCTTGGCCAGCCGGTAGCTCCCTGCGGTGGGCGACAAGGCGGCTAGACTGTGCGGCACGACCTCCTCGCCCGGCCGTTGAGGACTTCCACCTAAGAAGACATGGAACGGTCCTTTGGCTTCCTGGAATCGTCCGACCCACCACGAAGGGAGAGGGGGGATGGCGGCGATTTGCGAGGCCACTTCGGCCAGCTCGTGGTCGAGTTGTCCCAGACGCTGGCGCTCCTCCGGGGTGATCGTGGCCTCGAAGAGCCGCCGCCGCCGGTGAGCCTCACGGACCGGTTTCCGGTCTCGCGACGAGGCGACTTCGGTCCAGTCTTGGCCGTCGAGTGAGACTTCGATGCGGTACTCCCCGACAAACGTCGCTACCGGGTGCGACCCGGCGGCACCCGTCCGGTCGCTCGAGAAGATTACCCGGTCGATGGTTTCGACTTCGGGGAGGGTGATTGTGAGAATGGGTCCGGCCGCGAGCCACGCGGTGGTGATGTCTCCGTCAATGGCCAGCCGAGCCGCATAGGCGTCGGCGAAGTCGCGAGCGATCCGGCTGGCACCTTCCGCCTTGGCTCCTGATCGGGCCAACGCGACATTCCGCGGGTCCGGGCCACTGGTCCACACTTCGAATTCGTCGATGCGGAATCCAGTCCGAGCTGACGGATTCGTGTCAGTGGCCTCGCAGATGAGACGTACGAAACGGGCGGGACGAGGCGCGAAGGACTCGATCGTTTGCCGACGATCGGGCGCCGGTCGGGTCCAGGTCGCTTCGACGTTGGCTGCCGATTTCTCGGCGCGCGCTGTGATAGCCTGGACGAGTGCTGCTTTCTCCTTCGAGAGGTGTTGTTGCTTTTCTTGAAGAGGCCGTAGTTTGGCTTGACGCTCTCGACGTTGCTCGGCGGTCGCCATCTCACGATTCCCGTGCTGGACTCCCGCGAACGTCGCATACCAACTGTAATAATCTTGCTGCGTGATCGGGTCGAACTTATGGTTGTGACAACGGCCGCAGCCAATGGTCAGCCCCAGAAAGGCTTCACCCGTGGTCCGGATGATTTCATCGATCGTGTTGGCTCGAATCTGAGCGCGCTGCACCGGATCCTGGTTGCCGACATTGTCGTAGGGGCCGCAGACGAGAAACGCCGTGCCGACGGCGGTTTGAGGATCATCGGGTGCGAGGACATCGCCGGCCAGGTGTTCCAGCACCAACTGCCGGAACGGTTTGTCCTCATTGAAGGACCGGATCACGTAATCGCGGAACGGCCAGAGGTTATCGATGATGACGTTGCGTTCGAAGCCCGTGCTTTCTCCGAAACGAATCACATCGAGCCAATGCCGGCCCCAGTGTTCGCCGTACCGAGGCGAGGCGAGCAACCGATCGACCAACTCGCGATAGGCCGTTTCGCTTTCTGACGGATCGGCTAATCGCTTAGTCCAGCGCCGCAGTTCTTCCGGTGAGGGTGGCAGGCCGGTGAGGTCGTAATAGAGACGGCGCACGAGAAGGCGTGGGGACGCCGGGGGATTCGGAAGGAGTCCCTTTTCTTGCAGTTTGGCGAATATGAAGCGATCGATGGGGTGTGCCCTCCAGTGGGACCATTCGTCCGGAATGGCATCTGGAGCTGGCGGCTTCGCGGAGGCGAGCGGCCGGAGGCTCCACCAGTCGTAACCGGCTCGCTCGTCGGTCGTAGCGGAAAACGGATCGAGCGGCTTATCGGGAAAGAAGGCGCCTCGCTCGATCCACGTTCGCAAAACATCCGCTTCTTCCTTCGAAAGCGGTTGTTTCGGCGGCATCTCGCCGTCGGAGACATATTCCCAAACGAGGCTCGCGTCGGGCTTGCCGGGGACGATGGCGTCTCCGCTTTCGCCGCCCTTGAGCGCTGACGCTCGAGTCCGCAGGTCGAGTCCGCCTTTATGTTCGGAACCATGGCACTGGAGGCAGCGCCGGACGAGCAGCGGTTCCACACGAGTCCGGAAGAACTCGGCCTCGCGAACCTCTTGGGGTGGCTTTTCGGGCTGCGGCGGTTCCGCGGGAGTCGTCTGGGACCAGGCTACGGGGAGGCCCAAAAAGAGCCATATTGCGACCCAAGCGGATGAACTTAACGTCGGTCCCACGGCGTATGGCGGGTTCTTGTGAGAGGCGGTTGCCGCTTGTGGATCGTCCATCACTGGGCACCTTGTTTATCTGCGTTTATCTGCACCGCGATCGCGACCAGGGGCGCGCCGATGGTTGCCAGGCGAGGCACTTATTGTAGTCCAGGCGGTCGAGAGGGGGAACTTCTGACGGTGTTTGGGAATGAGGCGCGACCTGTTCGACGGGACCCGTGAGGATCCCGGCGAGCGCCTGCCCGACCACCGAATTGGCCCGCCAGAGGGGTGGCAGATAGGCGGCTTCTTCGTCCAAAATGAAGAACCTCGCTAGCTGATACATGGTTCGATTTTGGAGAAACTCGCTTTTCCGAGGCGTCTTTGTCAATATCCGCCAAAGGGAGTAGCCGGTTTCGACCGAACAAAAAGAAGATCCGGGATCGGGTTGGCCGCGGGTCGATGGGGCTGTGCGCACGGGTGCAGGCCGGATCGCCATTCTTGCGTCCTTCTCGACGTCCGGTGATCGTGGGGCAAAGGCGTCTTGGTGTCGGTCCCGCTTCCGTTGCCTTTTTTGCAGTCGAGTCTACCGATGAGTGCCTCACCCGAAGCGGCGTCCGGTTCCTTGAGCCGGGACAGCCATTCTGAAGTCACTGCGAACGAGCACGATGTGATTCGCGAAGGAAGGCGGCTCGTCGCCGATCTCCTGCGACCTCGGCCGTGGATCTATTGGACCGATTTCCTGATCACACTCACGATCGGTTACAGCGCGGCGTTCATCTATCTCGAGGCACCGAATTTCAGTGTTCTTCAAGTGGTGGCACTCCTCGTGACCGGCTTTGCCTTGTATCGGGCATCGATCTTCATGCACGAGATCGTGCATTTTCGAAGAGGGGAGATGCGCGCTTTTACTGTGGTGTGGAACATTCTGGCCGGCATCCCGATGCTGGTCCCTTCGTTCCTCTATGAAAGCCACATCGCTCATCACAATACGCGGCATTACGGAACACAGAACGATGGCGAGTACTTGCCGCTGGGGTTGGGAAGTTACCGGCATTTGCTCGCCTTCCTAGGGCAGATTGTTTTGTTGCCGGCTTTTGTGGTCTTTCGTTTCGGCGTGTTGGTTCCGATTTCGTTTCTTCACCCGCGGCTGCGCCAGTGGGTGCTTGAGCGGGCATCTTCGTTCGTCATCAACTTTCGGCATCGCCGGGAGATTCCCGAGAACGCTCCCAGGTTCTGGTGGGCCGTGCTCGACATCCTGTGTTTCTTGCGCGTCGCCGCCATGTTCGCGCTCGTGGCGATGGGCGTCAACGACTGGACGCGTCTGCCGAAACTGTATGTGATCGCCATGGTGACGCTTGGGCTCAACCACCTCCGTACGATGGTGGCCCACCGTTATCTCAGTGACGGCCGGCCGATCTCGCATGCCGGCCAACTCCATGATTCGGTGAACATCGAGGGCCTCCCCATCGTGACCGAGCTTCTTTGCCCATTGATGCTCCGCTATCACGCATTGCACCATCTCTTTCCGTCGATTCCCTACCACAATTTGAAAGAGGCCCACCGCCGGCTGATGAAGGCACTTCCCGAGGGAAGTGCCTACCACGCAGTGACGTTTTCCGGCTTCATTCCTGCGGTAGCCGACTTGCTTAACAATGTGCGCCGAGCTATGAAGGAACCAGAGTTGCCGGCGCGCCGGTGGTATGCGAGTCGTTTCGAGACGTCGCGTGGGCAACCCAATAAGTCTTTCTCGGTATCTGCGTCTGAGTCGCCTCATCGTGACTCGGAGTTGTCGAACCGAGTGGAGTCCGTAGGGCCAACGACCGCGTCACCCGGCCATGGTGCACTCGCCCAAAAAGATCTTGATCGTGGAAGACGAGGAAGAGATTCTCGAACTCGTCCGATTTCACCTTGAACGCGACGGTTACGAAGTTCACACAGCCGATTCGGGGGAAGCCGCCCTCCGCCGCATTCGTCGTGATTTGCCCGATCTAGTCATCCTCGACTTGATGCTGCCCGATTTGGACGGCCTGACGATCTGCCGGAAGCTCCGCGCGAATCCGGAGACAGCAGGGATCGCCGTCGTCATGCTGACGGCTCGTGGCGAGGAAGCGGACGTCGTCGCGGGGCTTGAGTTGGGAGCGGACGACTACATCACCAAACCCTTTTCGCCTCGAGTCCTCGTTGCGCGGATTCGTGCCATCCTCCGCCGCGACGAGCGTCCCACGCTTGATCTCGCACCAGTCACTCGCCACGGCGACATCGAGCTTCACGCAGGTCGGCACGAAGTCACTTGCGAGGGCCGGCCGGTTCCCGTCACGCCGACCGAGTTCCGCATCTTGCAGACGTTGATGGAACGCCCCGGATGGGTTTACTCGCGCGACCAGATCGCAGACACGATCTATGATGGGGACGTCGTCTCGATGACGCGCACGATCGACGTCCACATCGCCAGTCTGCGCAAGAAGCTGGGGACTCAGGGCCATCGCATCGAAACGGTCCGAGGCGTCGGCTATCGGTTCAAGGAATCGTGATGCGTGCAGGTTTTGGCTGGCATCGGCAGGACGAGAGCGGTGCTCGCCGATCTCCGGGAGCTACATAGATGGTCGATGGGCTCTATGCCGTTACCGGTCTTCTGCTGGGGGCCGTGCTGAGCTGGTGGTGGCATGCACGCCGGCAACGAGACTGGATCCGGTCGGTCCATGCGAAACTGGCCGACGCCGTTGCCATGCCATTGACATCGAAACAAGAGGCTGCTCCTCGTTCGCTCTTGGAACTCGAATCATGGCTTGTCGTCGTGTGCCGGCAATTCGGCGACCAGCTCCGTCAGCTCTCCCAGCGGCAAGGGGAACTCGATGCGATCCTGGCCAGCATGGTCGAGGGCGTGGTGGCGGTCGACAATGACGGTCGCGTTTTCACCATGAATCGAGCCGCCTCGGAAATGCTCGCGGTGGACTCGAGCCGAGCACAAGGGCGACCGCTGTTAGAAGTCGTACGGCATCCCGGCCTGCTGCAACTTGTCGAGAGCGTTTTGACCGAACGTCGTTCACAGGAGTCTGAATTGACGCTTCATAGCGATCGCGAGCTCACGGTGCGAGCTCAAGCCGCCGCACTGGCAGCGCCGGACGCAACGATACTCGGAGCGGTCGTTGTCCTCGAGGACATCACTCGACTGAAGCGACTGGAAGAAGTCCGTAGGGAGTTCGTCGCAAACGTCTCCCATGAGATCAAAACGCCAATGACGTCGATCCAGGGTTACCTCGAAACACTCGTCGAAGGGGATGTGCACGACCCGGAGGACGTGCGGCGATTCTTGAAGATCGCCGTCAAGCAGAGCCGGCGGCTGGGCGCTATCGTCGATGACCTGTTGGCGCTGGCACATTTGGAGCAGCAGGAGGAATCTCAGCCCGTCCGGCTGAGCCCTCATCCGCTGCGTCCGGTGCTCGAGGATGCCATCGAGTGGGCTCATCCGCTGGCCCGCCAGCGCGGGATCACTCTGAAACTCGACTGCTCGGACGATCTGGTCGCGCCGATCAACGCCCCGTTGCTTGAACAGGCGCTCACGAATCTGCTGGATAATGCCTGCAAGTACAGCGAGTCGGACACGCAGGTGAGGGTGGTGGCGAAGCGGCATGGTGCCGAGGTGTGGATCGACGTTATTGACCAGGGGTGCGGCATTGAGAGTCGCCATTTGCCTCGCCTCTTCGAGCGATTCTATCGCGTCGACCGCTCGCGCAGCCGTAAGTTGGGGGGCACCGGTTTGGGGCTTGCCATCGTCAAGCACATTGCGCGCGTTCACGGGGGTGAGGTGAGTGTCTCGAGCACGCCCGGCGAGGGCAGCCGATTCAGGCTCAAACTGCCCGCCGAGTTCCCGCCGCATCCTTCCGCGGAGTCGCCGGATACCTCGACCGATGGCATGGCGTGAGATTCCAAGACGTGATGCGAGAATTCACGGTTTCTGTGCGCCCTCTTTACGTTCTCTTAACATGGCCGCTGTAAGCTCCTCGACAGAACTCGGCCGCCGGCTTTCCCTCTGAGCCGGCCGCGTCCCGAGATCTCCGGCCGGATGGGATGTCCGGTGCTGTCTCTTGGGGAAGGATTCACCTCCATTCGTTCCCGCTTCGCTTTCAGGAGAAAGCCGACCATGTGCGTCCGATCCAGCCTCGCGCTCGCCCTGATCACCGTCTTTGGAACCACGGCTGCGGCACAAGTCCGCGTCGATCCGAAGCTGCCCAGCTACGAGCCGGTCGAGGGCGTCTCGGGGAATCTCAAGAGCATCGGCTCGGATACGATGAACAACGAGATGGCCTTGTGGGCGGAAGGGTTTCAGAAGTTCTATCCCAATGTGCGGATCGAGATCGAGGGAAAAGGTTCTTCCACGGCTCCACCCGCTCTGATTGCCGGCACCGCCCAGTTTGGTCCGATGAGCCGCCCGATGAAGGAGCAGGAGATCGATGCGTTCGAACGGAAGTTCGGTTACAAGCCGGTCGCCTTGCCGACCAGCATCGACATGTTGGCCGTCTATGTTCACAAGGATAACCCCATCGAAGGACTCACGCTCCAGCAAGTCGACGCCATCTTCTCCAAGACGCGGCGGGGCGGGTATCCTCGCAACATTCGCCTTTGGGGACAACTCGGACTGCGAGGTGCGTTCCGGCGTTCTCCCATCAGCCTCTATGGCCGTAATTCCGCTTCGGGAACCTACGGCTACTTCAAGAAGCACGCCTTGTTCGGAGGCGATTACAAGGACGAAGTGAAGGAGCAGCCGGGGAGTTCGTCAGTGGTTCAAGGCTGTGCCAGTGACAAGTTCGCCATCGGATACAGCGGTATCGGCTATAAGACGGCCGATGTTCGAGCTGTGCCGCTCGCGCCCGATGCCGACAGCGATTTCGTTGCCGCCACGCCCGAAAACGCGTATAGCGGCGACTACCCGCTCGCGAGGTTCCTCTACCTGTATATCAATTACAAACCAGGTTCGCAACTCGATCCTCTCCGTCGCGAGTTCATCCGCTATGTTTTCAGCCGGCAAGGGCAGCGAGATGTGGTGAAGGCCGGTTACTATCCGGTGCCTGCATCGATCGCGAAGAAGGCGCTCCAAGCCGTCCATATCCACGATTAGAGCATGACATCTTTGGCTGCCGGGCCTGAGGAGGAAGAGGCCCGACCAACGCATGGCAGCACGCGTACGATTCCACCGCGGCGAAACCGGCGGTTCGTCCTTTGTACCGACTGGCTGGCGCGCTGGGTGATCACGATCGGCGGGATCGCCACGATCGGCGCTATCTTGCTCGTGGCCGTCTTCCTCGCGTGGGTTGCTTTTCCGCTCTTTCGCTCTGAGAGTCTCGGGTCGGCTCAGGTCAACCCGTGGCGTCGTCCCGCGTCGTCGACCTCCTCGTCACGTTCTCCACGCACCGTTTCGTTGGACGAGTACGGAGAACTGATCTGGACGATCGAGTCGACGGGGGCCGTCGGGCTGTTCACGTCGATGGACGGACGGCAACTTGCGCTCTACCGTCCTCCGGAGGAGGTTTCGGTCCAGTCGGTCGCTTTGTCCGGCGATCGCCAATTGCTGGCGCTGGGACTGGCGGATGGTCGGATCATCTTCGCATCGATCGAGTTTGTAACGGACTTCGTTTCGTCGGACGAGGTTCCTGAGCCGGTACGGCATCGCGTTGCCAGCGGACCGGCGACGATTCCAGGTGGTCTCCTCGAGCGATCGGAAGACGGCAAGTGGCGGCGCCGAGTGCTCAAGGTCGAGTGGCAGCCGGCGGTTCGAGTACGCGGTGCGTCCTCGATCCAGGCATTGGATGTCTCGGTGACTTCCGGCGGACGCGTATTTGCTGCACTCGATGCCGACCACCGACTCCACGTCGGCAAGCTCACACAAAAGAAGAACCTCCTGACGGGTGAAGTCCAGTGGAAGCAAACAACGGGTACCATCGACGTTCCATGGAATGCCGGGTCGTCGGCGCGTTGGGTAGCTCTGACCGGTCTCGGCGACCAGGCGCTCGTGATGTGGCCCGACGGTCGTGCGCATGCCTACGACGTGAGCCGAGTCCGGACGCCGCGCTTCGTCGAATCGTTCGACCTGGTTCCGCAAGACGACCGTCATGTCGCAGCGTGGACGTTTCTCGTTGGAAAGACCTCGCTTGCCGTGGGGGACTCGCAGGGAGACGTGGCCGTATGGTTTCGCGCCGAGAAGCAGGACGTGAAGGGGGGTGATCGGCGGCGGTGGGTCGCCGCGCATCACTTTCCAGGTGCCGGCCCGGCCGTCGTCAGTCTTGCCTCATCGCTTCGCTCGCGCATGTTGGCTGCCGCTTATGAGGACGGGCGCGTAGGGTTGTACCATGTGACGAGCGATCAACGGCTGGCCGAGGCGCGACTCTTCGCGAAAGGTGACCGACCGACGCACGTCGTCCTCGCGCCGAAAGACGACCGCCTGATGGTCGTCACGCCGAAGTCGTTTGCCCTCTCCGACATCGAGGCTCCTCATCCGGAGATCACGTGGTCCTCGATCTTTCGCCCAGTCTGGTATGAGGGCTATGCGAAGCCGGAACATGTGTGGCAATCGTCGAGCGGGAGTGACGACTTCGAACCCAAATATGGCCTGATGCCGCTTGTCTTCGGCACGCTCAAGGCGACCGTCTATTCCCTGATCTTCGCCGTGCCGCTGGCGCTGTTGGCGGCGGTTTACACCAGTGAATTTCTCCATCCGAAGACGCGGCGCGTTGTCAAGCCGACGATCGAAATCATGGCGAGTTTGCCCAGTGTCGTGCTTGGCTTTCTGGCCGCGCTCGTCTTTGCACCGGCGGTCGAGACATGGTTGGTTTCGATCCTCGCAGGGCTGGTGATTGTTCCCTGGACCATCCTCCTGGGAGCATATCTTTGGCAGTGCCTCCCGCCTCGGCGAGTTGCGGCGTGGCAAAAGTTGCGCCTGCCGCTGGTCGCCATTGCCATTGTTGCCGGAATGTTGCTGGCTCATGCAAGCCGTTCGTTCTTCGAGGACGTCTTCTTCGCGGGCAATGTGCGACTGTGGCTCGATGGTCAGATCGGAAGCGGTACGGCCGCCTGGTTCTACTTCATTCTTCCCCTCGCCGTGGCAGCGGTGACGTGGCTGAGCGCGACGGTAGTCACGCCTCGCCTGCGCACTTGGCTGGCCCACTGGCCTGTGGGGCTCTTTGCGCTGGTCGACCTGCTGAAGTTTCTTCTTGCCACCGCGGCGACCGTGGCACTGGCGGGCGGTGTCGCCTGGCTCCTACAGAACTTCGCGTGGGATCCGCGAGGCACGATTGTAGGAACCTATGTCCAACGGAACGCATTGGTGGTGGGAGCGACGATGGGCTTCGCTGTCATTCCGATCATTTTCACGATTGCCGACGACGCCCTCACGGCCGTTCCGCAGTCGCTCCGCGCCGGCTCGCTGGGAGCCGGAGCAACGACGTGGCAGACTGCTATTCGTGTTGTCGTTCCGACTGCCATGAGCGGCCTTTTCTCTGCGGTCATAATCGGGCTGGGGCGAGCGGTCGGAGAGACGATGATCGTTCTGATGGCGGCGGGCAATACACCGATCATGGAGTGGAATATCTTCAATGGGTTTCGAACTCTTTCCGCAAACATTGCCGTGGAACTTCCGGAAGCCGTCATCGGCAGCACGCACTACCGCATGCTCTTCGTGGCCGCTTTGCTTCTGTTCGCCGTCACCTTCGTCATCAATACGGTGGCGGAAGCCGTACGCATTCGTTTTCGCAAGAGGGCGTTTCAGCTATGACTGCCGTTGCGGATGTCCAACGACCGCCAGCGAAGTCCTCGCCGTTGAAGCGACGATTGGATCGCGGTGCGGCTCATTCGCTATGGGCTCGAGCCGAACCGACCGTCTGGTTCATCTCCGCCGGGTTGGTCATTTGTCTCGCCATGATCGTGGGTTTGTTGGTCTTGGTTTTCTATCAGGGGCTGACAACATTCTGGCCACAGCCGCTTGAGCGAATCGAAACCGTTTCGGGCGAGACGCTGATGGGCGAGGTGACGCGCCGCGATCGCTATGAACTCACCTTTGCGACCGCAGGTTTGCTCCCTCCCGAAGCTGCGAAGAAGGCCGAGGCGCTACTGCTGCCTGCCTTGCATCGCCAGGTGCGGCGGTCGGCGGACGCCGGACATCTGGAAGAGGATGTGCTTGAACGCTGGCCTCAGGCGATCGAGAGTCTCTTGCAGGCCATCGCCGAGTCCGTCGAGACGGAGGAGACGACGGAGACAAGTGAGCCTCCGCTTCTGGGGCAGCTTCGCAAGGAATTGCTCGGCAAGCGAAAACGCTTTGTCCGAAAGGTGGCCGCTTTGTTGGCAACCTGCCGGACTCCAGAGCAACTGTTGCAACAGTGGCAAAGCTGGCAGCAGGCGGAACGCGAGTGGCTCGACCTGGGAGACGGGGAACTCATGAACGAGCTTCTCCTGGAAGACCCCGAGTTGCTGGTGACTCTGGGAGCCCAGCGCGTGCTCCAGCGATGGAGCCACGAAGTCCGTGTTCCGGTGGGTCGCCGGCTCGTGCGCATCGGCAACTACGAATACACCAACGAGCACTTTCGATGGGTCACCGATTTCGAGGTGGCTTCCTCAAGACCGGAGTTTCCGAAGTGGGCACTCTTG
>WFWZ01000367.1 GCA_015490875.1 Planctomycetaceae bacterium
ATGAAGAAGAGCCGGCAAGCGGCCATGAATCGCTCGACATCGAACGACCCATCCTCACGGACGAACTTCATCAAATTGATACTCGCCAAGTTGCATGCCGTGTTGTCCAGGAACATGTATTCCGAACACGGATTGCTCGCGTTGATCGCTCCCGAGTTCTTGCACGTGTTCCAGCGATTGATCGTCGTGTCGTACTGGACACCCGGATCGCCACACGCCCAGGCGCACTCGGCCATGCGACCCAGCAAATGGCGTGCTCGATAAGTGGGACCGGCACTCGACGGGTCGGTCACCCAGCGCGTCGTCCACTCCTCGTCCCGCTCGACCGCCTGCATGAAATCGTCGGTCACCCGAACGGACAAATTAGCGTTCTGGAACAGGATCGAGCTGTACGCTTCGCCGTTGAAATTGGCCTCGTAGCCACCCTTCTCGATGAGTATGTGAGCCTTCTGCTCTTCCTTCCATTTGCACTCGATGAACTCGAGAATGTCCGGGTGCCATACTTTGAGCGACTGCATCTTGGCGGCTCGGCGCGTCTTCCCACCCGACTTCACCACCGCGGCAATCTGATCGTACACCCGCATGAACGACAGCGGTCCCGACGGCCGGCCGCCACCGGAAAGCTTCTCGCGATGCGATCGCAATGTGGAAAGGTCGGTGCCGGTCCCCGAACCGAACTTGAAGAGCATCGCCTCGGAGGTGGCCAACCGCATGATGTCCTCCATGTTGTCCTCGACGCTTTGAATGAAACACGCCGAGGCTTGAGGATACTCATACGGGTTGTCCGGCTGGACCGCCTGGCCGGTCGTGGCGTCCCACCGCCAATTGCAAGGAGCTCCCGTAACGCCGTACTGATGGTAGAGCCCCACGTTGAACCAGACCGGCGAATTGAAGGCCCCATGCTGGTGCAAACAGAGCCAACTCAAGTCGCGATAGAAACGCTCCGCGTCCTCGGCCGTCGCGAAGTAGCCATCGGCCAGGCCCCAATCGGCGATCGTACGCGTCACGCGATGGATGAGCTGCCGGACACTCCGTTCCCGCTCGGGCGTTCCCACCTCGCCGTAAAAGTACTTGCTCACGACGACATTCGTCGCCAACTGGCTCCAACTCGCCGGAACCTCCGCGTCGGTCTGCTCGAACAGCTTCTGGCCGTTCTCGTCCTGAATCACCGCGCTGCGAATCGACCACTCGACCGTGTCAAACGGACTCTCCACATCCACGGGACAGAAGCGAGCCTCGATCTGAAGGCCCTGCCGCGTTGCTTCGCCAGCCGCCACCTTCGAACCTGCGCCGCTTGTCTGAATGCTTGCCATCCGTCAGCTCCTTCCTGAACGAACCCCGGGCCATCTATTCAGATGACCACACCTAATCCAATGTACACTCAATCCTTCGGCACGGCCGCCCGCGATCACGGAGAAAAACGAGAAAAAAAGACGTTCGCAGAAGAACCGACTTTTCCAAGGCTCCTTCCCCGGTGAGACCACGTCTCGGAGAACACACGGGCCGACGGCCACCCCCATATATTGTATGTCCCGGCCTCTTTGGCCACAACATATGGTGATAGCGGCCAAGTCTACACGATCGCCCCGATTCGTCAATCGTCCACTCGCCGATTGTCGCAAGCCCCTAAAACTCCAAGCACTTGGGGCTCAACAACGAGATCACCGATGCCTGAAGTTGTATTTCTAGCCGGCGATCACAACCTCTTTTCTACCAAAGACTTCCAGAAAACACGGACGCATCGCCCGGCTGGAGGCTTGGTTGGCCAATTTTTTCGGAGATTTTGGTCAAACCTGCATAGCGGCGCCAGCCGATACAAGAGCAACGATGGGGGGATTCGCTGCTACCAAGGAAAACGGAATGATGGGCAATATGCGCATGCGAGTCTTCTACGGCCCCTCGACGGACGCTCCGGCGCCACCTGCCGAAGAGCGTGTCACCGTGCCGCTGGGCGACATCTGCGAGTTGCTGGCGGATGCTTATCACTCGGGGCGAGCCTGGATCTCCGACTTCGCCGACGATGAAGTGACGATTTCGTCCGACCTTTACGACGTGCTCATGGCGTACCGCTTCTATCGAAAACGCCGTTCTTGAGGGCCTTTGGCACTCGCCCACACCGCCGGCACGTCCCTCCACTTGCCCGACGAGCTATGATTGAGTGCTCAGCGAGAGCCACTCGCGCCGGGAGAAGTGCGCCCAAGGAGCTTGAAACGGGGAGGGGCGAGGAGGCGACAGTCACGTGTCATCGACCAACGAATCGACGAAGCGAACGAAGCGCGACGGACGGCGACTTTCCCCGGAGATGGAGAGTCGCCGGCGGGAGCAGATCGAAGAGCTCATCCGGCGCATCAAGGAATCGGCTGACAAGCTGGCTGCCGACCAGACCTCGCGCGGCGACTTGAAGATTCTCAGTCGAGCGCTGCGCGAACTTCGCTATGCCTTCAAGGTCTTTCAACCATACCGGCGCCATCGAAAGGTGACGGTCTTCGGATCGGCGCGCACGCCTCCGGAAGATCCAGCCTACCAGCAGGCGATGGCGCTCGGGAAAGCGATGGCCGACCATGACTGGCTCGTGGTAACGGGTGCCGCCAGTGGCATCATGGAGGCGGGTCATCGTGGTGCCGGGCGGAAGCATTCGATGGGTTTGAACATCATGCTTCCGTTCGAGCAGGAGGCCAACTCGGTCATCGCCGGCGACGCGAAGCTCGTCCACATGAAATACTTCTTCACGCGAAAGCTCATGTTCGTGAAGGAGTGCGACGCCGTCGTCTGTCTGCCCGGTGGCTTCGGCACGCTCGATGAAGCGCTCGAAGTTCTTACGTTGCTTCAAACGGGCAAGCGGGACATGGTTCCCGTCGTCTTACTCGACGCTCCCGGCGGCGATTACTGGCCGGCCTTCGACCATTTCATTCGTCGCCATCTCTTGGACGGCCGGATGATCTCGCCCGAGGATTTGTCGCTCTACCTGGTGACCGATGACTTGCAACGGGCGGTCGACGAGGTGATTGGCTTTTACCGAGTCTACCACAGCATGCGCTATGTCCGCCGGGAACTCGTTCTGCGACTCAACCAGCCGCTCGATGATGCCTTCCTCGACGAGATCAATGACGAGTTCGCCGACATCTTGGCCGGAGGCACGTTTCGTCAGGGAGGACCGCTGCCCGAAGAAGAAGACGAACCGGAACTGGCCGACATGCCGCGTCTCATCTTCCGGTTCAATCGCCGCAGCTTGGGACGGCTCCGTCAACTGATCGACTCGATCAACGCAGGTCGGCTGATGACGGCGCTGCCCGAACCGGCTACGTCCGAGCGCTGAGTTCGTGGACTGCCTGCACGAGTGCTTGCGCGTGTTCCACCGGGGTCTGCGGCAGCACGCCGTGCCCTAGATTGAAGATGTGCCCTGGCCGGCCGCCTGCCTGCCGCAAAATCCGCTCCGCCGACGCGCGAATCGTCGGCACATCGGCCAGCAGCACGGCGGGGTCGAGGTTGCCCTGGATCGAGCGATCATGGCCGATCTTCTCCCACGCCTCATCCAACTCGATGCGCCAGTCGACGCCGATGACGCGACTGCCCGATTCCGCCATCAGTGGCAGAAGCGCTGGGTTTCCGGTGGCAAAGTAAATAAGCGGCACGCCGGGGGCGATCTCCTGCACAATCTCTTGTACATAGGGCAAGACGTAGCGGCGGTAGTCGTCAGGTCCCAGACATCCGACCCACGAGTCGAACAATTGCACACACTGAGCACCGGCGGCGATCTGGCCGTTCAAGTAGCGTGTCACCGATCGGGCCAACCGTTGCATGAGCGCCTTCCAGGCTCCTGCGTCCCGGTACATCAGCGTCTTGGTATGCAGATAGTGGCGACTCGAGCCTCCTTCGATGAGATAGCTGGCCAACGTGAAGGGTGCTCCGGCAAATCCGATCAACGGAATCGACTCGGGCAAGTCTTGCCGCGTCTGCCGCACGACCTGCATGACGTAGTCGAGCGCTTCAACCGTCTCCAGTTCGCGCACGCGATCCACGTCCTCGCTCTGCCGAACCGGGTTGTGAATGACCGGACCGTCGCCAGGAGCGAATTCGAGTTCCAACCCCATCGGTTCGAGGATGGGAAGCAAGTCCGAGAAGATGATGGCCGCATCGACCCCCAGCTTTTCGACGGCCGTGCACATCACCTGACTGGCCAGTTGCGGATTGCGGCACAACTCGAGGAATGAGACGCGCGACCGTACGTCTCGGTATTCGGCCATGTAGCGTCCGGCTTGGCGCATGAGCCACACGGGCGTGTAGGGAACCGGCTCGCCTCGACACGCCTTCAGAAACGGGCTGTCATACCAAGGCGCCTGCGGGTCGGGAGCCGCCTCTTTTGCCGCCTCGAGTTTCACGCGCACACGCCTCTTGCGTTCTCGCAACGCTTGGGCTTCTTCAGCGAATTGCGCAACAAGATGCCCCATCTTGGGTGGATCGGGTTCGAAGTCGACGGGCCAGTCGAGTTCGTTTTCCACCGCCGCCGTCGTCGTCGGTCCGATGGAAGCGACGACCAGTTGGGAACCGGCTTGACGCAATGCTTGCTCAAGGCCCAACGATTGGGCGACTTTCCGCAAATGGACCGCCTGTTGCGCCGCGGTAAAGACAATGGCATCGTATGCGCCGTCGATCAGTCGTCGAACAAGTTTCTCCAAGGGGCAAAGGTCCTCTGGGAGAGCGTATCGGTAGACAGGAACACGGAGGACGGTGGCGCCGCGCGCTTCGAGTCCCGCCATGAGACTCGTGTTGGGCTGGCCATATTCTTGAACCGCAACCGTCTGCTGCGCCACGGGGAGATGCTGGTCGATGAGCGTCAGGATTTCTCGCCAGGTATCGGGAGGCTGAGTGCGGTAGGTCGGTTCGACACTCAGTTCCCGTAATGCGGCCGTCGGTTTGGGGCCGCGAGCGATCGTCGGAATGTCCCTCAGGGCATTCAGCAGTTGAGCTCGATCGACGTGTTTGGAAGCGATCTCGATCAAGCTGCGACACCCCACACCGGTCAGAAAAACGACGACATCGACTTGCCCGATGAGCAACCGGTGAGCGAAATCGATGACCGGTCGGGCGTCCTCGAGCGGCGCTTCGCGGAGGGCCGGCACGACATCGGCTTCGGCTCCCTGACGTGCCAACATTCGCTGCAATTCGGCTCCGCGGCGACTTTCCAAAGCGGCAATGCGCCATCCAGTCAGTGGTGCCATGAGGCGCTTTCCTTGAGGGAGAGAGGATGAAGTGGGCGAGGTGAAAGAGGGAAGATAGCCGAGTTGCCGCTCCCTCTACGGTCTCATCGTACTACCTTGGTCATGCCGCGGCTACGGCCGCCTACCGTGTCGCCTTGTGAGACGGCGCACGAACGGTCAGACTGGGAACGGACGGCTCCAACCCCTTTCACCCGCAGGTGGGATGTCATGTCGAGTGAACCGGTTTCGGAGGATCTTTTTGGCGATTTGGAGGCGACGGCGCGAGAGGCATCGCGAGGCGCGTTGCTGGATACGATGGCCGAATCGCTTCGGCAGGAAGGGCGGTGGCACGACTGGTTCGAAGTGCTCAAGATGCGCCTCCGCCATCGACTCGGATTGCCGTTGCTCTACGACGACACGGCGGATCCTCTCGAGGAATCCGTTCGGGAGGAACTCGAGCGGGGATTGCTGGATGCCTGCCGCCAGGTCGGCGTGGCCCTCTTCGAGGCCGGCCGGCCGAGCGAAGGATGGCTGTATCTGCGAGCCTTGGGCGAACCGGCTTTGGCCGCCGAGCTGCTGCGCAAGGTGCCGGTGACCGACGAGCGCACGGACGAACTGATTCAAGTCGCCGTCTACGAGGGCGTCGATTTGGAATACGGTTTCAAATTACTGCTGAAGCAATACGGCATCTGCAACGCCATCACAACGTTCGATCAAGTGATGCACGACCGCCCGAGGTCCCAGCGGAAGGGAGCGGCTCGGTTGTTGCTGGATC
>WFWZ01000368.1 GCA_015490875.1 Planctomycetaceae bacterium
CATCCAGATCGATCTGCGTGTAAACTCCCCAATCGCTTGCTGCCTTCGCCGCCGCCTCGATTTGCTCGCGGTCGAGACGTCGGTAGTTGGCTCGTTGGAGAATCTTCTCGAACTGAGTGAGAAAGGCACCACTGAGAGAGGCAATCCGCTCGGCATCGCGCGGCAACGTGTCCCTTCCCAATAGATCCGGATCGAGCTGCTCGTAGACGTGTCGCAGCTCGCGAAGCAAAGCGTGAGCTTCGAAGTAGTACCGAGCTTCCAAGATGCGCGCGAGGTTCAAGAAGGAGGGTTCTTCCTCAGAGGAAACCCACCCGGCTCGGCGCAAGTGATGCGCCCAATAGCGCAGCGTTCGCGGCAAGAAATGCTCACCGCTGCCCTCCTGCGTGTTCGGTCCTTCCGACGCCTCGCAAGGATCTATTGTTTCCATTCCTTGAGTGTCACCTTTCGCAACTTGGCTCCCGTGTACCAGCTGGCAATTCCGAACGGCCGCATCGGCTCCTGTTCCCACCAGATCGAAAACTCGCGATCCTTGCGATCGACCCGGATGATCGATTCCTTGTCGAGCCACACTTCGATGGCTTGAGGCGTAACGCGAAGCCTCACGTGGTACCAGCGGTCCTTCTGGAACGTTTCCGCCTGGGTCGTTTCGTTCTCGTCGGCTGCCTGACCGTCGATGTTGGAAAGGCCGACGACCGACCCGCCCCATCCGCCCAGGATCAGTGTGCAATACTGCTTCCCCACCGGAAACGTGATGCCGCAGAAGAAGTCGTTGCCCTCCGTCCGCATCGCCTCCAGACTCACCTCATAGCGATCCCGCGGAAACGGCCCTTTCCACGCGATCCCCGTTCCAGCTTGCCCAGGTGCCATCACGATTGCGCCGTCCTCGACGGTAACCTTTCCGTGGCGAGCGAAGTCGAACTGATCGACGACGCGCCATCCCTTGAGCGTCTTGCCGTCGAAGAGCGACCGCTGCCGGACCGGGCGGGAGGAAGCCGAGTCCGACTTCGACGAGGCAGTGGAACTTGGGGAATCTCCCGGCGGAGTCTGGGCTGCGCCCGGAGAAGTGGTAGTCACCACGACCAGTGCCGCGAGCAGCCACCAGTCGAGCGACCAACACGACGGAGCGAGGATGCGTAAGGGGTTCATCGGCACCAGGAATCTTTTCGAGGACGTAAAAGATCACCCGCGGGAGAAAAGCCCACGTGGGATTCGACTGCGGATACGACCGTACACTATAGCACAGCCCGGCGGTCGAATGGCCCGGCGCGCGCCAGTACAATGGACGGCGGCTTCGAAACGAATCGGAGCCCACGAGTTCCCTTACGCCCACCCGGGAACCGTGCTCGCCGTCTGGATTGTGACGACTCCCTCCTGAAAGAAGCGAGCCCGACATGATGCGAACTGCCTTCCCTGTACGATGTCTAGCTGCCGTGTTCGGCGTTTGGGCCGTGATTCTTGGCATAGGCGATCGAATCATTTTGGGAGACGAAGCGTCAGCTAAGTATTTGGTTGGCACGGCCAAGGTCGAGATCACACCCGACTACCCTGTTCGCCTGGCCGGTTACGCGTCGCGCCGTGATGAAGTCTCCAAGGTGGCTCAGCCGATCCACGTGCGAGCTCTCGCGATCGGCGACGATTCCACCGGCGGACCGGTGGTCCTGGTCAACGTCGAGACATGTGGTTTTCCGGCGGATCTGGTTGAGACGGTCTGTCGGAAGATTGCAGAGAAGGCATCGATCGACCGATCGCGCATCGCCGTTTGCAGTACGCATACGCACTCGGCTCCTTGGGTGCTGGGCTACGCTCCGTATATCTCCAACACGCCGGTGCCCGAGGAACACCTGCGCCACTTGAAACGTTTCCGACGGGAGCTCGAAGAAAAGATCGTCGAGGCAGCCGTGACGGCGTTGCGTCACCGTCGGCCGGCGACCCTCGCGTGGGGCCGGGGAAAAGTCGGCTTCGCTGCCAACCGGCGCGTCTTACGGGATGGAGTTTGGCGGGGATTCGGTGTGCAACCGGACGGTCCCACCGATCCACGGCTTCCCGTCTTGGTTGCTCGGGATGAAAAGGGTGTTCCTATCGCCGTACTGGTCGGCTATGCCTGCCACTGCACGACGCTTGGCGGGGACTATATGCAAATCGCCGGCGACTGGGCCGGCTTCGCTCAGGAAGCGATTGAAAAGGATTATCCGCAAGCGACGGCGGTCGTTGTGATCGGCTGCGGAGCCGACGCGAATCCCGAGCCTCGCGGGAAGTTCGAATTCGCCCGCCAGCATGGTTTAGCTGTCGGGCGCGAAGTCAAACGACTGCTTTCGCAATCGCTTCGACCGATCCGCGGGAAGGTGCGCTGCCGCTTCGATCGCGTGGCTCTGCCACTGGGTGAACTCCCGCCGCGAGAACAGTGGGAACAATGGGCCAAGCGCACGGATGCTCGCGGGCGCTGGGCGGCTCATTTTCTCCGACTCCTCGACGAAGGAAAGCCCCTTCCGACATCGGTCGACTATGCGATCGGCACATGGACCTTCGGCGACTCGCTGGCCATGGTCTTCCTTGCGGGAGAAGTCGTCGTCGATTACGCGATCCGCATCGACCGCGAGTTCGACCCCGAGCGAGTATGGACTGTTGCCTATGCCAACGATGTTCCCTGTTACATCCCTTCCAAACGGATCCTCAAAGAAGGTGGCTATGAAGCCGACTCGTCGATGGTGTACTACGGCAAACCAACGAGGTTTGCCCCCGAGGTCGAAGACATCATCATCGACACCGTGCAGCGCCTCTTACCTCACGAGTATTACTCGCAAGAAAAACAGCGAGACTTTCCACCTCCCAAGAATCCTGAGGAAGCTCGTCGGGCGATCCGCGTTCCTCCCGGACTGCGCGTCGAGTTGGTCGCCGCCGAGCCGCTGGTGGTCGATCCGATAGCATTCGATTGGGGACCGGATGGGGCTCTGTGGGTCGTTGAGATGCGCGACTACCCCGAGGGAATGGACGGGAAGGGCAAGCCTGGCGGACGGATCAAACGACTGACCGACACTGACGGAGACGGTAAGTATGACCGAGCCGACGTGTTCGTCGACGGACTCGCCTATCCCACCGGTGTGAAAGTGTGGCGACGCGGGATTCTCGTCAGTTGCGCGCCAGAGATCCTCTATTTCGAAGACCGCGACGGAGACGGTCGCGCCGAGCATCGCGAGGTCTTGTTTCGGGGATTCGGAGAAGGGAACCAGCAGCATCGTGTCAACGGCCTGCGATTCGGACTCGACAATTGGATCTACATTGGCAACGGCGAAAGTGGTGGCGCGATCGTGTCACTGAAAACCGGAAAGAAAGTCTCTGTACGAGGTCGCGACCTGCGCATCGATCCCGATACCGGCGCCATGGAAACGCAGTCGGGACAGACGCAGTATGGGCGTTGTGAGGATGATTGGGGAAACTGGTTTGGAGGCAACAACAGCGACCCGATCTGGCATTATGTACTCGATGAACAATACCTGCGCCGCAATCCCCATCTGCGAAGCATGGCCGTCCGCCGCAGTATTTGCGTTCCTCCCGGCGCTGCTCCCGTCTATCCCGCCAGCCGCACACTTGCGCGATTTAACGATTTCGACCGCGTCGACCGGTTCACTTCGGCATGCAGCCCGATCATCTACCGAGACCGGTGGCTTGGAAACGAGTACTACGGCAACGTTTTCGTCTGCGAGCCGGTTCATGATTTGGTCTACCGAGGCGTCATGCGGCCGGAGGGTTACAGTTTCCGCGTGACGCGAGCCGAAGCGCAGAAGAACTCGGAGTTCTTCGCATCGACGGACAACTGGAGCCGCCCTGTGATGGTGCGCACCGGTCCCGATGGAGCCCTGTGGGTGGCCGACATGTATCGTTTCGTCATCGAGCATCCGGAGTGGATCCCCTATCACTGGCGGCGCAAACTCGATGTGCGTGCCGGCGAGGAACTGGGACGGATCTACCGCATCGTTCCCGATACGAAGGGAGCACGGCCCTTTCCCAAACTGACCGATCGACCACCTTCTGCGTGGGTTGAGGCTCTGGCCTCTCCCAATGCGTGGACGCGTTCGATGGCGCAGCAGTTGATCCTTTGGCGAGGAGGCGAGGATCTCGTCCCGGCATTGGAAGAGCTGGTGCGACGGTCCGACATGCCGCTGGCCAGACTCCACGCCCTGTACACGCTCGATGGGCTCGACCAGCTATCCGATGCCGTGTTGCGGAAGGCGCTGGCCGATCGCCACCCGGGAGTCGTGCGCCATGCAGTGAAACTAAGCGAGGATCGACTGGACGAGAATGACGATCTTCGCCAGGCTGTGCTCGCCGTTGACCCGGCCCGTGACGCCCAGTTGCGACTCCAGTTGGCATACTCGCTGGGAGCCTGTCATGCACCGGAAGCCGCTCGGAGACTTGGAGAACTGCTGGCGTCTTATGGTGAAGACGGATGGTTTCGGCGAGCCGCTTTGAGTTCCCTTCGAAATGACAATGTCGAGACAGTCGTGCTCGTGGCACTCGAGGAATATCCCAACCATTGGTCGTCGTTGTCGGCGGATTTGCTGGAGCAGTCGGTCGCGTTCGAATCGTTCGGTGCAGCTCGAGCCATCGTGGTGCGAGCTTTAGATGAAAAACGTTCCCGCCGCTCGGCCTGGTCCCTTGCCGGCCAATTGACCGATCTCCTGGGACGTGCTCGCGGGGGTCCCCAGACGGTGATCGGAGAAGAGCTATGGCGGCGGATCGGGCGGCAGATCGAGGAAGCGCGACGCACGGCGGCGGACGCCAAGGCTTCGCTCGAAGATCGGTTGGCTGCCACTGCCTTGCTTGGTCGGGACGCCCAGCACCGCCAGGAGGATCTGAAATCGCTGTCCGAATTGTTGCGGCCACAAGTGGCTCAGCCGTTGCAGTTGGCCGCCGTGGCGCGGTTGGCTCGCCTTCGCGCCGAAGGGACGTCCGACGCGTTGCTGGAACACTGGTCGAGCTTGTCGCCTCGCGTGCGCGAGCGGGTTCTGGACGCTCTCTTTTCCCGGACCGCGTGGACCTTGAAGTTGCTCGACCGAGTGGAAGCGGGAGAGGTGACGGCCGTCGACTTGGGTGCGGCAAGACTTTCGATGCTCCGGCAACATCACTCGGAGGAGGTGCGGACACGTGCGGAGCGGCTCTTATCGCAAACCGTTGACACGAATCGAGCCGAGGTTGTCGCACAGCGTGCTGCCGACGTTCGGCAACTTTCCGGAAA
>WFWZ01000369.1 GCA_015490875.1 Planctomycetaceae bacterium
CACCGCAACGCCGCCATACGATTCGTACCACTCGCGAACCCAGCCATATAGAAATACGGTACTTCCGGTACTTTCATCCGTTAGTTCCAAGACGTCCATGGGATCGCCAAGCAGGGTAACCTCGGCAACATTGATCTCGTTGCAGTCCATGATATCGTGTGGACTCGGTCGGACCACGATCGAGAACACATGACCCCTCACGCACGCGATTCGCGCCGTCCACTTCTCTTTTCGGCCCTCGACCGAAAACCGGATCCTCGCCAGTTCGAAGGTATCCCTGACGGGAAACATCACGGACTCGAGCTGCCTAGTTCGAAAATAAAGACAGATCTCGCCAAGGTTTCGCGGGCGATAGACGTGCCGAATCGCATCGAGTTGCAGTGAAAAACGGCGAGCAGCTTCCGGCTTCAGCTTCTGTTCAAGACAGGACAATAGTATCGCTTCCAGGGGCCTGAGCCTTTCTCGTCCTCGGCGTCGTCTTAGCCACTTAAACACGGACGGAACTCCCAAGGCATCTGCCACGGCCTGGCATACGTTGATGGCGACGTCAGTCCTTTTTCGGCGAAAGGAAGTTAAAGAAAGGAAGGCCCCCGGAGGATTCGGTGCGTTTCATGTCGAGTTCTCCATTCAACACGATCCGGTCCTGGAGCCGAACGATGCGTACCTGGCCTCCTTGGAACCAGTCCATCCAAGGCGCACGGTAGTCGGCCTCAGCCGCCGTGTGACCTTTCCATCGGTCGCTACGCCATTGAGGGAGTGCCGAGGGAATGGGTTCGAGGCGGTATTGGCCTCCGAGTGAGCAGATCAATTCCGCGTTGAGCAGCCGTTGCACCGTCTCGTGCGCCGCTTCGCGCGGCACACCAAGCTGCTGAATGAGGATCTGCATGAGCCGCGCGTTTCCAATCGACGCCTGCTTGGCGCGCTGGAAACTGAGTTCGTTGAGGTACGCTTCGAGTTTCGTTTGGCTCAAGTTGGCCACGCGCACGCGCACGTGCGCCGGCCAGTCGTCCGCTTCGACACCCAGCCGCGGCGTCACCGACTCGAGCACCGGGCGCTGAAAGGAAAGGACCGAAAATCCCTGAAACTGGCGTCGCCAAAGTCCCAAGGGATAGCGCGAGTAACCCAGCGGATCGGGCTCCGTGCCCAAGCGGATCGGGAGTAGATCGAGAAAGCCAGGTTGGGGCCATGCACCAAGAAACCCCGGCGTCGTTTGCAAGATGCGCAACCACTGCAACAGACCGGCCGACCGGATATCGCCGTGAGGAATCATGTCGAGGACACCGAGGAAGAGTGTGTGCGGCGGTACGTTGGGCGACAGGAGTCCTCCCCGTAGTGAAGCCTCGGCTGCGATCACGACATCGTCGGGCATGACAATATGCTGCCGGTTCGGTTCGCCCAACATCGAAATGAGCCACCGGAACTGGTCGGGATCGAACGGCGAGAGCTCGGCGTCGATGACGAGATGTTCCACCGACCGGTTGTCGGGATGCTGAAAGCGGCGGATGCCCACCGTGAGCGGAATGAACTGTCGCAACTGCTGACGGATCTCCGCCACCTGCTCCAGATAGGTGGCCCGTTCACGCTCGGTCACGCCATCGATCGGCATGTCGGGGATCGGAGTGAAGTATCCTCGAGCACCGCGCAGCGAATCGACGATTTCCTTTTTCAGCAGAACGGGGCCGCCTCCATCCGGCCGCCGCTCGAAGCCTTCCGGCAAGAAGCCATGTTCGATGAGTTCGGCGATCGAGTCGTTGGGATACCCCTCGTGCGCGGCCGCCAGCCGAGCCAGCATCACGAGTTCGATATCGACGACAGCTCGCAGACGGCGGCGCAATTCGATCTGGTAATGGGGAGAAAGAAGCCGCTGGAAAAACGCGGTAGGAAAAAACGCGAAGATCGTGTGGTCCGCCTCGAGCGGCATCAGCCGCCGCGCAAACTGGAACTCGGGTGAATCCTTGAGCGCTCGCCGGCCGTCCGCGGCAGCGAAGAACTGCTCGACCAACCATCGCGAGTTGGCGACGAGATGAAAGTTTCCGTCGACCGCGTAATAGGAACGCAACCGATGGTCGGGCGTCGAAAGGAAAGAAACTTCCCGGCCCGCGATCTTGATCTTTTCAAGCGTCGCCCCGTGAGCCTTTTCCCGTTCGAAGGCACGCTTCTGCTGCCCAGCCAGGTCTCTCCCCAGTAGCAGGCTCTTGGCCTGAAACAGCATCCCGATGGCGGCGCCATCTTCGAGAAACAAATCGCCACCAATCAAAGCAACGTCGGCGATCACCTTCGGTCCGAGGATCTCACTGAGCGCCGATTGTTCGAGAGCGAGTTGTTCCTGGACGCGATGATTGTGCTTCGGGGAGTAGCCTCGAAGCGTAATCATCCTCACCAAATCGCCGCCGAACTCGTCCGCGAGCTTGTCTTGCCAGAGGTAATTCGTAAAGTTGCCGTACCGAATATAGAAGCAGTGGTCGGGTACATGACTGGCGATCGGTTCGATCGGCGGGGCCTCCTCTCCACCTCGGTAGACATACGACGTCCACTGCGGCTCGTCGGGAAGGGGAAGCTGAGGATTGCCGCGGTCGATCCCCACTCCCAGATTGACCGCCCGCAGGGTCTCGTCGTGAAGCGACTCGGTTCCCGCCAACAAGCGAAGAACGGTCTTATAGCCCGAACTTCCGGTCGCGTTCTGCCTCTCGGCCAACGGTGGCCGGAATTGGAGACGCCGCTCGAGCATCGTCACCAGATAAGACTGCACCAGGGGCGGGTAATCGCCACTTTGCCGAGCGAACCGAGTCGTGGCGTTGTAGTTGCGCCACCACTGAGTCCAAAGTCGATTGGCTTCGCGACGACGCCGAAGGGGAGCCGGCTGGACGCGGTACGTAACCGGCGCGGGTGTATAGACGGTGACGTCGAATGGCTCGGAGCCGCGAAAGAGAAACCAGACACGCAACTGGTTGGGAGGGCCTTCCATCCCCAGGATCTGGCGCAGCCGCCCCTCCGAAATCGTCGGATAGAAAACCCGTCCAGGCGGACCGACAATTTCTGGCTGGTAATAAGGGAGCGGCGATGGCGGAATGTTTCCCAATCGGACGACGATGGAGGCGACTCCGAAAGGATCGCCCGGAATCGCCTGGACTTCCTGGGTCCGGCCGGATCGAGCCGCCAACATGATGCCGGCGAGAACGAAGACGAGGAGATCGACGCGCCGTCGCGGGCACTTTCCTGGGGCCTCGACAGGCCGTCCTCCCCGAGCGGGCTTTTGGGGCAGCCCGTTTTCCACGGCAACATTCCTGATGCGTTTCCATCCGGCCATGGTTTCCTCCTTTGACGGACGCAGGGAGTTCCTCGCATTCATGCAACTGGAGGTCATCCCGGGAAGGCGGCGTTCTCGGAGAAGCCGAAAAGCCGCTGCGTTCAGTCTACCATCTGCCCGGGTTCCGCCCCACCTCTGCGTGACCACCCGCGATGGTGGCCAAACCGGTCCCGGGCAGTTAGGATGGGAGTTAAGAGGCTGTAGCAGAATCTCCGGCGGCAGATAGCATGCCCGCGGAGGGACGTCACGCCGGCGGGTCCTGTTACACGCTTTGAGCCCTCGGATAGACGTCGGTTCTTCGAACATCTCGGGGAACCGCCTTCGTCGGCCGGGGCCGTTGCCAATAGCTTTCTGCCTGGCCCCCTCCCTCCCGCCTGGGGCCCTCGAACGGCGCCGCGTTTTGGGGAGAAACCGTTTCCAGAGTCTCAATAGACGTGTGAGGACGATGACCGTGTTGGATTCTGCATGCAGGTGGGTAACGAGAACAGGGACGCTGCTGCTGGCAGCCTTGGGGATCGCCAGCGCCACGTGGCCGGCGATCGATCGTGCGGCGAACGCGGCCGAGCTGGCACTCAAGCCGGGTGACACCGTTTGCTACGTCGGCAATGGCCTGGCCGACCGCATGCAGCACGACGGGTACTTGGAGACGCTGATCCAAAGCTACTTCCCGAAGCACCAGCTCGTGTTCCGCAACCTGGGTTATACCGGCGACGAGGTGACACTGCGTCTGCGATCGAAGGGGTTCGGTTCCCCGGATGAGCATCTGACGCGTTGCCGAGCCACCGTCGTCTTCGCGTTCTTCGGCTACAACGAGTCGTTCCAGGGCAAAGAAGGACTGGACAAGTTCATCAAAGATCTCGCTGATTTCGTGCAGCACACGCAGGGTCAGAAGTACGACGGGAAGACACCTTGTCGTGTGGTTCTCTTTTCGCCGATCGCCCACGAAGATCTGGGCGACCCGAATCTCCCCGATGGAAGCGCCAACAACCGGCGGTTGGAAATGTACACGAGCGCGATGCGTGAACTCGCTTCGGTGCTCGACGTGCCGTTCGTCGACCTTTTCCATCCGACACTCGAGCGTTATGCAGCGGACCCGAAACCGCTGACGATCAACGGCGTCCACCTCAATGAGCACGGCAACCGCTTCGTGGCTCAAGTGATCGGTCGCGCTCTCTTTCCCGAACGCCCCCCGATGAACGACGCGGGCTGGAAAGTCCGGGAACCTCTGCGGCAAGCGGTGCTCGACAAGAACTTCCACTGGTTCCAGCGTTACCGTACCGTCGACGGCTATTCGATCTACGGTGGTCGAGCCGACTTGAAGTTTTACAACGGCCAGACCAACCGAGTTGTCATGGATCGGGAAATGGAGGTCTTGGATGTGATGACCGCCAACCGCGATCGAGCGATCTGGGCCGTTGCGCAAGGCCAGTCGCCAAAGGTCGACGACAGCAACACGCCTCCCTTCTTGAAGGTCATCACCAACAAGCCGGGGCCGCTACCCGGCGGCAAGTACCCCTTCCTCGGCGGTGAGGAAGCCATCGAGAAGATGACGGTGGCCGAGGGAATGAAGGTACAACTTTTCGCCTCCGAGGAGATGTTCCCCGAACTGGTGAACCCGGTGCAGATGGCGTTCGATACTCGAGGCCGCATGTGGGTGGCTGTTTGGCCGACCTATCCGCACTGGAAACCGAAAACGCCGATGAACGACAAGATCCTCATCTTCGAAGATACCGATGGCGATGGTCGAGCAGACAAGTGTACGACGTTCGCCGATGGCCTGCACGTGCCGACAGGCTTGGAGTTCTACAATGGAGGAGTGCTTGTCGGGCAGGTCCCCGATTTGATGTTCCTCAAGGATACCGACGGCGATGATCGCGCCGACGTGCGGGTGCGCGTACTTGGGGGCATCGATTCGGCGGACACACACCATTCGGCCAATAGCTTCGTTCTCGATCCCGGAGGAGCTCTCTATTTTCAAGAAGGGACGTTTCACCACACGCAGGTCGAAACGCCTTATGGTCCTCCGGTTCGATCGGTCAACGCCGGCGTCTTCCGGTATGAACCGCGGACACAGAAGTTCGAGGTGCACGTTCCGTACGGATTCGCCAACCCGCATGGACACGTCTTCGGCTACTGGGGCGAAGAATTCGTCACCGACGGCACGGGGAATGTCAATTACTATGCGGCCGCGTTTTCGGGGCACACCGAGTTTCCACGTAAGCACCCACGGATGCAGCCGTTTTACAAGCAGCGGACACGGCCGTGTCCGGGTACGGAGATCCTGCAGAGTCGTCATTTCCCTAAGCGAAATTGGGGAACCTATCTGGACGCGAACGTGATCGGCTTTCAGGGGATTTTGCAATACCGCATCGAGGAAGACGGTTCGGGATTCCGGGGCATCGAAATCGAGCCGATCGTTCAGTCGAGCGACCCCAACTTTCGGCCGGTCGATCTAGAGGTGGGACCCGATGGTACGCTCTACTTTCTCGACTGGCAGAACCCGCTCATCGGCCACATGCAACACAATTTGCGAGATCCCAATCGCGACAAAGAGCATGGTCGGATCTACCGCATCTACTGCCCGGATCGACCGCTGTTGAAGCGACACCCCATCGCCGGCCAACCGATCCCCGCCTTGCTCGACCTACTCAAGAAACCAGAGAACCGTGTGCGATACCGCGTCAAGATCGAACTGGGAGCACGGCCGACCGATCAAGTGATCTCTGCCGTTGGAGAATGGATAGCCAAACTCGATCGCGACGATCCTGCCTATGAGCACCACCTCCTCGAAGCGCTCTGGGTGCACCAGTACCACAACGTGGTCCAACCGGAGTTGTTGAAACGCGTACTCAATTCGCCGGAACCTCGTGCTCGAGCTGCCGCGACGCGCGTCCTGTGCTACTGGCGCGACCGCGTTCCCGAGGCACTTCAGTGGCTTCGTGAGCGAGCCAATGACAAACATCCGCGGGCTCGCTTGGAGGCCGTGCGGGCGTGCAGTTTCTTCCAAGACCCGGCGGCCGCGGAAGTGGCTCTCGAAGCCCTGCGGCACCCAATGGACTACTACTTGGAGTACACGCTTCGGGAGACGATGGAGACGTTGAAGCCATACTGGCAGTCGGCAATCGCCGAAGGAAAACCCTTCGCCGTTAACAACCCGAAGGGCCTCGCGTACGTGCTCAAAGATGTGCCGACCCCGTCACTGGTAAAGTTGCCCAAGACCGAAGCTGTCTGCCGCGAGTTGCTGACGCGGCATCAAGTGCTGCCCGACGTGCGCAAGGATGCGCTGCTGACATTGGCGAAGCTGGAACAACGCCAGCCGCTGGCCCTCTTGGTCGACTTGATCGAAGAACTTGACGGCCAGAAGCAACCGCATGCTATGCACGTGTTGCTCGACTTGGGACAACTGTTGCCCAAGTTGCCGCTGGACGATGTCGCGAAGATGGCGACGCGGTTTGCCAAGCTGGCTCGGACAGCCAAACAGCCGGGAACGCGCCAAGTGGCCTGGATGATGTATGTCTTGGCGAAGGGAGACTTCGGGGAAGCCTGGAAGGCCGCACGGAAGTCGCCGCGGCAGTTGGTGGATCTGGTCCGCGCCGTGCCGCTGATTCCCGATCCCCAGTTGCAAGAAGGAGCCTGGTCGTTCGTGGCGCCCCTGATTCAGACCCTCCCGCCCGATTTGGCTCGGAAACTCGAAGGTGGCCGTCATGTAGAAGGGCGTTATGTTCGCATCGAACTTCCGGGAAAGAAACGGACGCTGACCTTGGCGGAAGTAGAAGTAATCAGTGAAGGCGCCAACGTGGCGACTCAGGGAAAAGCGAGACAGTCGGGAACGGCTCACGGCGGTGTCGCCAGCCGTGCCATCGATGGTAACCGGAGCGGAAGCTGGAAGGCAGGCGGGCAGACGCACACTCCTGAAGGGCGAGCGAATCCTTGGTGGGAACTTGATCTGGGAAGTGAGCGGCCGATCGAGGCGATCGTGATCTACAATCGTACCGACTCGCCCGGTCTCCGCGATCGTCTGAAAGGGTATACGCTCACGATCCTCGACGCCGACCGCCGCCCGGTCTTTCGTAAGACGAAATTGCCGGCCCCCAATCCTTCCTCACGGATCGAAATCGGGTCCGATGTCGGCAGGCAGTTGCGGCAGGCGGCCATGGAAGCGGTCACGTACATTGCGGGCCATGAGCGTGAGGCGTTTCGGATGTTGGCCGAATGCGTATTGAAGGGGAATGACCGGCGCACGGCCGTGCGGGCGCTCCAACGGATCGACCGCCAGGCGTGGGACGCCGCTTCGGCACGCCCCCTCATCGACGTCCTCACCGCCTACATCGAATCGATCCCTCCAATTCGTCGCACCGAAGCTCCCGTCATGGACGCATTGCAGTTGGCCAAGGACCTGACGGGGCTGTTGCCGAAAGAGGAGGCCGAGAAGCTGCGCCGTCGGTTGGGCGATCTGGGAGTGACGGTCATCGTCATCCGCCCCGTGCCTCACCAGATGATCTACGACCGGGACGTGATGTACGTCGAGGCAGGCAAGCCGGTGGAGATCGTGTTCGAGAATATCGACGTCATGCCGCACAACCTGCTGATCGTTCAGCCGGGAATGCTCGAGAAGGTCGGCATGGCGGGCGAGCTGATGCAAACCGAGCCCGATGCCTATCAGCGCGGATTCATACCGAATCTTCCCGAGATTCTCTTCCATACCCGGCTTTTGCAACCACGCGAGAGCCAGCGACTGAAGTTCATCGCTCCCAAACAACCGGGCGAATATCCTTACCTTTGTACCTTCCCCGGACACTGGCGGCGGATGAACGGCGTGATGCATGTCGTTCCCGACCTCGAGGCGATTCCCTGGGAGGTTCGCAATCCGGCACGCAAGAAGGCGGACGCCACCGCACGTCAGTTCGTGAAGAAATGGACGATCGCCGACTTCGCAACCGACTTGAAGCTCGTGTCGCAAGGACGCAACTTCGAACGTGGCAAGAAGGTCTTTACGGAAGCGGCCTGCATCCAATGTCATCGTATGAACGGAGAAGGAGGCCAGGTCGGCCCCGATCTCGTGTCGGTCAGCAAGAAGCAAGCGGAAGGGAAGATGACGCGAGCCGACTTGATTCGGGAGATGCTCGAACCTTCCTTCAAAATCGACGAAAAGTACCGCACGCACGTGGTGCTGACGGACGAAGGTAAGGTCTTTTCAGGAGTCATCGCGGAAGAGACGGACAAGACATTGACACTCGTGGACAATCCGCTCCAAAAGGGCAAAAAGGTCGTCGTCGACAAGGAGTCGATCGAGCAAGAGAAAATTGCGCCGATCTCACTGATGCCGGAAGGCCTGCTCAATACATTCACGAAGGAGGAGATCCTCGACCTGATGGCGTTCCTGGAGTCGGCGGGGAATCCCGAGGATCCTCGGTTCACGACACCTGCCGAATCGGAGTGAGACGGCTGAGTAGGTGAGAATGGAAGACGGATCATCCGCGGACGTCTAAATCGCCGTGCGGGACTCTGGGACGAAACGAGCATTGAGGGTGCCTCTTGGGGTAGCGTGGGCGTGAAAGCAGCCAATCACAATATTCAAGAAGGACGTTTCCCGAGTTGGGAGGGCGAGGCTCCTGCCGAGCCGCAAAATGGCCACAACGGCGTCGCAGGCACGGGTCCGCAGGTCGTATATGACAGGTGTTGGGACGGACGATGTCGGGTTGATCCAGCAAACAAGGCATGCTCTGGCGGAAATCCCTTGCATGCATACCATGCCTCACTTGATGGCCGGCTCATAGCATTCCGGCTCGGCAGGAGCCTCGCCCTCCCAGTCTATGTATTCGTCCAGGTTAGAGTCGCTACCATGCGGCCTAGGGATGTCAGTGTCTCACAATCGCGCACGGTGATTTAGACGCGGCAGAGGTTCCGAATCTCAAGACGATGGCATGCCGGCGACGTAGGCCGTTGCCGTGGCCTGGATCGCGGCCATCGCAGGACGGTTGTTCTGGGGAGAGACTACCGAGCCACCGATGTCGGCCGTCTCGAGGCGCACGTTGCAGATGGCGTTGTATCCTTGCTGCCTGGCAGCCTCGATGAGCCTCAAGATTGACTCGCGTCGAGCTCGCTCCATCATCCGGTTGTAGCTGCGCACTTCTCCGCCGAAGAGGTTTCTCCAGAAGGCTAGGAAGGCCTTGAGATAGTCGCACGCGATGACCGTATCGGCCATCACGATCACCGGAGGCTTCGCCCCACCTTGACGAAACGGGAAATGGTCCACTTGCGTCACCAGGAAGTCACGATGGAGCGATTCCCGGCGTTCCAAGTCGCGAAAGTGGCTCCGTTCGACATTCGATCCGACGAAGAAGCCCAGAGCCAAGAAGAATAGGACGAAACCGAGCGGGCAGAGAAATTCCATCGAACACTCCTCGGAATCATGGGCCTGTAACAGAGTTCCAACACGATCGCTCCGTCCGCACTGATTACGCCGTCGCTTCCGGTTCCACGACGACCGCCGTACCATACGCGTACAGCTCGGCGGCGCCCGCCGTCACGGCACTCGTGGTGAAGCGCACGTTGACGACGGCATTGGCTCCGAGTTGCTGCGCCTGCTGGAGCATCCGTTCCATGGCCTGACGCCGTGATTCCGTGAGGAGTTCAGTGTAGCCTTTGAGCTCACCACCCACGAGGTTCTTCAGTCCTGCCGCGATGTCGCGGCCCGCATGTTTGGCTCGCACCGTATTGCCCTGCACCAGTCCCTTCAGCGCGACGATGCGGTAGCCTGCAATGCTTTCCGTATTCGTGACGATCATGAATACCTCCTTTTCATCCAGCAGCGTAGCGCGAAGTTTTTCAGTACACGCCACTCACCACACGCCACACCCCACTCACCACCCGGCACCACCGCAGGCGTCGTGCCTTGTCTATTCGGCAGCCGGCAGAATCAACGGCTCCATCACCACGAGCGTCAACTTATCGCCGTCGGCGCACTTCGTTCTGAATCAACATCCAACTAGAGGGGGGACCTTATACAAAGGCGGCAGAGCGACAGCAAGAGTAGATCGGCACTGGTCGCGTGTCATTTTCTTCAGACTTGCCAAGTTCGCTTTTTTGGCGATTGCCGTTGACTTTGTTTGGAGGCTCGAGCATAATTCGCCGTCGATTCTGGAGGCAGAAGAACCTCTATGGAACAGGGATGGCGGGGTAATGGCGCGGAATCGCTGGGTTGGGATTGCCGTTGCCGCATGCTGGCTCGCCGCCATGCCGCAGTCGCTTCCCGCTCAGCCGATTCCTCCGCCGCCCGGCACCCCCGGCGGCTTTCTGCGACGTCCGTCGGCTGACGCTGCCTCCACACCTGCTACCCATCCGGCACCTTCTCCGCTTTTGGGGACCGGCCTCCGTCAACCACTGCCGACGCGGCATCGTGGAATCGGAATCCCGCTGCAACGCACGAGCTGGCGAAATCGACCGTGGTATGCGGGCTGGCAGATCGGCCAGCTCCGCGGCGACGACCTGGTGCGAGGTGCCGTCTGGCAACACTCGGCTGTCACCGGTGGGTACTGGCTCGGCTACGACTTCGACCACTACTGGGGCGCTGAAATGGACTGGTCGTTCGCCTACCCGCGTATCTCCGATGGCGTGGGGAACGTGCGGCGATCGGGAAGAATGGTCTTCTGGGACGTCCAATTGTTGCACTATCCGTTGGGGGATGCTCGCTACCGCCCGTACTTCAAGGCGGGTTTCGGCGTCACGGGAGTTCACTTCGAAGATGAGCAGGGCCGCTACTTCAATCGAGGGCTCGTCACCTTTCCCCTGGGACTCGGCCTGAAGTATTTTTGGAAAAAGTGGCTCGCGCTGCGGCTGGACATCACCGACCACATCGCCGTCGGTTCCGGGCGTGTCAGCTCGATGCATAACTGGAGCTTTGTCGGCGGTATCGAATGGCGATTCGGCAATGGCGGCCACGTCATGTATCGCCCCTGATCCGAGTCGGACAGTCTACGGCACTACGTCTCCCGCTGGCCACGCCACGCTGCGGGGAGAAGGTCCCAAAGTGTATTTCTGGTGCTTTACGTAAAGTTGGTGTTGCCAAGCAAGACGCCTTCCACGGAGGTCTCGGTATCATGCAGCGCGCACTTTGGCTATCCTTGCTCCTCGCACTGTGCGGCTGCGCGATGTTCAAGGATGATATGTTCAAGGATGATACGACTTCACGACTTCACGCGCTCCGCCGTTCCCTGGATTATCCCGTTTTCCAGGCAGGTTTTGCGACTGACGGCACGCCAGTCAAGATAGTATTTACGGATATACAAGTCGCTCCCGAGGTCGCCACCGGCAAGTGGATCGCGTTCTCCAGCGGCTCTCTTGGGAAAGACAATTGCTGGATTTCCGAACGGACGGTGGTGAACCTCAACAGTCTGCGGGGACATCTGCGTTGGCTCAGCATGGTGGGTATCAAGATATCGCCGAAAACGGTATGGACGCAGCTTGATATCACGGGAATCGAACACCTCGAGTTAGCGGCAACGAACGTAGATGACAGCAACTCGATGTTCTTGAAATCGGGTGAAGACCTGACCTTCCTGGATCTTTCGGGAACATCAGTTGGGGACGCTTCACTAGTGCATATCATGTGTCACCGGAATCTGAGGCATGTTTGCTTGAATGGAACCAATGTTACCGACGAAGGGCTCACGCGGCTGGCTGCTATTCGGTCGTTGAAAGTCATTGAGTTGATTGGCACCCGAGCCACCGACGTGGGCGTAGATTCATACAGGGCTGCGGGAGGAGAAGCAACCGTAGTCCTAGATCGCAGCGTCGGCGGTGTCTTTTAGTTCCAAAGTTTGTTGCAGTGTCGGGCCTCTTCGGAGCGATTTGTGACTTCCGGCTGCGCGCCGCGTCCGCCTGCCATCAGCAACGTTCGGTCGTTTCATCGGCTCGTCGTTGAAATCTGTTGCCCCTTTGAAGCGACAACGGTTATAATCGGGGCGTACTCAGCGAGTGGCGGCAGAGCGGGAATGCGGCTCTCGCGCGAGGCATGGGTGTCGGGGCGTGGAAAACTCTTCGTGGCGAACCTCGTGGCGTCAAACCGTTGGAACGACAGCAGCAAGCTTCACTCGTCACAATCTCCTGGTGCGTCCGGCGCGGCTCCCATTTCACCGACCGAGAAATACGTTTACGCGTCGTATATCCGCGAGCCGGTCGTGAAGGACGGGACCGGCGGGACGGTCTACTATCACCGCAACAGTCAGTATTCGGTTGGAAATGCATAGCTGTCAACGCACGCAGGAATCCGCTAGGTCAATCGGCGCGTAGATGGTATGTGGAGTGGCGCTACTACGGCCAGTGTTCTTAGGGGAAAGGGAGATCGGACAATGGCCCGGATTAGTATGTTGGTTCTTGTCGTGTCTCTACTCACTGGTGCTGACGTTTCGGCGGGCGGGGGCTTCCAAGACTCAGTTTTTCGCACGCGAATGGCCGTTTGTCTGGACAGCAAGGGACGCGTAGAGTGTGCTTGGTTAACCGGTCCGCATGAAGTGGTTGACAGCGCAATAAGAGAACTCTCTTCTACAGAGATTGGGCGTCACGTCGCTTCGATCACAATCAGTCACGCCAAGATTACGGCTAAGACGATTCTTGCCATGAGGCCACTACAACACCTTGAGACTCTTCAGATCGGAGCCGCTGGAGGGGCTGCGGAGACTGATGTTGATGAAGACGCGTACGAAGTGCTTCCGGCGCTCAAAGGACTGAAGCGACTGCATCTGATCGCGACAGGAGGCATGGACGGTACAAGGAACCGCGCCGCCTCGCTTTCATCTGTCAAGAACATGAAGATGCTTGAAGTGCTGGAAATCCGTGCCACGATCTCATCAGAAGACATGAGAGGCATTTCGACCCTTCCTCGACTTCGTATTCTTAGATACGACGGAAACACAGACGGCATCGACAATCAGGTGTGGGCCCGCATTGCTCATATGCCATCTTTGCGAGAACTCCGTATTGAGAGAGTGCGACCACGCTTCTCGGTATCCTCCACGTTCTCGCCAGCAAGCGACATCCGCATCGAGGCACTGACGCTATCGTGGGACTCGTCGCCTTTCGTTCGGCGCGTCCGCCGTTGGTCTGGTAACGACGTTCGTGCGATCTCACGGATTTCGACGCTCAAGGCGCTTAATCTGGCAGGCTATGCGCCACTTACCGAGGATCAGATTGCAGTGCTTGCATCGTTAAGTGGGCTCGAAGAGCTCTCGCTCGCTATTTCCGGACGTGTGCGTATCTTTCCCATTGTAAAGTCTTCTCGTCATCTTAGAAAACTCGCAATTTGGGTTTCGAATGGTGGCAGCTTCGACGCGCTTCGCGACCTGAAAGAGCACGCGGGAATAACGGATCTGGAGATCCTTGGCAACGTCGACGTCGATCAAATTGTCGCCTTGTCCGAAATGCTATCACTGAGACGTTTGCATATAAGCGGGACCGACGAAGTCCGCAGGATAATCATGAGTCTTGACTTGCCTGACGTAGAAGTGACGTTCGCGACAACAAAAGAAACCGGTGAGTGAACCGGAGCAGAGCGCGGCGACGGAGCGGACTTCCAAAGACTGACCACCTCGCCTCGGGTTGCCCCTATGGAGGTGTGAGGGTTGAGGTGTGAGGTGTGAAAATGTGAAGTGAAGGGCGATGGCGCGGTTGGAGTGTTTGCGGGCCAATTGGTCCGAACGACGCCTAGTGACACGCAAGTGACACACTCAGCACGTACGCCGGGTGACACGCTCGATCGACGTCGAAAGCATCTTCCTTCGCGCCTCCACCGGGGCTCTTGTACCTTGGTGGCTGCTTACGGAGTCAAGACGCGGCCGCCGTTATCGAGAGTTCCGCGATTTCGCAGTCGCGTCCAATTCGGCTCGGATTTGGGCAACGAGTCTCTGGAGTCGCTCGATTTCGGAGCGACTGCCTTGGCCCTGAGTCAAACGGTCGATCTTTCGCTCCAGCAACCATACGGAGAGTTCCAGAGCGTGCGCTACTTGGCGGTCCAGGTCAGTGCCACGAGCGTTCGCCCTGTTCTCCGAGACGGGCTCGGTCTTCCGCGAATCTCTCGCGTCGTCCCGTCCTTCAGCCTCGGCCATGACTTCTTGAAGTGCTTCCAGGAAACGACGCTCGTCTTCGCTCCTGTCTCCGGATTGAAAGACCGTCCCTTCCAGGAGGCTGCCGTAGTGGCGGCGGACACGCAGAATCGTCTCGATTGCCTTTTCATCCACTTGGAAAGCTGCCTGTGACGGAGTCGGGACGCGATCGGAGTGCTGAGCGGCTAGGTCGCGTCCCTTGGAATCTCCATCGCCGGAACCCGCGGATGACGAGGCTCTCTGCGGCGAGGGTGGCGGATCGGCGGGCGCAGGCAGGGCGCTTCCCAGGAAGGCTGCGGCACTCAGGCCGGCTAGGAAGAGAACCACGGAAAGCGGGAATCGCGAGGCCATCAGGGATCGTCCTTGATCGGAGAGGGGGGCCGGGAGACCAAACAACGGTCGAGATTGTAGTCGAGGCGACGTGGAAAACGCCAGTTCAATCCTCTTGGCGTCTTCGCGTCTTTGCGCGCTACTCCGTCTCAGCGCGCAACTCGAACGCCGCCCGTCGCCCCTCTTCCAAGCCGCATCCTGCTCGAAGACCCCTGTCCACCCACGGCGATTGTCGTGTAAAACGGGGGAAACCGGGCCGGGCGTGCCGCTCGCTTCCCGAAAGCTAGATTCCCGTTCGCCTTCCCTAGCCAAGCCCATGAAAGTCTTCGTTACTCGCCGGATTCCCGACGTTGGCCTCACCAAGATAGCCGCCGCTGCAGAGATGGACCTCTGGGAGGACCGTCTTCCCCCGCCGCGCGAGGAACTCCTCCGCCGAGTCGTCGGGTGCCACGGCGTCCTGACGCTCCTGACCGAGACGGTCGACGCCGAGTTCTTCGATGCGGCCGGCCCGCAACTTCGCGTCGTCAGCAACTTCGCCGTCGGCTACAACAACATCGACGTCGCGGAAGCACGTCGGCGCGGCATCCAGGTCGGCCACACTCCCGGCGTACTCACCGACGCCACCGCCGACATGGCGGTCACGTTGATGCTTGCAGCCGCCCGCCGCATCGTCGAATCGGTCGATGACGTGCGTGCCGGAAAGTGGCTCACATGGGAACCGCTCGGTTACATCGGCCAAGACCTTGTCGGCCGCACGCTTGGCATCGTCGGCATGGGGCGCATCGGCACTGCCGTCGCTCGCCGTTGCCGCTTCGGCTGGAACATGAAGATCCTCTACCACGACCGGCACGCCAACGAAGAAGCCGAACGCGAGTTGGCAGCCAAGCGTGTTTCCTTCGACGAACTCCTGGCACGATCCGACTTCGTCTCGGTCCACACCGACTTGAATGAAACGACGCGAGGCCTCTTCGATGCTGACGCCTTTTCCAAGATGAAACCGACGGCTGTTTTCGTGAACACCGCGCGAGGCCCCATTCACCGGGAAGCCGATCTGGCGGAGGCTCTTCGAAACGGCTCCATCTTCGCCGCCGGACTCGACGTCACGGACCCCGAACCGATTTCTCCCGACAGTCCTCTCCTCTCGCTGCCCAACTGCACCATTTGCCCGCACATCGCCAGCGCGACCGTCTCCAGCCGCAACGGCATGGCCGACATCGCTGCCGACAACCTGATCGCCGGCTTGAGGGGAGAACCACTGCGGTGTCCCGTCCCCTAGCATCCGCGACCTCCCTTCCGGCTCCGACACGGCGAGTGCTGCGAGAATCGTGGCGGCAGCTCCAAGCCGTCCTCGAAAAAGAGCCTTTTCGGTCGGTCGACCACTGCCAACGGTTTCTCGAGCAGCACGCAAGCGACTTTCAGCCGCTCGGCCAGCACGCGTTCTCGCTACTTGCCGAGCGCATGGCTGAACTGGCACAAGAACGCACCTATCCGCCCAACCTTTGGCAGCTCTTCGCGGACGCCGTCGGCATCCCTCAAGGGTCGCGCCGGCGCCGCGTCCAACTCTCCCAACCGCCTCTCGTTACCTTCGGCCCGAATCCGTGGCTGGCCCGCCAGCTCGTCAACGACACATCTGCGACACCTCCCTCGTCGGGCGACCTCGACGATTCTTGGCCCGCCCCCGGGCCGTTCGCAGCAGACGTCAGTGAAGGCAAAGGACATGTCATTTACAATGCCCATAGCTACCACACGAAGGTGCCTCACCGCGCCATCATGCGTTACCTGCTGCACTATACCCAGCCCGGTGACGTCGTCTTCGACGGCTTTTGCGGGACTGGTATGACGGGCGTCGCCGCGGCTCTGTGCGGCAGCCGCCACGAAATAGAAGCTCTCGGATACCGCATCGCCCCGGACGGCCGGCTGGTCCCGCGAGATCGATCCACGGCATCTCCGACTGGTGCGGAAACCAAAGCCGGCCCGCAAGAACCTCCTCGCCTCGGTCGGCGCCGCGCTTTCCTAATGGATCTCTCTCCAGCCGCGACACTCATCGCTGCCACCTTCAACACGCCGCACGATGTTGCGGCATTCGCTTCCCAGGCCCAAGAGATCCTCGACCAACTCGACCGGCAACTCGGGTGGATGTACTGGACTCTCCATGCTCCCCCGAACACTCCGAGCGATTGCGCCAATGACCGCTCGTGGACCGATCATCTGGCTCGGCGCATCGACAAGTGTGACACATGTGAGTCTCTCCGCGAAGTTTTGGAGGAGGCGGCACGCGAGGGAGCCTCTTTCGGCGTCGCGCAGACCGTCGGATGGTCGGACGTCTTCGCGTGCCCTGCGTGCGCTTCCGAGTTCGCGTTCGCGGAGGCCGCCGTTGATGCCAACACCGGCAAGGTGGCGCGGGATTTTCCGTGTCCTAACTGCCGCGAAGATCTTCAAAAGCGGCAACTGATTCCGGTCCGACGTTCCGAGCCAACGCTGACCGAGCCGGCCGGTTCCCAGATGACCGTGCCGACCTCGATTCACTATCACTGGGAGGGGATGCGATATCGCAAGCAGCCCGATGCCGTCGATCGGGCACTCCTCCGCAAACTCGGCCAGTTGTCCCTGGACGATCCGTTCCCCTCCAGCCGCCTTTTTCAGGGGAGGGAGACGCGGCGGAATGACCGCCGAGGCATCACGCACGTGCACCATTTCTACACGCCGCGCAACCTCCGGTTCCTCGCGGCAATGAAGAAACAATGCGACACGTCCTTACCGCTCCTTCTTTGGTTCAGCAGCCAACTCGTCAATCTCTCCAAACTCAACCGATACCGGCCGAACGTCACGTTCCCTTACAACCCGCTCAGCGGCACGCTCTATGTCGGCTCGCAAGTCGCCGAGTCCCACCCCCTGACCGCCTACCGAAACAAACTACCCAAGATCACGAAGGCACTCGAAGCGATCGACGCGGACAACACCGTCCAATGCGGCTCCCTTTCCGGGTGCCTCCTGCCCGACAACTCGGTCGATTACATCTTCACCGATCCTCCCTTCGGCGGCAATCTCTCCTATTCTGAACTCAATGTCCTGTGGGAAAGCTGGCTTGGCATTTCCACTCGGCGGCAGGAAGAGGCGATCGAAACGCGGGGCCAAGGGAAGTCACCCGAGGATTACGGCAGACTCATGCAATGGTGCTTCCGTCAGTACTACCGAGTGCTCAAGCCGGGAAAGTGGCTTACCGTCGAATTCCACCACACGCAGCCGCACGTCTGGAAGGCACTCCAAGACGCCCTCTGCCGTGCCGGATTCATCATTGCCGACGTCCGGACACTCGACAAACAGTTGGGAACCTTCAAGCAAGTCACTAATCCCGGGGCCGTTCAGCGAGACCTGATCGTTTCTGCCTACAAGCTCAACCGAGCCAGTGCCGTCGTTGCCGCTCGCCCCGTAAACCTAGACTCCGTGTGGAACTTCATCGATGAGCGTCTCACGGCCCTCCCGAAATCACCTCGTCATGGCGATTACGCCGAACGGCAGGATTACCGGCTCTTCAATCGTCTCGTCGCCTGGCTCCTGGCGTCGAACCGGCAAGTCCCCTTCTCCGCTCCCGAGTTCTACGCCGAACTCCGCCGGCGGTATCGCGTTCGCGACGGCCATTTTTTCCTGGCGTAGCCGAGGCTTCGCCGAGCGTGGCGTTGCCGGCGAGGAGGCCGACAGAAAGACGAACCATGGGCTCAGTGCGCCGTTCCCCAAACCGCCGCTGGGAAGTAAACTAACGGTGGATTTGAACGGAAAGGCTCAAACGGCAATGTCCACGATCGAAGCGGAATATCAATCGCGGATGGACGCACTGAGTGGCACCGAGCGCGTTGCTCGCTCGATGGCGATGCTCAAGTGGACGCGTGAAATGCTCGCTCGGCAGATCATCGCCCAGGAAGGACCGATGTCGGACGAGCGCCTCCGGTGGAAAGTGGCCCTGCGGCTGTATGCCAGCGACGAGGCCGCTTGTCGGCTGATCGAAAGCAGGCTCGCCCATGTTCCCGATTGAGGCTTTTCAAAGGACCCTCGGTAAAGCAATCGACATCTTTCGGCAACTTGGGATTCGGTTTCACCTGACAGGCGGTGTCGCCGCGGTCTATTATGCCGAGCCTCGGTTGACTCAGGATATCGACATCGTCATCGACAACGCGCAGACGCAGGCGACTTTGGGCGAGCTCTTGAAGCGTCTTGAAGGATCGGATTTTCTCTTCGACGCCGAGTCAGTACGCAGGGCCGTGATCAGCCGAGGAATGTTCCAATTGCTCGATCGTCAGGAGTCACTCAAGTTGGACATCTATCCGAGAGAGCTGATTCCGGGTGAGTTGAATCGTTCCGTCGAACAGGAGGTTTTCGAAGGGACAATGATTCCTATCGCCAGCCGCGTGGATACTGTCGTATCCAAACTGGTTTGGGTTAGCAAGGGAAGCAGCAAGAGCCGTCGCGATGTACGACACATGTTCCGCTTGGCACCCGAGGAGGATCGCCAGCTCATCAAGCAGTTTTCCGACCAGATGGGCCTCAGCCGGCTGCTTCAAGAAATCCTGAACGAGCAGGAAGAGATCGAGTGATGCCGCAGGTGAAATAGCCACTCATGAGCGGAGGACGCCCACGCTTCACGGAGCTTCACTTGAGGCAGTAAGCATGCCCAGCACCAAGAAGAAGATGGCCAACCCCCAAAGGAACGTGAACATCCCGCCCATGATGATTCCGATCCACGCATGAACGCTCCCTTTGATCACGGGATTGCGCCGGCGGGCGGCAAGCCCCCGGATCCCCAGAATCACAGCGGGTACCGCGAGGAAGAACCCCAGGACGGGAAAAAGCGAAAACAGGCCGAGGTAATAGGCGATCAGAGCCTGGGGGTTCTTGTACGGAATGAGACCACCTGTGGCATCGCCCTCAGTAACAAATGGTGATGTTGGCGAGGGTGAAGCATAGGCCGAAGGCGCTATGTAAGGATCCATCCTTTCCTTCTCGGGGTTGGTCATGAGTATCTCTCCTTAAGGAAGACGAGGACGACGCTCAATTCCCTCGGCCACCACGCGTGCGACGATGGGGCCAACGTGCAGGGAGGAGTTGATCCATCACCGTAAAAAAAGGCGAAAGCGGATGGGCTGGGATTCGAACCCAGGGTACCCGCAAGGGTACAGCAGTTTTCAAGACTGCCGCCTTCGACCACTCGGCCACCCATCCGACAGGTCTTTTCACATGATGCGCCAATTATAGGCCTGAGCTACCAAGTGTGCCACGTCCGGCCGCATTCGCCAACCGGACTTATTGCCACAGTTCCGGCGTCGCCAATTCGAGACTGTTGCCGGCCGGGTCGCGAAAGTAGATCGAGTGTCCCCCGTGGGGCCATTCAACCTCCTGTTCGATGGCCACGCCATGCCGCCCCAACTGATCCCGCCAAGCCTGGAGTTCGTCCTTCGCAACGGCGAAACAGAGGTGCCCGGGGCCGTCACAACCGTGAGGCGGGACCGATTCGTCGTCATCGTCGGTAGCGTGAGGCTCGAAAAGGAGGACCATCGTCGTGCCGCAGCGAAAGAAGACGTGGCGTCCCTCCTGCCGACTGTGCAACTCAAGTCCCAAAACCTCGCGATAGAACGATTCGGCCGCCGCAAGGTCGTCGACATAGAGGCTCGCTTCCAGCACGCCTCGAGGTCGCATGATCACGCTTGCCCCTCCCGCTCCTGCAACATCGCCAGGAACTCCCGCATCAAAGGCGCGTTATCGTGCCAGGTGCGAGCCGTTACAAACGGAGCATCCACGACGACTTCGCGATCGACGTACTCGGCCCCACCCTGGCGTGCGTCGAGCGCACACTTGGCGACCGTCGTCACGGTCTTGCCGCCGATCACGCCAGCCGCCGACAAGATCTCGATACCGTGACAAACACAGGCGATCGGCCTGCCGCCAGCCACCATCTCCCGCACGATGCGCAGCAAGTCCTCGTCGTACCGCAAATATTCGGGAGCTCGCCCTCCGGAGATGAACATCCCCGCATAGTCCCCCGGATCAACATCTCGAAAAGCGACCGTCGCCTCGATGAAATACCCCGGCCGTTCCTGCGTGATGTCCCAGGGAATCGCCGAGTCGGGAGGGATTTCGTGTAGGACCGTATGATAGAGTCGTTTTTCCGGTCCGGCGACATCGACACGGAAGCCTGCTTCCTGCAAGCGAAAGAATGGATAGAACGTGTCGAGCGCCTCGGTGGCGTCTCCCAGCGGCATCAAGATGGCTCGCGTCATATCGCGAACTCCGGGCGAATGGGAATCCACACTAACAATGTCCGCCTGTACCAGCGTATCAGATATACGTTACCGTCAATCCGTTGCATATATGTCAGCACACCTCAAGTGACAGAATTGTGGCAGTCCGTGGCTCGGCAGGAGCCTCGCCCTCCCAATCGATACCATCGTGCATGCCCCGGGGGCATAAGTGCATTCCTGATTCACTATCGCGCACGGTGACTTTGCATCACCCCAGATCGAGTTTCTTCCATCGGCGGGACTTGAGTTTTTCCAGTGCTTCTTTACTGACCGATCCGTTGTCTTTGAATGTCAGCGACTCAAGCGACTTCATTTGAAGAATGATCTCGACAGCCGCGTCGGTCACGCCGGTCGTTCGCACGGAAAGCTCTCGCAACTTCGGAAGCTGGGCCAACGCTCGAATCGCCCCGTCGCCGACCTGCGGGAGCGCCCAAAGGTCGATAATCTCCAGTTCCTTCAGATGCGAAAGACTTTGCAACCCCGTGTCGGTAATCGAGTCATTCTCGTGCAAATAGAGCCGCCGCAACTTGGGAAGTTTTTCGAAGACCGCCATCGCCGAATCGTCGACTTGAGGCAGGTCGCGCAACTGGAGCCGCACGAGCGGCATCCCTGCCAACGCCAACACGCCGTCGGAACTGAACGCCTGGCAGCGAAAAATCTCGAGTTCCCTCAGAGCCGGCATTTGAGCCAGCTCGGCACCGGAAGCTCCCGTAATGCCGAAATCCTGCATCAAGAGAGCTCGCAGCGTCTTGCTCGCCTTCAACGCCGCAATCCCGGTGTCCGTAACCGTAGTGCTTCGGTGCTTGAAGACCTCCAGTGCCGGCAGAGCCCCGACCGTTTCCATCGTCAAGTCCCCAACTTCCATGTTGCCGCGCAGGTCGAGGAACCGGAGCTTGTCGAGTTTCTCCAGATGGATCATCCCCAGATCGTTGAACCGGTTCTGAATCAGCGTCAGCCGCTCGAGCTCGCTCAGCGAGGCGATCGACTCCATCGCACTGTTGGTCATGTTGGTGTTCGAGGACAAGTCGAGTGCCCGTAGCTGCGGAAACGACGACACGATCATCTTGACCGTCTCATCGGAGATCACCGAATTGGTCAGCGCCAGCGAGCGCAAGTTCTTGAGATTGCTCAGAACGGCGGCCGTTGCATCGTCCAACTGGCGATAGTTGTAAATCTGAAGCGTCTCGAGATCGGTTAACTTGGCAATCAACGCGATATTCTCGGGCGTGAGCCCCGAGCCGTCGCGGATCACAATCTCCACGAGCACGCCCTCGGGAACGATCCGGTACGAGGCGGCGCCACCGAACGATTCCAGAAACTTCTTGGCTGCTGCTACATCATTCGGGTCCGCCGTCGCTTTTCGCACCTCGATGGTCCCGCCCGGCTCTGCCTCCACCGTCTCCGGCTCCGTCGCGCCCGGACTGTTCGCCGAAGAGCCCTTGTCGGCAGGACGGCAGCCGGCGACCCCAACGCAGGCAAGAAGTCCCAAAAGCCACCAGTGGCAGGCGGCAGTCGTCCATCGTCTCATGATCAATTACTCGCTTTCTGCTGATCCGTTCGTCCTTGATAAAGGGAACAGGCACCGGCCGAGTGCAGGGGACTTCGGCAGCAGGTCCCGCGCGAAGCCGGCCCGCACCGCGGGCAACGCGCAAAATCGCTCATTCGCGACTCACGCGATTCGGGACGGTCGCACATGGAACGCGGAAATGCTCGACGTTCCGTGCTCTCAATCGAGCCTGTATCCCTTGGGATACTTGGGCTTGATCAAGTCGGCGACACCTGGCGTCTTGAGCGAAGCCAGGTTGACGACCTTGAGGTTCTTGGCATCCCATTCGATCTTCTCACCCCAGTCGCCCATCGCTCCGCCTTCGCCTCCTTCGGCGGCTGCCCAGACGGCGAGATTCCCCAGCAGAATCGTCTCGGTCAACGGACCGGCGCGATCGATGAAGTTGGAGTGGCAGATCGACGGGTCGCCGGCCGCTACCGCCCGGAAAAGCTCATACATGTTGTTCACGTCGTTGTTGCCTTTCTTCACGGCCGGCTCGAAGTCGACCGGAACTTTTTGCACACCCTTGAGCTCATATCGGCCGCAGTAGTCGTCACTGCTGTAGAAAGCACCTTTCTCGCCGACGATGAGCACGCCGCTGTTGGAGACCTTGTCGATGCCCCACTTGCTGAAGACCTCTTGAGGCGGCTTGTTACCCTTGCGGTCGTACCACCAGAAGGGAATGGCCGGCCGCTCGGAAGTCTCCGGAAACTGGAACTCGATAATCGAGCTGGCCGGGAAGCTGTCATAGTCGTGTCCGGTCGTCTTGGCGACGACGGAGACCGGATCCCGCAAGCCGCAAGCGGCAAACGGCACGGTGACTTGATGGCAGGCCATGTCGCCCAACGCTCCGCTACCGAAGTCCCACCAGCCTCGCCACTGGAACGGATGATAGAGGCCGGGCCAGTATTCGCGTTTGGGAGCCACGCCAAGCCAGTGTTCCCAATCGAGATTCTCAAGGTCTTTCGCGATCGCCTTCTTTTTCGCCTCGATGAACTTCTCGGCGCGATCACCCAGTTTCTCGCGAGCCTCGGCGGCAAAACGCGCCATCGTCATGCGGCGGTTGGGGCCTTGAGCCCAAACGGGACGGTTCGACCAGACATAGACTTCCTTGAGTGTCCCCAAGACGCCCGCTTTGAGTTGTGCGATGGCTTCACGCGAGGAATCCAACGCCGTTCCCTGGTTCCCCATCTGTGTGCAGACACCCGTTTCCTTGGCGACTTTGGCCAGCAAACGCGCTTCGTAGATCGTGCGCGTCAGCGGCTTTTGTGTATAACAACTGATGCCCAGCCGCATGGCATGCAGCGTGACAGGAGCATGCATGTGGTCGGGCGTGCTGATCGTTGCGATCTCGACCTTTCCCTTGCCATACTTGGCGAAGAGCTCACGGTAGTCGGTGAACTGCTCGGCCGACTGAAATCCTTCCGACTGTCCTTTGCTCTTAAGCCGCCCGCGGTCGACATCGCAAATGGCCACGACGTTCCCGAACATGGCTGCGTGACTCGAGTCGCTACCTCCCTTGCCGCCGATCCCGATCGAGACCACATTGGGGCGTTCCAAAGCCGAACGGCTCAGCGCCGGCCTCGTCCCGGCTGCGGCGAAAAAGCCGGCACTGGCGGCCGTGGTCACCTTCACGAATTCGCGACGCGTGGTTCGGCGTGTCATGCGGACGTCTCCTGTCTTGGCTGGAAAATGGAATCGGACGGCAGGTGGGAATCGTCGCTGCCGCGGCAACCCCGGCGGCCCACGCCGACCAGTCCGCCCGAAGGAAAGTTGTGCACGTTCAAGCGTTACGTTAACTGACAACGTCTCCCATTTCAAATCCCCCTCCCTCGGGGGCGGGGTGCATCTATGGACTTGTAGTGGTCTTAGCCAGCTACAGACGGGAGGTGCCTCCTCCGCGTGTTGGGGTGGAATGACAATCCAAGCCGGTTTCGCACGGGGTGGTGTAGTGTGTGACCGTCACAGGTGTCGGCGCTGGATGACGTTCCCACCGTGCTTCCGGCCCAACGGGCCGACACAATCGAGCCCCGGGGCAAAGCGACGGCGGCGGTCACGCCGGCATCGCACCGCCCTGGGAAAGCGGCGAAATAGTCCCCAAGCCCCGAAGGGGGCGCTACAAGCGGAATCACCGCGGCCGGCTCACCTCCGCTCTTTCCACCACTGCAGAGCGTCGATACGCGCCAGCTCCCCCTCGATGTCCTCTCCTTCGTAGAACGAAAACCACCCGGCAAGCTCATGTCGCTGTCCAGGCTTGCATACCGGAAACTCGGGATCGGCATGCAAACAGGGAACCCGTGCGTTGCTCCAAGCACGCTGCGTCCTTTCCCAGGCAAAAATAACCCACCGCCGCCGACTTCCATCCGAGATGGCCGCATAGGGCGGCCGGAAAAGCGTCATCCCGCTCGGTAGATCTTTCGCAGAGCCGTTCGCTTCGTTCGACGGCTCCGCATGGACTCGAGCAGGCCAGTCGACCCCCGGACACGCGGCTAGCATTGCGCAGTTTTGCACTCGGAGCCCCCGGAGGGTTCCTCGGCTTCCGTTCTCAAGCCACTCACCTATCTTCCCATTAGGCCCACGTCAAGCAGCGCCGACCCAGCAGGAAAGCCAGTCTATGCGCCGCGGCAACCCGATCCAGCTTTAACTCTAGGCCAGGTGTGGCGGGGAAAAAAGAGGGCAGCTAGATCAACGAGGGAGGTCCTAAGACGAGGTGATCTTTCAGCGAATTGAGAAAGCAAAGACGTCAAGTAACAGCTTAGCCAGCTGAAGCACTTCAGAGTGCTAAATCACCGTGCGCGATTCTGGGACGAAAGGAGTTCTGGAGATGTCTTTTTGGGTAGCGTGGCCGTGAAAGCAGCCGATCATAAGTATTCACGGAGGACGTTGCCCGAGTTGGGAGGGCGAGGCTCCTGCCGAGCCGCAAAAGAGCCACAGCGGCATCGCAGGCACAGATCCGCAAGTCGCATATGACCGGCGTCTGGACGGACGATGTCGGGTTCGTCCAGCATACAAGACGCGTGTTGCCGAAAGCCCGTTGCACACCTGCCATGCGTCACCCACCGATGAGCATATGGGATTCTGGCTCGGCAGGAGCCTCGCCCTCCCAATCTATCTCCTCGTCTGCGTTTGATTCGATCATGCGCGACATACACGTGTCAGTTCCTCACAATCGCGCACGGTGATTTCGTGGAGATCGGCATCTCTCGTCAATACCGCCATTCGACGCGCGTCGTCAAGCCATCGAACGTAAGGGTCTCATCCAACTCGCTGAAACTGCCCGCTTGGACACCTTCGATGTAGCTGGCTGTCGTGACCGTATTCAACCAGGCGGCGACCGTGTAGCCGGCCAGAAGACGCCACCGGCCACTAGATGACTCCCACCCGATCCCCAATTCGGCCTCCAACATCGTCACAATCCGGTAGTCGGCCCAATCGTTACCGATCACGGCGGCTCCGCCAAACTGATTGCTTTGCCGAAACCGACCTCGGAACTCACCGGCCAGGAAGCTCACGTCACTGCGAGCGTACAACATCCAGCCGGTTCCCGCTCGGCGCTTCACACCATCGAGTCCGAAATGGAGGCCGACTCCGTCGAAGTTGACCTGCGTGTCGACGGTCGTCAGTCCAGCGCCGGCGAAGATAGGTTGCGACGCCGTGAACCCCTGAGTCAGCCGGCCATATCGTACTCCGGCTGTATAATCGATGCCGGCATCGACGTCGCCCCAAAGCAGATGTCGGTAATCGACGTCCACCAGTTTGAAGGCAATATCATACACGGCCGTCGCGTTCAAACTGTCCGCTCCGGACGTTGCCACACTGGGATGACCCACCGTGAAGTCCAGTACGTTTCCCGGGGTCGCGGCAATGCTGCTAGTGGTGTCACTTTCGAACCAAGTAAAACTTGCCTCGATGCTGGTGCAATCGTCCCATGCCCAGCGCGCGCCGGCTCGCAATCCCGGGCCGCCATCGATATTCGCTCGCCCCACGGGGCCGGTCGGCGAAGCCAGGTTCGGATCGAAGCTCGTCTGTTCGGTGGCGTAGACCACATCGACATTGCCTGGGCGCAGATACAAGAAGTCGGCATAGACGGCACGGCGGTTTTGCCACACGGGGTGACCGCAGCAACCCGCCTGGCCGCAGCGATCACAATCCACCGGCGCGTCCGCAGTCGTGAGTCCCGCCCATTGGACACGTGGGGGGGTACCGGCGGAAGCGTCTCTCCTCAAATGTGGTTCCGCCCCTGCGGCGCCTCCAGCAACCAGTACAGCCACCGCCGCACACGCCAACCAATACGCCTTCCTGGACATCGCAGCCTCCTGCGCTCCTCCCTCGACCGTGCCGCGAGGACACTCTGCGTCGCTCTATCACCCTGATCGGCCGAACATCACCGGTAAATCGAGGACGACCCTACCGATCGTCATACGTTGCCCAGATTGCCAAACCACTCCTCGAACAATTCGGCCAGCGCGGCGTCATGGCTAGCCTCCGGTTCGGCACCGCTGACGGCGTCCCCTTCGCTATTTGCGTGCTCGTTCCACCCGTAACCGACCTCGAGGCTTCCGAAGGCGAGCCGATCTCGCATCGGACCGCCGACCCGAATCGCACGACCAGTCGCCTCCGATCCTCCGAGGCGATCCGCGTTGGGCTCATCCGTCGACGCCTTGTCGGTCGACTCCTCGTTTTCCGCGAAGATACGATCTGGTTCTGCAAACAACCTCTGCCTCAAGCTGCTGTCTCCGGTATCGCTTGATCCCGCCTCCCCTTCTGCACTTCGATTCATCGTTTCGATCACGATGAGTGCATCGACGGGCGAGATCACACCGTCACCGCTTACATCCAGATACGGTGCCGGCGACGCGGCTTCGCCCTCAAGCCGCATCTGGGGCAGTGCCACGGCACCGAGCCGGTTCAGGCGATCGATGACGAATAGCGCATCGATGGGCGACACAAATCCGTCACCGTTGACGTCCGAAGGCAATGACGCGTTCGTATAGGAGACAGGTCGTCCCGGTGGCGTTGTCTCTTCGCCGGCAGGTGTCACCGGAGGATCAAAGTTGCCGAAAATGGGAAGGGCCGCTCGGTCGCCGAAATTGGCAAACCGGTCGTTTCCAAGCGGATCGGGGCTGTACGGTTCGAACAGTGGGGATGCGAGCGGCATTGGATCGGCACCGGTCTGAGGAGTCCCATCGGATACGAGCAAATACCACTCGGCTTTGCCTTGACCGATACGGTCTTGGCTGCCAGGAACCCACAGGCCCAAGTCGTCCACGCCATCGAGATTCACGTCGCCGATCACCGGCCGTTCGACGAAGTCCGGAATCCCGAACTCGATCGTGTCGTCGGCGACACCGTCGCGGTCGAGGTCGATCGTGAAAGCATCGTTTCCCGCATCGTAGGTGATCAAGTCGTCGAGACCATCTCCGTTGACATCTCCCACGACCGGAATACCACGCATGCTCGTCCTGATCACCGTGTCGGCACCCAGAGACAGAACGTTGTCACCATTGGTGTCGAGGATCCATTGGTCACCCGTGAACAAACCGATCTCGTCACCCGGATGATCCGCGTTGAAATCGCCGGCTACCGGCAGGCCGCTCTGGCCCACATCCGCGTAGGAGAGCACATCCGGGACTCCGTTGTGGTTCACATCCAGCAGGAACCGGTAGCGTTCCACGAACGGGTCCCACCCAAACACGCCCAGCTTGTCGAATCCCGAAGATTCCACAGCATCGGCCGGACTAAAGTCCCCGGCGAAATAGGCGTCCGAGACCGTACCGAATTGGAAGATCAAGTCCCGGTTCGTTGCATCGCCGGTTCCAGCCGGATTGAACTGACCGTCTCCCGTGATATCGACATAGACGCGCGTCGCGGCAGTCACGCCCAACTCGGGGCGGCTGTCCACCGTGAACCGAGCCACAAAGGTGCCTCCCGAGATGCCGTCGCCGGAGGGGAAAAGGGGGGCTCGAGGCGTATCGGTCGTGCTTTCCCCATCGAGTCGATTGCCGACCGGGTCTGTCAACTCGTCCGCTACGGTCAGCGTGAAACGATCGTCGGGCAGCGGCTCAAAAAAGGACAACTCGATCGTGGCCTTGGCGACTTGGCCGGCCACGGGCGCATCGTTGACGACGCGAACCGATTGGATGGCGATCGGGCCACTCTGGTCGCCGACCAGCCGGTAGTGCCCCGGCGTCGCGGCAATCGACGCATCGAGCGCCTCATACAAGAACCCGGCTCGCCGCGCCAGCGGATCATCCACGGCGATCGTCAAACTCGTCACCGCCGGCGTCGGTCCGGCACTCGGTTTGGGATCGAAAAGGTCATACGCCGGATCGGACGTCCCAAACACACCCGTGATTCGAGGTCCCACATCGTCGCTCGATTCCACCGTCAACCCGTAGTCGTTCACCGCCTCGGGCACAGCCCCGCGAACCCGCACATAGTATGTCTTGCCCGCCTCGGCACCGATCGTGTGCATCTGGGGACCTTCGCCGGGAAGGCGGGCAATCGGACTTCCGTCTGCTTCATAGAGATCGACCCGAAGCTTTCCATCACCCGGCAAACCGGATGCCCCGTTGTCCAGCTCTTCTACGGGATCGAACTGGAGTGCGAACCGAAAAGTCCCAGTCTGGTCAGCGACGTAGCGGTACCAGTCTTCGTCCCCAGGGATCTGCTCGCCGAAGGGACCGACGCGAGCCGGCGGGTCGATGTTCGGCCGTGACGTAGCCTCTGCCAGATCTTCCAATGGCGTCGCTGTCAACCGGCTGTCGTTCTTCTCGAAAACATCGGTGTCCAACACCTTGACTTTGCCACTCCCGTCTCCCCCTGTGCCGCCGGTTATCGGATCGAGCGGCAGAATGTCCACCCGCTCGATGTTGGCATAGCCAACCGGAGGCATCCCTTTGATGCTCAAGGTGCCACTTCGGTCGATCGGCCCCTGGCGGTGGAGCACGAGATTGCCATTACCGCCGTCGACGAACACCAGGCGGTCGCTGGCATCAGGAGACCCGCCATCGACGTCGACTCGAGGTGCAGACACACTCGCGTCACTTGTGACGACTTGGAACAAGTCGTCGCCGCCTCGCCCTTGCAGTTCGATGACCTCGATCGTATCGTCAACTTCCAGCGGCTTGAGTTCTCGCCCGTTGGTATCCGCGACACGCACGCGTCGCACGGACGTGTCGACCACTATGGCATTCGCGGCGTTCGACCCACGAACAACCACGGCGTCTCCCACAGCACTGCCACCGATGAGTGTCAGCCTTCCCGGTAGCTCTTCGAAATCGACCATCACCGGCAGTCCCGTCAACTCCACTCGGCCGCTCTTGTCGGTCGACGGCGTATAGACGAACCGGTTTTCCTGCAACAAACCGGAAATCTCCAAGTCGATCCCGTCGTTTCCCATGACCATAAGCTGTTCAGTGCTGCTGTACGTCACCGGTCCGAACGCGGCCTGTTCGATGCGCGCAGCCGCCAGATCGACATTCACCGGGAAGCCGGGAGCCGCCTCGTAGATGAGCCGGTCGTCACCGACACTCGTGTTGACCGCAATCGTCACTCCTTTGCCCGGCGAGACGGTCACATCGTCCACGGTCGTTCCCACTTCCAGACTCAATACGTCCGCACCGTCGACCTGATGCACAAACGTCGTCGGCTGGTCGCCGAAGACGACCGTCGTTGTGCCTTCACCTCCGACCGCCTGTACAGAACTATTGACGCCCGGTAGATCGTCGGTCGACGCCGTCAGGACGTCGGTCCCGGATCCCGTGTCGAAGACGCGCGATTCGATGCCACCGAAGGTGACAGGAAAGTACGCCAGCGCCGTCGATGCTACCGACGGTTGGGCCGTCCATTGGAACGACCCATCGTTGGCAACGGCGGGGTTGAAGAGAATGTTATCGTTCGATCCGGCAACCGGTTCCCGTACCGTCAACGCATCGACACCTTGCAATCCCTGGACGCCGATCTCCTCCATGTCGCTGAAGGCGACCTCTACGCCGTTGACGACGACAGTCCCAGCTTTCGTGTCGGTCGCATCTGGCGTCAAGGTGAAGGTGTCCTCCGCGGACGTCCCTTCCACGATGAGGCTGTCTGCGCCGCTCGGACCGCCTCCGAGCACCGAGATGCGATCAAAGCGTTGGAACGGTCCGGGAGCTACCGACACGACATCGTCACCCTGTTCCCCCCGCAAAGTCAATTGACTCCCCGAGGCAAAACCGGTGATCGTCGTCGTGACCTGGCCGTCATTGGCCAGGGTCGCACGATCGACAGTGACGCCGGCAAATCGGATATCGTTCCCTTCATCGGTTCCCGAAAACGAGACCGATCCGACTTTGCCTCCTGCATCGAGCGTGATCCCTCCTTCGACATCGGCAATCTGGATCGCCTGGCCGTCGAACGTGAGTGTCCCCTGAACGCTGTCGGGAAAGATCGGCGACACGAATGCCGGCGCGTCGGCTTTCGAAACGAGCTGAAGGTAGTCTGTTCCGTCACCGCCATCGAAGATCACACCGAGCGGGAAGTTGGGCGCTCCGCGCACGATCACCCGATCGTCTCCTCCGTTCCCCTGGATCTCGAGCTGTTCGACGCTCACTAATTGCTCGAAGTGAGTCGCCTTGAGCACCAGGGGGTCACCATTGCTGCCTTGAGCCGTCTCGGCAATCGTCGGATCGAGTCCTTCCAGGCGTAGTTGGGAGCCGTCCGCTACGAGTGGTTTTTGGGGCTGAGCCGCAAAGCGGCCAATGAATTCGATCGTCCACGGCCCGTGAGGCAGTTGCGTGAGATTGGTGCCGTCGGCCACCAGTAGAGGTTGATCCGCGTTGCTGAGCGCTCCGATGAACTCGACGGCGAACGGCCCACCATCCGCTCCCGTCACGCGGACATTGCCGCTCCCGATCGTCGAAAGTGCCTCCAAGGCGTCCTCCACATCTTGAGCCGTGGCGTCCAAGGGCAAATCGCTCGTCGTGGCCCCGCGAAAGGCAAGAGTGAAACTGCCTCCTTGAGCCAGCGGGGAAAGGGTCACGGTTTGAAGCTCATTCGTCCCACCACCGCCGGTCGCGGTTTCTCGAACGCTCGGATCTCCGACTCCCCCGCGCACGCGGACATCGCCGGGAGCGATGTTGGCAAGAGATTCCAAGGCGGCTTGGACCGCTCGAGGCGACGCATCGAACGGCAAGGGCCCGGTCGTCTCCGTGGATGTTCCGTCATCGAACGCGAGTGTCCATGTGCCGCCCGAAGTCAGAGCCGGCAGGGTGACCGTCTGGAGTTCGTTCGTCGGGCTCGCTTCCTGAACTTGTACAACTTCGATCGGTTCGTTGCGCGACAGCTCGGAAGTACGCACCACCAGCGCAGGAAGATCCTGCGACGCCAGGTCTCCGACAAACTCGACATTCCAAGAGCCGCCGGCCGATCCCGTCACGCGGACGTTGCCGACACCGATGTCATCGAGCTGCTCGAGTGCCGCCTGAACTGCAGCCGGCCCAGCGTCAAAGGGAAGATCTGCCGTCGTCCGAGAGACCGAACCGGCACTAAGACTCAGTCGGAAAGTGCCGCCCTGTGGATCCGCGGGAGGTGTCGAGAACGCGATCGTTTGCACTTCGTTGACGCCCGGACGGCTCGCGTCCTGCGTCACGTCGATTTCCGAGTCGGCGAAACCGCCGGTAAGGTGACTACCGTCGCCACTGAGCAACGCTACGTCCGTTGTCGCCAGGCGACCGGCGAACTCGACTTCCCACGGTCCACCGGTGGGACGACTGCTCGTCACACGAATCACGCCATTCTGCAAAGAGGGAAGGGACTGGAGAGCCGACTCGACTTGCGCCGCCGTGGCGTTGAACGGAAGTGGCGCTGTTGTGTCACTCCCGAAGGTGAGCGTAAACTGTCCGCCGGTCGCGCTCGGGGAAAGCGTGACGGTCTGCCGTTCATTGGCTCCCGCCACGTGATGGACGATTTCGCGAACCACCGGCAGGCCCGTGAGGCTGCTTCCATCGACCGCCAGGAGCGACACGTTCGTGTTGCCCAACGCTCCCACGAATTCGATCGTCCAGCCGCTCCCGCTTCCTCCGGACACCGAAACGTTTCCAGATCCGATGTTCGCGAGTGCCTCGAGGCTGCTTCGCAACTGAGCCGCCGTGGCATCGAAGGGAATGGGAGCTGTCGTTGCCGTGGAGCCGCCATGGGTAAAGGAAAGGGTAAACGTTCCACCCGTTGCCGCCGGAGCCGTCAGCTCCTGGATTTCGTTGTGCGAAGAATCTCCGGCCTGCCGCTGGGAAGCTACCGGAGGACGCACGTCGAGTGTCAGGCCGCTCCCGTCCACGATCAGTTCGAGTTGTTCCCTGGCGGCCAGTTCTCCCGTGAACTCCACGTCCCACGGCCCGCCGTCGGCGTTCGACACGACCACGTTGTCGGGACCGCCAATCGACGTGAGTGCTTCCAGAGCGGCTTGCACTTCACCGACCGTAGCATCGAACGGGATCGGCGCCGTTGTCCGCGCGATCGATCCGTTATTGAATGTAAGCCGAAACGTGCCTGCGGTCGCCACGGGAGGAACAATACGCTGCACTTCGTTGACGCCGCTGCCAGGCGTTGTCTCCTGGATGTCGAGTTGAACACCGGACTCGAGCCCCGATGCATCGGGACGCAGCAGTGGCTCTCCGGCTCGGCCTGCCGCACCGCTGAGCAACACATCCCACGGTCCACCCGCATTCCCCGTCACCGTAACAGCCCCGGCTCCGACGCTGGAAAGCGATTCAAGTGCCATTTGCACGTCACTGGCCGAGGCGTTCCACGGGATCGGGGCGGTGGTGTCCCCTCCTAGCGAAAGCGTGAACGTGCCGCCGAGCGACGCGTAGCCGGCGCGAGGCGATGGGAGGGTGATTCGAATGCCGCGGGCTTCCCCGTCACGGGAAGTGACCGTGGCTGAGACTCCGCCGGTCAGTCCCGATCCGTCGGGCACGAGTTCCGGTTGAGGCGTCAACGCCAGGTTACCTCGGAACTCAACGAGCCAAGGCCCTCCCGAACCGCCAACCACGCGCACATCGCCCGAAGCGATGGAAGGAAGAGCCTCGAGTGCCCTTTGCACATCTCCTGCCGACGCGGCGTACCGAATCGGCCCCGTCACTTCGGAACCAAAGGCAAGGGTAAACGAACCGCCGGTGATGAATCGAGAACCATCGGGATTGGTCGGCAAGGTGATACGCTGAAACTCGTTTGTGCCTCGAGTGGGATCCCCCTCCTCGGTCCGCGTGACGGTGATCCTTCCCCCGAGCAACTCGAGTCCCGATCCGTCGGGAGCCAGTCGCGGCACAGGTTTGCCGGCCAGAGCTCCGATGAACTCGATTTCCCAAGGCCCTCCGGCCGGACCCGACACGGTTACGTTGCCCGAACCGATGTTCGGCAGGTTTTCGAGAGCCTGTTGGATTTGGGCAGCCGTCGCATCGAAGGAAAGGGGAGCGGTCGTCTCGACAGCCGCATTGAAATCGAACGTGAGCAGGAACGTACCTCCGACCGTGTCGGGCGGCAACGTGAGGCGTTGGCGCGCGTTGGTCGATGCTCCCGGGTTCGGGTTCGGAGCGAGAAACCGGACGTCCGTGAGCATCCCGGATCGATCGACGACTAATTCGATGATGTCGTTGCCGTCGGAGCCTTCGATCCGCAGGATGTCATTCCCCGAGCCTCCATCGACGTTGAACTTTTCGACGTTGAAGCGACGATTGACCACGATCGTGTCGCGCCCCGGGCCTCCGAAAACGTCAATGGGCCTTGGTTGAACACCTGGTATGCCTGGGAGCCCAAGGGACTCGATCGCCTGCTCTCCCCCTCCGGGCAGAATGGTGTCGTCGCCCGTTCCGCCGAAAAGCGCCTGGTCGAGTCCCGTGAGATTGCTCGCGTCTATCGTATCGTTGCCGTCAAGCGTGTTGACGTAGATGCCACCGGGTGGGAAGTTCGCGATGAAATCGCTTATCCCGCGAATGACATCGACCACAGGATCGGGGAGAACGTCAGAGAGAGTAACCCCCGGGAACAGAGTCAACTCGGGAATCAACGTAAATTCAGGGAGGATTTCGCAGGGGCAAATGGGCCCTATTTTGGGAATCTCAAGTTTGGGGAACTTCACTTCAGGGATCGTCAGGTCGGGGATCCCGAAGTCGAGCAGGTCGTTGATTCCGTCAGCGATGTCTTTGAAAAAGGGGAAGAATTGGGTAATGGCTTGCGGGTTGGGGGCGATCGCCGACGAGGAGGGAAGATCGATGCCTATCAGCTGCGCGAGTGGAAACTCGACATCGGCCACGAGGTCGACGACGCCGGCACGTATTTCTTCCACCAGGCCTTCATTGATGACCGGACCCTGTCGCAGGATGGGAACGTTGTCTCCGTCTTCATCAAGGAGAATGAAGAAGTTAAAAGCGTTCCCATCGATGGAGACTTCATTCGTTTCCTGGGGAAACGCCTGATAGGCGAGCGTTGTGTTTGTAAACTGTTTGATTTCGTCCGGAATCTTGTCCTTGATCGAGTCGGGTGTGACCGCCAGCAGTAAACCAAGCGCGTCACCGACTCCTGGAGGAATGCCCGCGGCGATGGCGAGGAGTCGTCGGTCTTCCAAAGGCTCCACAGCTAAGGCCGTGGGTTTGCCGTACTTGCTCCGCCGTCTGCGACGACGCTTCAAGAGGCCATACCGGTTCCAGGGACGAGAGGGGCGGTGAGAATGGGAAGCCGTCATCTTTGCTCAACTCGCTGTAGGACACTCGATGGACAAACGAACGGCGCACCGTTCGGACCAGGTCCGTGCATCCATTTCAGACACCGGTACCGAACGTTCCGCTCGAGTCCCCACAGCGCAGAAGACCCAGCCCCCGTCCACTCGACGACAGCGCGGATCTCAAAGCGGCAATGCGCGGTTCCTCCCCGAGGCGGCCGAATTGCGACGGCCACCTGCACGATACTGCCCCCATTTAAACTCACGCGCAAGGCGCTTTCCAGCCCTTTTTTGGCAAGTCGCGGGAGAACCGGGCCGATCTTCGAGGCCAGCTTGCTGTCGCCGTCGGGCTCGATGCCGGCCTCACCCCGCCGTAGCCGTCCGCTCACTTGCCGATACAGAACCGCCCAAAAATCTCGTCCAGCAGTTCCTCGGTGTAGACTTCGCCGACCAATTCTCCGAGACTCGCCAGCGCTTCGCGAAGTTCCAGTGCCACAAGCTCTTGTCCCTGTCCCTCTTCGGCGAGTCGCTCGGCTCGGCGCAACGTCTGGGCCGCTCGTTCCAACCCACTGCGGCAACGCACGTGGAGGCCACCGCCGAGGCTGCTCGCCCTTTGCTGCAACCGCGTGACGATCTGTTCCCGCAACGTCTCAAGACCTTCTCCCGTCCAACTGCTCACCCACCATCCCGAGGACGAACTGCGAGCAGCCACGCGGTCGGCGCAGGTCCGTACCAGCAACAAGCCCTTCTCGGGCCGGCGCGCCGGGACGCGGCTTGCATCCGCAGGAACGCACCACAACTGCAAGTCGGAAGCACGCGTCACATTCTCTCGTAACCGCTGAGCCGCCTGGCCCACGGCATCGGCGATCACGGGTTCTTCACCGGCGGTGTCCAGGAGTTCGATCGAAAGCCCCTTCCACTGGACGCGGACGCTGACCGGATCCCGTGTCGTACCCGCTCGGTTGGAAACAAGTGCAGCCTCGCGTCCGGCCAGTGCATTGACGAGGCTACTCTTGCCAACGTTCGGTTCCCCGACCACGGCAACGCGATAGACACCGTCCGCCCTCTGCTGCTCACCCAGTTGCTCTCGAAGTTCCTCGATCTGGTCGATACAGGAGCGCAGCTCGCGAGCCACCTCGCTGCTTGGGAGGAAGTCGATCTCTTCGTCCGCGAAATCGAGTTCCGCTTCGAGGTGTGCCAGAAGCCCGAGCAACCGAGTGCGCAAATGCTGGATCGGGTGTCCCACCCCGCCAGCCAGTTGTTTGAGGGCAGCCGCGAGACGATCGAGATCCTCAGCTTCGATGACACTCAACACAGCTTCGGCCTGCGTCAGGTCGATGCGTCCGGCAAGGAAGGCTCGGAGCGTGAACTCGCCTGGCCGCGCCAGGCGTGCTCCGTGCTCCAAGCAGCCTGCGATCAGTGCATCGAGAACCGGCTGACACCCGACGGCGTGCAGCTCCGCTGCCGGCTCTCCCGTATAACTGCGGGCGTCCGGCCAGAAGTACAGCACTAAGGGCACTTCCCCTACTGGTTCAGGACATCTCCATGTCACCTCGTACCGGCGGGCACGCCGAACCCATGCGACCGAATCAACGACACACTCCTGAACCAACTCCGAAACCCGGGGACCGGATAGCCGCACAATACCTCTCGGAGCAGCGGCGCGCGGCGTGGCGAGTGCCACAATCGTGTCATTCAGATCGACGGTCATGATGACGCCGGTCTTATCGTTTCTTTCTCGTCTTCGGTGCCTTCCGCTTGCGGCGGTCGGCGGGAGCCCCATTTCCCTTTGACTTGGCCTCTGCCGCTTCGAGCATCCGTTCCACCCATGTTTTCTCGCGAGGCGCCATGGGATCGGCGGGCTTTCGCGGAGCCGGCTTGGGCAAGAGTTTCCGTTCGGCGATGCCCCACAGACTCGATGTGATGAAGTAAATGCACAGCCCGGACGGCACTTTGAAGAACATCACGCCGAAGAAGATCATCATGTACTTCATCATCGACTGTTGCATGCGAGACTGTTCATCGGTCGCCGGCGGCGTAAAGAGTTTCTGCTGCACGAGGAAGAGAACGATCGTCACAATGGGCAACAAATTGAGATAGGGGCCCAGCCATCCGGTCTCGCTCGTCAAGAAAGCCAGGGCTTCGTTTTTCCAATAGAGGAACTGGTCGGGGCCGGCCAGATTGGAACACCAGGAAATCCCCGGGATCAACGGCGCTTGCCTCAAGTGGATATCGACCGACAACGCCCGATAGAGACCGATGAAGATCGGCAACTGCAGGAACATCACCCAGCAGCCGCTTAGCGGATGGAAATTGTGCTTGCGCCAGAGCTCCTTGGTCGCCTCGGCCCGCTTCTCCATGTCGTCCTTGTATTTCTCATTGATCTTCTTGATCTCGGGCGCGAGTTCCTGCATGATCTGCGCATTGCGCGCCGCCTTCCTCCCCAGCGGGAACATCGCGCCTCGGACCATCACCGTCAACAAAATGATGGCGATGCCGTAGTTCCGAACAATGAAATAGAACGCGCCGAGAATCCATGACAGAGGCTTGGCCACCCAACCGAACCAACCGTATTCGATCAGGCCTCGCAGTCGATCGTGCGCCAAAATCTCCGGATCTTTGGGGCCCAGAAAGAGGCGGAAGCGGGCGACATTCTGGGGCTGGTCACTCCCTTGTAAAGCCACGGTAGGCCAGTCGACGGCGAAAGAAGTATTCTGTGTCCGGCGCGCCAGCCCTTTGACCTTCCCGAGAACCCCCACTGGGAATGCCCACACATCCGCGACCTCCATCGTCGCACCAGGGTCCCCAGCGGGAAGAAGCACCGCCGAAAAATACTGAGCGTCCACGCCGACATAGGCGAAGGTTCGGTCTTCCCGTGTCTTGCTCGGTGCCAGGGATGTCCGGAACTTCCCCTTGGCAGCGTCCGCATAGAGCTTACTTGCGCTGAGCAGGCCGCGTTTCTTGACTTGGTTGTACCAGACAACATCCCGCGCTCCCGCGCCACCCCAGGAAGGACTCGTTTTGCGAGTATACCACCATCCTTCCAACGGCAGACCGTTGGGGCCTTCCTGCCGCAGCGCGATCCGAAGCGGCTCCTCTCCCTGGTACTCGCATGTCAATTGACACTCAATGTCATAATCCCCGGGAGCTCCCGCATAGGTCTCTTTCGCACGACGCGGCACCAGAGCAAACCGCTTCACGATCGCCACAGGACCGCCTGTCTTGGCACGACGGCAGACTTCCTCTGGCAAAGGATATCGAAAGACGACCTCTTGCTCATCGGCATGGACCAATTCCCAGTTTTCCTGGTGCATCGCCACGCCACGGAACTCGCGACCCTGCTCGAGCTTCAAGTCGTTGAGCTGACGAACCGTTGTCAGCATGGGTCGCCGGATGTTGCCCAGCGCATCGGGCTCGAGTTGAATCAACTCGAGTGGATGCGGGCCCAGCTCCGCTTCGAGCACGATTTTGGTCGGAGGGGGCTCACGACCGTCTTTTTTGTCGCCATCGGCGGCTTCCTCTTTGGATTGCGCAACGCGACCTGCTGCCGCAGCATCGGCGGCCGGCCGTAACAGTTCCAACCGGATCCGCGTGCCTGGCTTCTTCGATTTGAGGACGACGTCGAGGTCGGAGGGATTCCCGATCTTTCGCCCCGCCGCGGTAACAAGAATGTCGCCTACGCGGACGCCCGGCACCTGCGTTCCTGAAACCGGACGGGCTGTGGCGGCTGGCGTTCCCGGCGCCACGACGCGAACGCGACATCCCGCCTGGTGTCCGTCGACGACCAACGCCAGGTAACCGAGGTAGCCCGTATCCTGCTCCAGGTTGCGATAGCGCAGCTTGCCATTGGGTCTTCGCGCGACCAACTCGACCCGCTCGAGCGAAGCTCCCAACGTATTGAAATACAACACGAACGGTGTCCGCCGGCCCGTATAATCCCCCAACACGACGTGCTGCTGGGGGAACCGACTGGGCACGCCGCGCACCACAGCACCGTCGTCCTCGGTATCGCCCCCATCGCCATCGGCGTCGTTACCAGAGCCCTTGTCGGGATCACTTGAGGCGTCCTTCTTCTTTTCGCCGTCCCCCTTTTCGGCGGCACGGTCGGCCTTCTGGTCTGCTCCGTCCGCTTTGCCTTGGTCGGCAACCGCCGGAGGCTTGGGTTTGCGCGGCGCGAATCGCCGCTGGAGGTTGGAAAAGAGCACGACCGCCAGGAGCGAGACAGCTACGAATAAGAGGTATCGTCGAGTATCCACGGTTGGTCGAAGGGAGTGGGGTAAATTGGTATGTGAACGACGTCCGCACGAGCCGTGCAGTTGTCTCGATTCCTACGAAAACGGATTCGGGCTGACTCAGCCGGGAGCCTCCCGACTCCGGCACACGAAACAGGCGAGGGTGGGGCCAGGCAGCCGATCAACGCCCTTCCCGCAGGCGGTCGCCGAGGAAGTCATCCAAGTCGGGCTCCCCGTGTATCTTGGCCACCGTACGGTCGACGTCGTAATCGACTCGACGGAAAAAGACGCGATCACCATCCAGCAGCACGTAGCAACTCCTCCAGTCACCGTCGCGAGGCTGCCCGACGCTGCCGACGTTGATCATCGCCTTATGGTCCGGTGTGAGCAAGTACCCGGCGCCCAGTTCGGTGGGAGGCAAAAAGCGGCCGTCCGATAGAAAAATGCCAGGAACGTGCGTGTGCCCCTGGAAACAGGCTCGTTCCACGAGCGAAAACAGAACCTCCATTTTCCGGACATTGTGAACGTCCTCGGGAAAAACATATTCGTTCAGTGGATCCCGTGGGGAACCATGTACGAACTGATAGCCGTTTTCACGCTGGCGCCGCGGCAGCTCGTCAAGGAACTCCAACCGGCGCCGCACCGTCTCCGGGTCGCTGTCGGAGTTTTCTAGTTGTTCTCGAGTCCAAAAAATGGCCTTTTCTGCTCCGCTGGAAAAGCCCTCCGGGTTGTGCAGGGCCGCGTCGTCGTGGTTGCCTAGGATGCTCCAGTGGAAGCCCATCGCCAGATCGAGGCACTCGCGGGGATTGGGACCGTACCCGACAATATCCCCCAAACAAACGATTCGATCGACGTTCTGACGGTCGATGTCCTCAAGCACCGCCTGCAACGCTTCGAGATTTCCGTGAATATCGCTGATGATTGCCTGCCGCACCACCCTCTCTCCCTACCGCCCCGACCGGAGGCGATCGCCGAGCATGTTGTCGAGTTCACTGATCGCATAGATCTTGCGCACCGTCTCCTCCACCGGATATTCAACTCGGCGGAACTCCACGCGCCGCTCCCCGGGTTCGTCGACGATGATGGCATAGCAGGCCCGCCAGTCGGTATCCCGCGGCTGGCCGACACTCCCGACATTCACCATCACCTTTTCGTCGCTCAACGGAAACGTGTAATCGCATTCCTCTGGCGCAATGAACTCGCCCGACTCGGTGAAGACTCCCGGAATGTGGGTGTGCCCCTGGAAACAGTATCGCTCGATCCGGCCGAAAAACGCTTCCATCTTCCGCTGCTTGTAGATGTCTTCGGGAAACACGTACTCGTTGATCGGTTCCCGAGGTGAACCGTGGACGAATAACGCCTTGAGCTCCGTGTCCCGGTGGATCTTCGGCAGCTCGCCCAAAAAGTCGCAACGGCGGTGGATCTGTTCGGCAGTGCCGGGGCCCTGTTCAAGTTGCTCACGAGTCCAGAAGACGGCTCGTAACGCGAGCGGGTTGAATCCGTCGGGGTCGAAGAGTGCCGCCTGATCATGGTTGCCAAGCACCACCGCTTCGCAGCGGTCCATCACCGCATCGAGGCACTCGCAAGGATTGGGACCGTAACCGACGATGTCCCCGAGACAGAAGATACGGTCCGCCCCCTGCTCCCGGATGTCTGCGAGCACCTCACGCAGCGCTTCCCAATTCGCATGGATGTCGCTGATTAGAGCCGTCTTCACGCTACTGGACTCCCCAAGAACCCGCGGTCGAGACATCTCGTCTCCGGCCGCTTTCCGACAACCCCGTTACGGATAACTCCTCGATGTACACGCAGGAGCGTTGCTCTAGCAGCGACCCGTCCTGCCCCACGCCCCGTTTCGGCCCCTCTTCCATCTTACGGGGCCCCCGATTCAACCCCCCAACCGACCCCATACCGACCGGCAAGAACGTATAGTACTCGCTGGGTCCCGAACCGGACAACCCAGTCCTGGCCGTCGCCGCCCGAGAAGGAAAGTCGGTCACCAAACTCACTGCCCTAACCGAAACGGACGCCACTCACTATTCTAACGTGCGTGGACCCACTCGGGTTCGCGACGGCTTCACGCCCCCGCTCCCCCCGTCCACGCGCCCGGAAAAACACGACGCATGAACATCGAAAGTCC
>WFWZ01000370.1 GCA_015490875.1 Planctomycetaceae bacterium
GTCTTGAAATGTATACAAGCGTATATTTTTTATGTGGATGGTCGAGTGGTTCATCCCCCCGAGACGTTGCCTGGTAACACGGAGGCTCCTGATGGCGTAACAAATCTGGATGAGGCGACGGTTGCGCGGGCGTCGGCGATCGAGCAGTGGGCGTTCTTTCTGCTCTATGCGCATCGGTACGAAACGAGTCGGCTGCGGGAGTTGCTTCCCGGGGAGGCGTTTGCGCGAGCCATTGATGCTGCGGAAGCCATTCGGCGAAAAACGGAGGATCGCATCATGTACGATCAGCGCGAGAAGGCACTGCGGGATTACGAGTGGCTGATAGAAGGTGCCCGGCGAGAAGGAATTGAGAAGGGAATTGAGAAGGGAAGAGAGCAGGGGGAGCTGATCGGCAAGATCATGCTGCTTCGTCAGCTGCTCGGCGAGGCCGAAGAGTCCAAAGAGACGTTGCAGGAACTGCCTCTCGATGAGCTGTCATCGATGGTCGCCGAATTACAGGATCGGCTCCGAACACGAGGGCTCTAGCCACGTCGGCTCGGAATAAGCCTCAACGTCTCAGCGGCGTAACGACAATGTCTTTGTAGGCGATGATCGCTTGCATGCCGGCGTGAATCTGTACCGCGATGATCCCGTCGCGAGCAATATTGGGATCGGGCTCGCGGTAGTCGACGGTCTGGACTCCGTTGAGCCATAACTCGATGTGGTTTCCTTCGGCGCGAATACGATAAGTGTGCCAACCGCCCTTGCCGACCGCCGCGAGTGCCCGCCGAGTCGTCGCCTGGTCGGGCGCCGCCAGGATCTTCCGCCGGCGGCTCTCATCATAGAGAGCTCCAAAGTAACCCGGCCCAATGTCCGCCTGATAGCCGATCACTTCGTGGTGGTTGGGAATCCGTTCGGTGCGAAACTGCACGCCCGCATTGACGCGGCGGTCGCCAGTGATCTTGAACTTCAGCCGAAGTTCGAAATCGCCGAAGCGCTGTCTGGTGCAGAGGAACTCATTGCGCGGAGTCGGCTTCTTCAGAGACCCCGCAACGATCGCACCGTTTTCAATGCGCCACGTCGTGCGCGTGTCCCCCTCCCATCCCTTGAATGACCGACCGTCAAACAGCCGAATCGCGTTTTTCTCGCGCTGCGTCGCCCCTTCTTGACCGTTTGCTGTCGAGCCCACTTGCGTGGCCTCAGAACCTCCCTTTGCCTTTTGCGGCGGTTCCGCCGAAGCCGATCCGGCCACGACGAGTCCCAGCCAGGCGGTGGTGAGAGCGAGAAAAAGATGCCGACTTATCTTCGCACGAGTCATACTCATAGCGATGCCACCGTGTGCGAAGCGTGAGCCGCACGTTGTCGCGCTACGAGGCTTTGTCTCACCGCGACGAAGGCGAAGTGGCCTCCGAACAAGGCCGTGGCGAAGGCGAGGTCGCCTCCAAGCGTGTAACGGAAGAACGGAAGACCCGCCGCCAGACACTCCATCCAGCCGCTCCAGTCCCTGCTGTACCAACTCGAAAAGGCCCACACCGCCGAATTCGTCACGAAATAGAAAGCGAAGCTGCCAAAGACCGTCGCAAAGAGGCAGGTCGCGATCACGCTCACGCGGCCCCCACGGCGGTGCCATGCCGAGATCCCCGAGCCCCAAACGACGGGTAGTGCCAACATCGCATAGACGACCACCATCAGTTTGCCGTCGTAGCCGCCGATCACCCAGTCGCTGGCCGCCATCACAGCCAACGGCACCCAGATCGCTCGCCGAATTCCGCCGAATAGAAACCCGGCATACAGCGCGACCGCGGCTACAGGCGAGAAGTTGGGGATGTCTCGAAAGAAGAGCCGCATGGTGATGCCGAAAGCCACGAGGGCCAGGGCGGCGGCCCACCACTTTCCGGCCGTTATTTCCCTACCTGTGCCTGGCGCCGTCTTTGTTTCCATTTCTCCGGCGACTCGCAGCTTGGCAGTCTTCATCGTGCTCGCTCCTGAAAAGGAATCCCTGGCAAGGGATGGACAACCAGGATCCCCGCAGGGGGCCCATGGTTCGTCATTTTACGGGTATTTCTCGAGAGACCACAAGACCTTCTGGCCAGCCTGGACGGGGTAGGCGCCACACGACCGATCCCCCAGTTTCCCGTCGACGCGGAAGATCCAATTTGGGCCTTTGGCTCCTCCGTTCTCGACACCCTCGATCGCCGTCACGAACGCCGTGGCTCCGCGGCCACGGAACTTGAAGGCGAGGGGGTGCGCGTGCTTCTTGGCGGCATGGAGCACATCCAGGACGGTCATCGAGGGGCGCCACTTGAGGCGGGTATAGCGCATTTGGAAGCCGTCGCCGAAGTCGATCGTGAGAGAGACGGTCGTCTTCTTGGCTTTGGCAGCAGGCTTCTGCGCCGTCGCCAGATTCCATGCCGGCAGAAGAAGCATCCCCACCGCGGCGACCATCACAGCGCGTCGCCGCGTCACTTTTTCCCAGACGCTCATCGATGCAATCTCCTTCCAACATCGGGTCATCAAGCTGCTCATCTGCGTGCCTCGGACGCCGCCGAGGGGCCTCCCGGGCTTTCGGGCGACCGCCGCCTGCGGTAGATTCCCAAATGGCATGTCTCATCGGACTGAGCCGGCGACGGAGTCGAGACTTCTATGTCGATGGAGTGTAGCATATTTCCGGTTACCCGATATTCGCCTGGCGGGCCGCTCGCCGCGTTGCGAGCCTTGCAAGCCAATCGAGCACGATAGGGTGACGATCCGAGAGGGGACGATTCGATGGGCGCGACGATCCGACTCACGTTTCCCGAGCCCGACATTGCCGGTCTGGTATTCGACACGCCAGACCGCGGAGCCAACGTGCTGTCGCAGCCGGTGCTCCAGGAATTGGACGAACACTTGTCGGAGTTGGAACGACGCACCGATGTGCAAGGACTGGTGATCAGTTCGGCGAAGCCGACGATCTTCATCGCCGGAGCGGACCTGCGGGAATTCGCGTCGTCGCTGGACATTTCGGACGAGGAAGCGGAAGCCATTTGTCGGCGAGGTCAGACGCTGTTCCAGCGGTTGGCGCGCACCCCGTTTGTGACGGTCGCCGCCATTCACGGAGTTTGTGTGGGAGGTGGAGCCGAGTTGGCCTGTTGGTGTGACCGCCGCATCTTGACCGACCATCCGCGGACGCAGATCGGCTTCCCCGAAGTCAAACTCGGTCTCTTCCCCGGTTGGGGCGGCACAGTTCGAGCGCCCCGTTTGGCCGGGCTGGGCAACGCCGTCGAACTCATTACGTCAGGACGATCCCTGTCGGCTCGCCAGGCTGTCGCCATGGGATTGGCCGATCAGTTCGTCGCCCCCGAGCAACTCGAGGCGGCCGCGATCGCCATGGTGCGTCAGGAGGCTCAATCCGGCCGCTATCGGCAAGACCGCGAAACGCGTCGCGGCTCGATTGCGTTTTCAGAAACCGAGTTGGGATTCCTCGGACTGACTGCTTCTGCCATGATTCGGCGGGAGACGAAGGGCCATTATCCGGCGCCCGAAGCGGCTCTCGAAGTGATCCTCGAAGGATCGCAACTGGACGAAGATGCTGCGGCCGTGCGCGAGGCCAAGGGGATGGCCCGCCTCTTCGGCTCGCCCGTCAACGCGGCACTGCTGAACGTCTTCTTTCTCACCGATCGCAACAAGAAGGACCGGGGCGTCGACAGCGAAGCGGAACCGGCAGAGATCGCCACGGTCGGAGTCGTCGGTGCCGGCATCATGGGTTCGGGCATCGCGGCGGCCAATCTCAAGCGAGGCTTTGCGGTCTGGATGAAGGATGCCTCGACCGAGGCGCTCGAGCGAGGCTTGCGACAGGCGCTCGAGGAAGCCTCGTACGACCGGGAAACCAAGTCGGCCAGTGCTGCCAAGTTGGCCGAGAACGCGCCGCGGTTGAACGCAGTCGCCGACGACGCCGACTTTTCCATCTGTGATCTGGCGATCGAGGCGATCGTCGAGAACGAAGAGATCAAGAAACAAGTGCTGCCTCAAGTCGAATCGCGACTGCCCGAAACGGCGTTCTTGGCGTCCAACACGTCGACCATTCCCATCACTTCGCTTGCCCAGTCGTTGTCGCGCCCCGAGCGGTTTTGCGGTATTCATTTCTTCAATCCGGTCCGGCGGATGCAACTGGTCGAAGTGATTCGTGGTGAGGAGACGAGTGACGAAACGGTGGCCACGGCGGTCGCGTATGCGAAGCGACTGGGCAAGATGCCGATCGTCCTCAGGGACGGCCCCGGTTTTCTCGTCAATCGCTTGTTGTTGCCTTACATGAACGAGGCCCTCGAGTTGCTTCTGGATGGTGTTTCGATCGACGAGGTGGAGCGGGCGGCCAAGGCGTTCGGCATGCCGATGGGACCGATCACCCTTTACGACGTCGTGGGACTCGATACGGCCCTCTATGCCGGGCAGGTGCTTTGGAACGCCTTTCCCGACCGCATCGCCGTCTCGCCGCTCCTTTCGCGACTGGTCAAAGCCGGCCGCTTGGGACAAAAGAGCGGCGCCGGCTTCTTCCGGTATAGCGGCAAGAAGAACCGGCCCGAACCGGACCCCGAGTTTGACAAGATCTTGAGCGATCTGCTGCGTGAGCGGCGCGAGATGTCGCGAGAGCACATCACTTACCGTCTCTTTCTCCCGATGTTGCTCGAAGCGACCCGCGTGCTCGAGGAATCGCTGGTGCGCGACGTGCGCGACGTCGATTTGGGGCTCATTTTCGGCATCGGTTTCCCTGCATTCCGAGGTGGGTTGCTTTTCTGGGCCGACCAAGTCGGAGCGGCGACGATCTTGAAGCAACTCGAGGAGATCGCCTACCTCGGTGCGCGAGCCGAACCGACAGAGATGCTCCAGGAGATGGCTCGAACCGGCAGTCAATTCTATTCCCGCGGGATGGTACCATGAACCAAGCAGTCATTGTCGATTGCGTGCGAACACCGATCGGCCGCGCGCACCCCGAGCGCGGCGTTTTTCGAGATGTCCGCAGCGACGATCTGGCCGTCGCCTGCGTAAAGGCTCTCGTCGAGCGAACGGGGATCGACCCGAATCTTGTGGAGGATGTGATCCTCGGGAACACGCAGCAGACGCGTGAGCAGGGCATGAACATTGCGCGCATCGTCGCGCTGATGGCTGGACTTCCTTCGACGACGTGCGGCACGACCGTGAACCGGCTTTGCGGAAGCAGCCTGCAGGCGCTGCACCAGGCGGTCCACGCCATCGCGGCTGGAGCTCAAGACGTCCAGATCACCGGTGGGCTCGAGCACATGCATCACCTTCCCATGGATCATGGACTCGACATCAACCCGCGTCTCTACTCCGTCACGTCGCAAGGGGCGCTGCATATGGGAGTGACCGCCGAGTTCCTTGCGCAGATGCACGGGATTTCCCGCGAACAACAGGATGCGTTCGCCTTGAGGAGTCATCAGCGAGCGGCCGAGGCGACGGAGTCGGGAGCCTTTGAGCGGGAAATCGTCCCCGTGATGGGCAAGGACGAAGAAGGCCTGCCGATCGAAGTGAGACGCGATCAGTGCATTCGCCCCGACACGAGCCTCGAGGCACTGAGCGCACTGGCGCCGGTGTTCATCCCCAAATCCGGCACGATTACGGCTGGGAATAGTTCGCCGCTCAACGACGGGGCCGCAGCCATGCTCGTGATGTCCGAAGAGCGGGCTCGCGAACTGGGGCTCGAGCCATTGGCACGCGTCGTAGGGACGGCAGTGGCGGGTGTCGATCCGTGCGTCATGGGGACCGGCCCCGTGCCGGCCGTGAAAAAGCTGCTCGCCAAGACAGGCCGGAAACTCGAGGAGATCGGCCTGATCGAATTGAACGAAGCGTTCGCTGCGCAGGCTCTGACATGCATTCGACTCTTGAAGTTGGACGAGGAGAAGGTGAACGTCCGAGGAGGCGCTATTGCCATCGGTCATCCGCTGGGCGCTAGTGGAGCTCGCATCGCCACGACGCTCCTTCACGCCATGCGCGACCTCGACGTCCAGTACGGCATCGCCACGATGTGCATCGGGCTGGGACAAGGCATCGCAACGCTGTTCGAACGGTGTTGAACTCGAGCCCGGGTGCGGCTTGAAGAGATGGTGGCGAGGGAAGCCCGTCGATTCCTGTCTTGGTTCACTCGGCCACGTCTTCTTCCTGTCCGCAAGAAGGTCTGCTCAGAAATCAGACCATTCTTCGATCGCTCCTACGACGGAGCTATTGCGAAAATAGACGGTGAGGCTTCTCAGTGGCCATGCGTATTGCCACCGGGCATCCGCCGGCGCCCGGCCAACTCCTTCGATTCCAACTCGCTCATCGGAAAATGGTCCTTCGGTCTTAGAGGACGGCGTTCCGTACAGCCAGCGAATTTCCTGCGGGGTCTTTCCGGCCAAGGGGAGTGTACTCCATCCGTAGCCCGATCGTCGAGTCGGAGCAACAACCTGTTTGCGAGGAATGTCAGGCGGCACTTCCGGATCCATCCACTCGTCGACCGCCAGGCGGCAACGTCCATCCTTGAGGTAGATCGACACGCATCGTCGAGGGTAAACGTAGAGCCATTGCGTATCGTATTCCGGCAACCGGTCCGACGGATAGCCGTTTTGCGGCATTCTCGAACAGGAAGTATCCAGGATGTGCGTTGGAACGCCGCACCGCTTTTGGATCGTCTTGTCCGATGCACCGTTGAGTGACAAGACTCGCCACTGCTGGCTTCGTTGATGACTCGAGCTGTTCCTCGCCTCGCGATGCGCTTTGTCCCTGCATGCCGAAACCAGTGGCAGCAAGAGCATCGCGGACACGATGAAGAGGATGCGGCAGGATGCCATCCGAGCACCTTTGTGCCTGATAGGAAGAGCAGGAATGTCGTGGGTACGTCCTTGGGGAGCGATCGATTCCATGGTACCCGATCTGGAACCGACAAGACAAGAGATCCAACGAGACGGCAAAGTTCGGCCGGCCCCGATTCTTGCCTTGGCTTACTCGCGTGTTTCCTTTCCTTGAGCGATATCGGCTGTCAGCTTCCGCTCTGCCAACTTCGCTGCAATTCCCGCCACCGTCATACCTTCGAGCGTACTCAGTTCTCGCAGTGTTCGGAGGGTGCGCTGGCGATCTTTGCCCACGAGGGTCAGTGACTTGATCGCCTCTCGCCTCGCGAGCGGCCCATACGGACCTTGGCCGTTCCATGCCGCTACCAAGAGGCGCGACTCGATCTGCGCATCAACGCGCTGCATGCCGCTGGCCGCTCGAGCCGCCCATAGACGGGTTCGCCAGCGAGCATCGAGGAGGCCTTTGCAAACAAAAGGAGCGGCTTGGTGATCATCGATTCTCGCGAGTGCCGCAAGTGCGTGACCCCAAATCTCTTGATTAAACTCGTCTGACGCGCCATGAGCCATGATTTGCTTTCGGAGGAACTCAGTGGCGAACGAACCTCGTCGGCCAAGAAACCCCAACAGGTCCAGACACCAGTTGAACTTGACGTTGTCGGGGTAGAACGGAACCGCCAATTCATCGATACATCGGAGCATCGCCGTTTCATCGTCGGGCGTTCTGCCTTTTGAGTGCATCAGTAATGCGAAAAAGGCTGCACACCGCACTTCCGCCGGAGCGTCCTTCTTTTCGGCGACCTTCCGTACAAGGTTGGCGTCGAATTCTTTCATTGGAGCGAGCCGGCCGAACGCGGCAAGAATGCGCGCGGTGATCGGGATCTCCTCTTCCCACTCCGACCAACGATTGGAGCGCTCGCCTGCTCGCACTTCGGCCCAGAGATAGGGCATCACCTTTTCATCGTGAAGTTTCCACTCGGCCATGAAATCGACAACTTGCCTTGAAGTGTAAGAGGAATTGTCGAACAACACGGACTGATCAGGTGGAGTGGAATAGAATCCCGGCCTGTAGTCGCGAAAACTGAAAAGACGCCGAAGGAGCGCCACGGCTCGTTGTCGATCGAATTCACACTCCAGATAGACCCTCATGAGCAGGCTGAAGTCGTCAACATCCGGGTCGTGATCCACGATTGCCGCGATAGTCGGCGCCACATCCTTCGAGACAAGTTGGTTTCGAAACAGCTCGACTCGAGAGAGTGCATCAAGCAGACGAATCGAGTCGAGTGCCTCGCCGGGTGTGATCTTCGCGTCCTCAGCGGATTCGTTTCTACCATAGTAGGATCGCAGTACGGCAGTGGCGATGCGGTCGACTCCAGCGTCTCGAGTCGCCACTTGATAGTTGACGAGAACATGCGTTGCGGCATCGTAAAAGGAAACGCACGCGGCTGGCCAGGCCAACCGGGGCCCTCCCGATTCGTACAGATCCTTCACCATCATGCCGATTCGGTTCGCGTGGCCGTCAGAAAGGGCCAAGCGTTCAAGCCAGAACCATCGATTGCTGTCCAAGTAGAAGAAGCAACTAAAACGGTCCGGCGGAAGATGCATGAACAACTCGGGGCCCTCCAACCTGTCACTCTGCTGTCCGTTGAACACGAAATAGAATGAGCGTTCCGGAATCATGATGAGACCATATTCCATGCTGTTCGGAATATCTGGTACATGGTATAGTATCCCCTTGGCAAGTTGAGGAACGATTCTTTTCGGCTCAACCGGTTGGTGGTAAAGGAACCGAAGCGCCAACGCCTTCTCTGTCAGGTCTCCGTTTTCTAAGGCTTTCGCGGCCCACTCGTGCGTACCGGATCGCGAGTCTTGTTGCCGGTCGCCGGCGTACACTCCGGTCTCGGCCATAAAGAATGCTAGGACGCAGAGCAAAGAGAAAGAGAGTGTCTTCAAGAAGGCCATCATTCGTCTCCTCGCGCATTTAGAATCGCTCGCCATGGACGATTCCATTGTACCCGATGCAGCCCCTTAAGGCGCCTCCAGTGAGACACAGACGAGCTTTTCATCGCTCCTTGCGAAGACGCAGCGTTCGGCGAAGGCGGGGTGGGCCCAGCAGACGCCACCTCGACGATTGAGTTGCTGTCGTGTCGGTTCGATGATCTTGGTGCGGCTGATTTCGTGAAAGCCTTCCGGATCGAGCTTTGCGATGATGAGCTCGCCTCGCTCCGTAAACATCCAGACGCGATCTCCCTGACGCACGAAGTGGATCGTGCTCCAGCGGGCTCGCGGAACCGCCGTTTGATCCTCCCAGACCCGTTCGCCGTCATCGGCTCTCAAGCATCGAAACTGCCCGTAGCTGTCGACTCCGTAGATATGATCTCCCAGCCAGATCGGCGTGCTGATGATCGATTGCAGCGCATCGGTCTCTTTTTCGTTGGGGCCGACACGATGCCAGAGTCTCGTGACGGCCAGCCGATCCTCATGCAACTTCAGCATGAGGGATCCATCATAAAAGGACGTCACGAAGAGGCGGTTGTCGTGCACGATCGGAGTGGCGACGCCGATCGGCATGCGTCGTGGCGGGAATGGGTGACGCCAATAGACTCGCCCGGTTTGCGGATCGAGACCAGCAACACTGTCTCCCGTCCAACAGACGACGACGTCATGGCCGGCTTGTCGGATCAGGATGGGAGCCGAGTAGCCCGCGCGGTCGCGCAGCGCTCGCCAGACCTCTTCGCCACTCTTCTTGTCGAGTGCCACGATGCAGGCATCGGGACGTCCGCCGATCTGGACGATGACGACATCCCCGACGATCAGCGGAGCGGCAGCGATTCCCCAGATCGGTAGCGCAATGTTGAAGTCTTTTCGCAAATCGCGTTTCCATAGGACGGTTCCGCCTCCGACATCGAGGCAATGCAGGTGGCCCATGGTACCCAGTGCATACGCTCGATCGTCGTCGACTGTGACAGCAGCGCGCGGTCCTGCCGTATAGCTGACGCCGGTGTACGTACAGTCGTACTCGAAAGTCCACAGTCTGCGTCCCAGTTCGGCATCGAAGCAGTGCACGCGTTCGCGCTGCCGCGGTTTCGTCACGCGGTCGGTGATGAAGACGCGGCCATCGGCGACTGTGGGAGCACTGTAGCCGGCGGCGATTTCCGCCGTCCATTTCGGCTCGGCTTCGCGAGACTCGAAGCGATCGACGAGCCCCGTCTCACGCCATACCCCGTCGCGCCGAGGGCCGCGCCATTGAGGCCAGTCATCGGCAGAGAGGGAGCAGGCGGATCCCAGCACAAGGACCATTGCGGTCATTCGTGGCAATCGAGCGAGCAACAACAAAGGGCAACGCAGCATGACCAGGCTCCTTGCGTCGGTGGGATTCCACGGGGAAACGGAAAGGCGTCGATAGCGGCTCGCGAAGGCTCCCTGATTGGGGTACGCGTGAACCGGGGCCCGAGAACACTACCCTGGTGAACCAACGTCTCGGGACGTTACACTTGGCCCTGTTGGGGATCGGGCAACGGTGTGGCAATGGAAAGGCAGCGTGAGCGATAACACGATGGCGATTCGCAAGTCTTATTTGCTTCTTCCTTGTCACAGCCTAGAGGATTTTCCCACCTACCATGAAGGGGACGAAGCCGAAGGGCTGCTGGCAGCGTGGACCGCACTGTGGCACCCGGCCCTCCTGGCCGCCACGGGAGAGTTGCCCCAATGGCAGCGTGCCGAGGAAGCGCCCGCGGAGTGTCAGGATGCTCTGGTGGTGGTCCCATGTATCAGTAGCCACCAGTTGCCGACGGGATTTGTTGAGCGAGCCGAGAGTGAAGGAGCGCTCGTTATTGTCGGCGAAACCGATCGGGAGCGTCTTTTGGGGCGGGTGCTCGAGCGACTGGGGGAGGTGCCACCGTTGGCAGCCGATCGTGCTCCCGATTTCCTGGCGCTGGCGTACTGCTTCCTGCAAGTGGAGTTGTTGACTCGGCAGATGCGCTACACCAGCAACCTCGATGAGGTTCACTTTGGCCGGCAGACCGTGGCGGCGGCGCAGGCGGCCGTCGAAGGAGACGTCGAGACACTCGACCGTCTCCTTCAGCACGCCTTCGATCTATTGGCGGAGGAGCGCGATCACTACTATGCCGTCGACGCGTTTCTGCTCGATCTGACGTTGTTGGCCCCGTCCACGTTGGGTTCCGATCTGGAGCGCGAAATCGACGGCGTGGCGGCTCCGAGAAACCTTTTAATCTGGGGGGAGCTGATCGAGAGTCTGTGCGCAGGTCACCCTTCGTTGGCCGAGCGGATCTCACGGCATTGGGAAGAGGGGCGGTTGGGGCTTGTAGGGGGAGATCCACAACCTTGGCCCTGGCCCTGGATGGATGCCGAGTCGGTGCGGTACCACTTGATGCAAGGGCGCGAGGTGGTTCGGAGGCAGTGGGGGCGATTTCCGAGTGTCTACGGGCGGTATCGTTTCGGTTTGACTCCATTGTTGCCGCTGGTGCTGGCCAAGCTGGGCTACACCGGCGCGCTGCATGCGACGTTCGATGAGGGACGGACGGCGGCCGGCTCCCAGGCCAAGGTCCGCTGGGAAGCGCCCGACGGGACGGCGATCGACGCGGTGGCTCGAGGTATCCTCGATGCTTCGCGCCCCGAAACGTTCCTCGGTTTGGCACTGAAGCTCGGCGAAGCGATGGACATGGAGCACGTTGCCACGTTGACGCTGGCGCATTGGCCCGACCGGACAGCTCGTTGGTACGATGACCTGCGCCGCATCAGCCGATTCGGTCATCCACTCGGGCGATTCGTGACGGTGGAGGAGTACTTCGGAGACGACAGTTACCCGGGGCATCTCGAGTCGCTTCGGACTGACGTTTCGGTGTCACCCTATTTGGCGCAGGCTGTTCGTGATCACCGGCGCTCGCTCCTGACGCGTTTCGTGAACTACACGTCTTGGCGAGCGAGACTCGAGGCATGGAAGGCACTGGAGGTCATGCGAGCGGCGTGGCAGGGGGGCGAAGAGGGAGAGACGGAGCGGGGCGCATCGTGGCAGGAGCAGATCGATGCTTCGTTGGAGGCGGATGACTCGGATTTCGACGCAGCGGTGCTCGACGAAGCGATGCTCGAGGCGGCTCGAGCGCTCGTCGAGCCGCTCGAGGTAGAATCCGAACCTGGCCACTGGATCGTCAATCCCACTTCGCATGCTCGGCGCGTCTACTTGCGAAGGAGCGATTTCGACCACGCGCCTCGTGTCGAGCGTCCGGTCTACGCGGCTGAGTCTTTAGGGGAGGAGACGGCGGTCGTCGTCGATGTGCCGGCCATGGGATTCGTTTGGCTTCCGGCCGATGGTCGCAAGGCGGCGCCGATGGGACGCCGGAAAAAGGAGCCGCTCTTGGCGGAAGAGTGGGTTTTGCGAAATGAGTTCTTCGAGGCGCACTTGGACGAGACGACGGGGGGTCTGCGGGCGTTGCATACGTACGGCGAGCGGGCGAATCGCATGTCCCAGCAGGTTGCGCTTTGGCATGGGCGGCGTTTCGATCCGGAACATCCGCACGCAGGGTATTCGGTGATGGTGGCCGACGGGTGCGAGGTGACTGCGGCGACCCATACGTTGGGGGAGATCACGACTCGGGGACGGTTGGTCGACCAACTCGGCGAGACCTTGGCGTCGTACCAGCAGATTTACCGGGTGTGGCGAGGCAGTCGCGTGTTGGAGCTTGAGATTGATCTTGAGCCGATTCATCACGTCACAGGAGATCCCTGGAAGACGTATTACTGTGTGCGGTTTGCTTGGAGCGACGAAACATGGCTTTTGTACCGCTGCGTCAATGACATGCGACAGTCGACGGACGCGAAGCGGATCGAAGCGCCGGTTTACCTGGAACTGAATGGTGTGGACGAGCGGACGACCATTTTCCCGTGCGGGCTTCCCTTTCATCGGCGGCGGGGTTTGCGGATGCTCGATACGCTCCTGACTGTTCCGGGCGAAGAGAGGCGTTCGTTTCGTTTGGGAATCGGCATCGACGTCAGGCAGCCGTGGCAGCAGGCGCAGTGGTTGGCGGCACCTCCATTGGTTTGGAAGAGCGAGCGGGCTCCCGATGCGCAGCGTCGAGCCGGTTGGTTGTTCCGACTGAGTCGCAAGCATGTCAGTGCCACGAGTTGGGAGCCGCTTTGGAGGGAGGGCCGGTGCGTTGGGGTGCGCGTGCGGTTGCTCGAGACGGCGGGGCGCGAGACCGCGGTCGAACTCCACGCGTTTCGGCCTCTGCTGCAGGCACAGCAGACCGACTTTCGCGGAGAGGTCGAGTCGGACTGTCGCGTCGACGAGGGAGTTTGCCATGTGACATTGGCAGCCCACGAGTGGTTGCAGGTCGATGCGTATTGGGAAGAGGTGGGCGGGAGCCGCGCGGATGATCATCACGATTGACGGGCCGGCGGGGGCGGGCAAGAGCACGATCGCTCGCCGTGTGGCGAAGCAGTTGGGGTTCGACTTTCTGGATACGGGGGCCATGTATCGTGCCGTGACGTCGGCGGCGCTTGAGCGGGGTGTCGACGTGACCGATGGCGACGCCGTCACGGCGTTGGCAGCTCAGATCGCCTATCGTGCCGACGGCGACCGTATTTTTGTCGACGGGCGGGATGTCACCGAGGCGATTCGAAGTCCCGAGGTCTCGCGGGCCGTCTCGGACGTAGCAGCGCATCCTGGCGTGCGGCGCGAGTTGGTGCGCTGGCAGCGCGAAGCGGCGAAGGGGAAATCGATCGTGACTGAAGGGCGCGATCAGGGAACGGTGGTTTTTCCCGACGCCGAGCTGAAGATCTTCTTGACGGCTAGTCCCGAGGAGCGGGCACGGCGGCGGGTTGCCCAGTGGAGGGAACAAGGAGTGGAGGTGGACTACGATCAGGTCTTGGAGGAGCAGCGACGGCGGGACGAGCTCGACCGAACACGGCCGGTCGGGGCTTTGCAGCGTGCACCCGATGCGGTGGCGATCGACACAGATGGAAAGTCGGTGGAAGAGGTGGTGGAACAGATTGTGGATTTGGCCCGGGAGCGGATGGAGCGATCTTGAGCCGTGTCAACGAATCCGGCGGCGTGGTTCCCGTCTTCGGGCATGTTGCTTGGGGTAGGGAGTTTTGGTGTAGCCTCTGATCCGGATGGCCCACAAATGAACTGATGGCGGGCGGTGATGAGTTTGGGGAAGGGAAGATCGAACGAGTCGGCGGGTGCCCGCCGTCCTTGGATGCAGCGTACGTTTTATGTTGTGGCGAGGGCGTTTTGTCGGATCACGGCGGTGGTCTTCTTTCGCTACGTGTGTCGGGGGCGCGAGCACATTCCGGCGGAGGGCCCGGCGCTGGTCTGTGCGAATCACCAGAGCTACTTCGATCCGGTGGCCGTAGGAGTGGCTTTTTCACGCCGTCTGAACTATCTGGCTCGCTCGACGCTATTTCGTTCACGGCTTTTCGGAGGACTCATTCGCTATCTCGATGCCATTCCCATCGAGCGGGACGGGATGGGACTTGCGGGGTTGAAGGAGACGATGCGGCGACTGCGGCGAGGCGAGATGGTATTGATTTTTCCGGAGGGGACACGGTCGCCCGACGGTGGTCTTCAGCCGATCAGACCTGGTTTTCTCGTGGTGGCGCGCCGGTGCCGTGTGCCTTTGCTTCCGGTCGGCGTCGACGGCACTTACCAGGCGTGGCCCCGCGACGCACGCTGGCCGAGGTTGACAAGAGTGGCGGTCGTGATCGGCCGGCCGATTGGTCCGGAGGAGTTGGAGAAACTCACGGACGACGAGGCGATCGAGCTCTTGCAGCAGCGGCTGACAGCGTGTTGGCAGGAGGCTCGACGCTTGCGGAAGCGACGTCGGTGGGGACGTTCTACGCCGCCGCGTGCCGGCTCAACTCCTTGATCTGCTCGATTGAGTAGACCTCCAGGAGCGAACCGTCGCGGTGATACAACTTGAGCTGCTCTTCCTCGAGGAACCATACGGCCTCGAGTTCCGCGGATCGGAACCGCCTTCCGCAGTAGTGGCCGTCCTGGATGAGAATGGTTTCTTGTTCGATATCGCCGGCGTGGTGGCTCCATTGTGCCATCACGGTGCGGATGCCATTGCGGATCCGCTCGAGGGTCGACTCGATGGGCATGGCGGGTTGGATCGTTCGGGGTCGGAAGGTTTGTGAAAGGCTCATAGACAACCATCGGTCCGTACGACCGGCGGCTTGGGAAAGAATGACGCTGCCGGAAAGGTTTGCCCAAACTTTGGCGGAAGTCGGGTCAAGTCCGAATCGACAGCCACGGAAAGAAAAAGGCGGCCATGCAGGGGAGGTCCTGCATGGCCGCTCGATCATCCAGACCAGCTATCCGAATCCAATGTGAGATCCGAAGATAGCGGACAGGGGCTGCTTAGCCGCCGCAGCCGCAGCGACGACGACGATGGCAGCACGGCGGAGGGCAGCAGACTTGGACGGGAACCTGCACGCACACCACCTTGGGCACGCAGCGCGTCACCGTGTAAGCCACCTTCTTGGGTACGCACTTGCAGACTTTGATCGTCTTGGTGTAGTGCACCGGTTTGCACACGGTGTAAGGCACTTTCTTCACACGCGTCTCCTTGACATAGCGGCAGACGGTGTAGGGGACCTTCTTCGTGTGGCATTCCTTCACCCAACGGCAGACCTTGTAGGTGCAGACCTTCGTCCGCTTTTCGGGCACCATCCGGCAGACCTTGTAGGTACAGACCTTCGTCCGCTTCTCGGGCACCATCCGGCAGACCTTGTAGGTGCAGACCTTCGTCCGCTTTTCGGGCACCATCCGGCAGACCTTGTAGGTGCAAACCTTCGTCCGCTTCTCGGGCACCATCCGGCAGACCTTGTAGGTGCAGACCTTGGTCCGCTTCTCAGGCACATAGTGGCACACCGTATAGGGGACCTTCTTGCGGACCACTTGCCGTTCGTAACGCACACAGTTGATCGTCTTTTCGTGGACCTCGGGCACCCAGACCTTCTTGCAGATCTTGCGAGGCGGGCACTGCACCTTCTCGATATGGCACTTGCCCGGAATGTAGACGCAGCGGCAGCGGCACGGATCCCACTTCCAACATCCGGGCTCCCGCACGCGACGGCAAACGACAGGACCGGGAACTTCTTCGACCCGCGTTTCCCAGTGCCCCGAGCAGACCTTCACCGTTTTGGTGTAGTGAACCGGTTTGCAGACGGTGTAGCAGACTTCGCGGTACTTCGTCTCATAGACGGGCTTGCAGACGGTGTAGCAGATCGTCTTTTGTCGGGTTTCCCAGACAGGCTTGCAAACCGTGTAGCAGATCGTCTTTTGTCGGGTTTCCCAGACAGGCTTGCAGACGGTATAGCAGATCGTCTTTTGTCGGGTTTCCCAGACAGGCTTGCAGACGGTATAGCAGATCGTCTTTTGTCGAGTTTCCCAGACAGGCTTGCAGACGGTGTAGCAGATCGTCTTTTGTCGGGTTTCCCAGACAGGCTTGCAAACCGTGTAGGTGCATTCCCGGTAGCGCGTCTCATAGACCGGCTTGCAAACCGTGTAGGTGCATTCCCGGTAGCGCGTTTCCGGCACGTACTTGACGCAATTGATCGTGCGGTCCTCGTAGACCTTCTCGTACACCGTCTTGTAGCACGTGTACTGCCTCTTTTCGTAGACCACTTTGCGGCAGGTCTTCATTACGGTGTAGCAATGAGCCTTCGCATCGCAATAGTCGGCTTTCTCGGCACAGCAACCGTTCTGGTAGCTAGCCGCGCCGAAGTACCCGGCGGAAGCCAGGTGAGCCGTAAAGGCCACGATCATGGTGGCCAAACACGGCACTCCCCATCCCTTCTTCATGAGTCCGATCTCCTTGAAAGCGTGTCCTGGATGTAGACGTAAAGACAACCCATTGTCCGGCGCACCATCGCCCTTACTCACGGCCACGATCCCTCCCCCGGCCGCCGTCGATCCGAGCCATTTGCCAACGGGCCATGTAACGTGACCCACGCGGCTGCGGGCCGGTATCAACTCTCACATCGACAACCTGAGTCGGTTACTTGAAATGGGTGATTTGGCGATTCTAGAGGAGTAAGGAAGCCGAAGTACTTTTGGACAAAGAAGATAGACGCTCCGTTCGCGTCAACAGGGTAAGAAAAACCGACGAGAAAAAGTGGAATGTCGGAGGGATTATGAGGAAGGTATCAGGAGTGGCGATGAGCGCAGTTGTGCGGCGGTCTCGAAGCGACTGGGCCCCGAGGCCGTCTATCATGGAGTCGCGCAGCACAACTCTGGCGGTGCTTGCCCGCAAGATTCATGCACCTCGAACGGTCGTGACGGTTTTTTCGAAACGTCAAGGAGAAACCCAAAGGCACTTTCTTGACGGATTCTCAGGGGCAACGTACCTACATACAGAAAGACGAGCTGGAAGGGGACTGGGGCACCTGAACCGTCCCGGCTCTGGAAACTCCAAGATTCCAACGAATTCGCGTCACGGTACGTTCGAACGCCGCCGACGGCGGATCCGTTGTCTCGTGGGAAACACGGAATGAGGCGCAGGCGACTGGCGTCTGGCAGCCCAGCGAATGGAACCAATTTAGAGTGGAAACGCAGCTATGAAGCGAACGGCAAATCACAACATCTCAAGGTCCCCAAGCGCGTTCACGCTCGTGGAAGTCCTGATCGTCGTCGTCATTATGGCCGTTCTGGCCGCGACGATTATCCCACAATTCACCAACTCGACCGAGGACGCTGAAGCAAGCACTGTCTTGTTCAATCTGAACACGATGCGCTCAATCATCGAGCTCTACAAGTCGCAGCACAATGGTCTTGCGCCCAGTGCCGATCTCTCGGAGCTCACCACATCGACCGACCGCTCGGGAAACAAGGGGACGGGCTCATCCTATCCCTACGGGCCGTACCTCCAGAAGATCCCCGAGAACCCGCTTACCGACAGTAACGTCGTGGCTCAGCCGTCGTCGGTTCCCCCCACCTCGACCGTCGATGGGGCGGGATGGTTGTACGATCCGGCCACGGGCCAGATCTGGATCAATCATGCGGACTACCTGAACGAGTAGCAGCTTGCACGAAGCGACCAGCGCCGGAGACCCACCGGAAGACTCCTCGCAGCTCTGCGCTGCGAGGAGTTTGATTCTGCGCCGCCGGTGGTTCCCTTTGAGGCTCTGTCTTGAGCCCCTTCGCGGCGGCCCTTACAGTTGACGTGTAGTTTTGGGCAACGGGCGGCCGTGGAGGCTCGTCCGGAGATCTCTCTGGAATCGTGAAAGCAGGCCAGGCTGGCCGAGGACCCACGTGAGGCGCGATCGTGAAGTCCCCCCACCAAGATGATTCTGTCGCGAATGACCGCTCCCAGACGCCTGCTTCGGTTCCGGCTCCGGTCGTCAGTCGCCTCAGTCTCTACTTGCGCGAACTCCAACGGTTCCAGCAGCGGGGGTGGGAAACGGTGAGTTCGACGCAATTGGGAGCGGAACTCGGCTTCACCGACGCTCAGGTCCGCAAGGACCTCGCCTACTTCGGTCAGTTCGGCTACCCCGGCGTCGGCTACCGCTGCATGGAACTCGTCGCGGCCATCCGAGGCATCCTCGGGACCGACCGAACGTGGAATGTCGCCCTCGTTGGATTGGGCAATCTCGGGCGAGCCCTCCTCGGGCACCGCGGGTTTCATCAACAGGGATTCCGCATTACCGCCGCCTTCGATGTGGCCCCGGAATTAGTGGGGAAGACCGTGGAGGGCGTTCCCGTTTGCTCAATGGAGGAACTGGCTGCGGTCGTCCAGCGTGAGTCCTTGAAGTTGGCGATCATCACCGTTCCCGCCTCCAACGCCCAGGCCGTTGCCGATCAACTCATTCGTGCCGGTATCGCAGGCATCCTCAACTTCGCGCCCGTGACCCTCAATGTGCCTTCCCATGTTCGCGTCGTCGGTGTCGATCTGGCACTCGAGTTGGAACAGCTCACCTACGCCGTCTTGCAACGAGCAGCTCAAGGGGACTAAAGATACATCCCCAGGTATCCCCCTTGCTCCTCCATCGTCTGTTCGATCTGCTCGAGGCGCCGTCGCGTTTTTTCCAGATCGCCAGCCTCGATGAAACGGTCGAACTCCACTTCGACAGCGCGCACGACCGTTTGGCAAAACCAGTCGACGATCGGCTGGGTGAGCCAATCGCAGACTTCTCGGTGCAGTGACACGCTCAAATCGGAACTGGCGGTGCGCCGGTCCTCCGCGTCGGTCAGGACCGTTCCTTCAAAGGTGAACTCCACCAGACCGCGATCGGGCGCATTGGTGAGGTGGTAGCGGCAGATGCCTTGATGGAGGTAGTAGGCGTTGTGCGCGCCGTGCTGATGTATGGCGCGCGCGACCCGGTCGCAAAACGCTTTCCATGCAGGAGACGCATCTAACGGCGCGTCCAGTCTCCCGACGTTGCACAAAGGCAAACACTCAAACTCGATCTCCACCCACCGCGTCACCTGGTTCTCCTCGTTGCCTTCCGACTAGCCTTATCCCGGAATCGCAGCCCCCATCCTATCAACCACGTCCGTCACCGCCGGCAATTATCGGCCGGCCACGGCGACGTCCCGTTGCGCCTCATCGGCCTGTGGACTCTGCAAGACCCAATCTAGTGACAACCATCCGTCACTTGGGTCGAGGCGCACGATGCGGAGTGTCCCCGCGTCGGACCATCGGCCGGGTAGCTTCAAGTCCTTCTTGGATTGAAACTCCGGCTTGAAGAGCGCCTCGAACTTGCGCCGCATCACCTGGCGCAACGCAATCTCCTCGGCTCCCAATTGCTTCAGTCCGACAAAATCGACCGAGACGTTGCCTTGCCGGACGAGTCGAACGCTCCCCTCCTTCCACTCGATCGTATAGGTGGCTGAGAGCTTGATCGGGCGCGTCGTCACCGTGTCCCCCTGCTGGAATCGCTGGCCGAGGATGGCGATCTGAATCTTGCCGTCTCGGAAAACGGCGGAAACCGGCTTGCGGGAAGCGAATCGGATCGACCACGAAGGCTTGTCGGGGGTGATTCGCAGCTCTTCGGGTATCTCGACGTCGGCATTCTTGAGGATCTCTACGAGGCGTTCATCGGTGAGCGTCACCCCGCCGATCAGAGCGCGAGAGAGATTGCTCACAAGCGTTTCGTGCACGCGCACGCCAATATCTTGCTGAGCGTCCAGCGGAGGAGCCGGCGTAGCCGCTGCTGCCTCGGCAACTTGGGCCTGCATCAAACGAACACGAATTTCCTTCTCTGTCGAGCTCAAGTCGAACACGGCTGGCCAGGCAGCGCGGCGAAGCAAAGGCTGACGAAACTGTGTCTCGAACCGCTCCCGCGGCCGCGCTAGCAACTCGTCGACGCGCGCGTCCATGTCATCGGCCAGGCGACCGGCGGCACGCTGAGCCGCGATCACTTCGGCTTGCCCCTTCGTCTTCCCGACTCGCTTCCAGGCGATCTTCTCCACCAGACAGTTGGGCGCCGACAACGCATAGACATTGGTGCTCGTCGCCGCCTCCGCATCAGTCCAACTCGTCTCGATTCCCGTCGGGCGGATCAGCACATCCTTGCGAGCTCGTAAAC
>WFWZ01000371.1 GCA_015490875.1 Planctomycetaceae bacterium
CTGCACTTGTGGAAAGAAGACCACGTCACGTACCGCTTTCGGAACTTCCCATTCGTTCCCAGCAATGCGGTTGGCCAGTGTCCGGCGCCAGGCGACTGCCCGACCGAGTTCATTGAGCCTCCTTTCTTCGGTTATCACGACACGTGCTGGCGGCGATGGCCTCAAGGATGGGAGCCGTGCCCGGTCGAGCCGGTGGCGGAGGTCGAGGAGGTTGAGTCGGAGCCTTCGTCGCCCGAATCGTCGACTCCCTCACCTTCGGATCGTCCGGAGGACTCGCGCTCGGAGACTCCCACTCCGGCGAAGGAGCCCGACAGTGTGATCGTTCCCGCCACGCCCAAGGAGACGCCCAAGATCAAGGCCGCGCCGAGCCAACCTCCACAGAAGGAGACGCCGGCTCCCAAGCCCAAGGCTTCCAATGTGGATGCACCGAAAACCGAAACTCCCAAACCGTCAGCCACCTCCTCAAAGCCTTCTTCTCAAGACACGCCTCCTAAGCCTGCCGCTCCAAAGAAGTCCGAGGCGCCGGTTGTCCAACCTCCCACACCTCGTGCTGAAAAGCGCAGTTCCAACGCGGCTCCAGAGCGGCAACCGGCAAAGCCTCCCAGTCAAGACGACGCCAGCACTGTCCCGCAAACGCCGTCGTTCTTCCCCAGCGCATTTCGAGCGCAGACCTCACCCGCCGAAGTGGCCGTTGCGAAGCGAGGCAAGCGAGCCGCACGTCCCGTTCCCTCCCTACCGGCTACCGCAATTGTTCCGGTTCCTCACCAGCGGAATACGGGGGAGACTGCGGTTGCCCCGCCGGTCGTGGTCTCCTCAAGCGTCCGGCATTCGCAGCGGCTGCGGCGCTCCTTGCGAGATCGGATGCGACTGAGTGCAGGGACGGGCGAGCCGCCCGTGAAACGGACGTCCGCCGTCCGTACCGATTCATCAACGCGCCCCATCACGGCGACCCATGTGTCCGCTCCAGTGAAAGCGAGGCCGATCTTGCGCAACAAGACCAAGAAGTTGGCCAGCGATTCGCGCGACCACCATTCCGACGACGCTCGAGACAAGGAGCCGAAGTTGATGTCGCAGTCCGTTCCCGCTACACCGATTTCGACCGTCGGATCCAGCCAAGGTACTGCCGGTGACAACGCGTCGTCGTTTTCGAGCCGATCCGATGCACCCGAACCGGTGATCATTGACGCGCGGAAACTCCGAGCAGCTCAGAAGTGACCTCGTTCCCGCGTTCCGCGATCACCAGAGCCATCGGCGTTTTCGCTTACGGCCGAACTCCACGAGCCTTTCTGTCAACTGATCGAATGCGGGATCGTTCTCGATGACCTTCTGGGGATCGACCAGAGGTTCCCGTTGTGTGCCATCGGGAGAAGGGGGGCGATCCTCTTGGCGATCGGAAGGGGACGCTGGGTCGGAGGCATCCGCCGGGGAAGGGGCCATGCCAGCCGCCAGCGCTTCGGATTGCTCCATAGCCCATGCTTCGAGTCTCGCTCGCTCTTCCTGCAGACGCCTGCGCTGCTCGCCCAACTCGCGTCGAAGCGTCTCCAATTCGGCCCGCGCCCTCTCCCAATCGGCCCGTTCGGCGTTGCGAGCTTCCGACGTCGTTTCCCACTCACGCCTCAGTGCTTCCAGCTCGGACCGTTCCTCTTGGACTTTCCGTACTTCCTCGATCAGTCGGGAGCGTCGAGCCTCGAGTTCCTCTTCGACTCCGGTTCGCTGTTGTTCCCACTGGCGCCGTTGCTCTTCGAATTCCCTCTGAGTCTGCGCGAGTGCTTGCTGGGCGTGGGCCAGTTCGCTCGCTTGCTCGGCCAACTGCTGGCTTCGCTCGTCAAGCGATTTTCGAGCCTCTGCTTCACGACGACGCTGGTCGTCGATCCAAGCCCGTTTTTCCTGCTCCCACTGCTCCACGCGAGATTCCCAGTCGAGCTCGCGTTCTCGCAACGCCTGCCGCAATTCGTCGGTGGCTTCTCGGAGACGCCCCACTTCGTCCACTAACTCTTGGATCTGTTGCTGTTGCTTGGCGATGCGTTCTTCTCGCTGGGTGACCTCGTCCTGTTGTTGACTTAGTTGCTGCTTGAGCTGCTCGATCTGGTGTTCTTTCTCTTCGATCGCGTTGGAACGATCTTGAGTTGCGTCATCGAGTCTTACTTGAAGTTCTTGAAGTTGTTCTGAGAGCTTTTGGATCTGTTGCTGCTGGTTGGCGACGCGTTCTTCTCGCTGGGTGATTTCGTCTTGTTGACTTTCCACCCGCTGTTGAAGTGCCTGGATGAGGTCTTCCTTCTCGGCAATCGCGTCCACCAGCGAGTTCCATTCTTGTTCTCGCTTTGAAAACGCTCGCTGTTGTTCCTCTTGGCTTTGCAGTAGCTCGGCCTCGCGTTGCCGAAGCAGCCGTTCTTCCTGGGCCAATGCTTCCTCAGCGGCGCGGATGTTCTGTTCCTGGTTGGCCAGCGAGGCGAAGAAGGCGTCGAGTTCGTTCTGGCGTCGTTCGAGTTCTAGCATCCGTTCATCCAGTTCGGCATTCCGTTGGTCGAGAAGCGTGCGTTCGCGCAAAAGCGCTTGGGAATAGTCGTGGAAGGACTCCAAGAGCAATCTAATCTTTCTTTGCGCATTTGACAGCCCCGCGGATTGACGTCGGACCTCCGCCATTTGTCGGGCGCTTTCTCGTTCGCCGGCCAGCACCCGGGATTCCCAGGCTGCCAATCGTTCGAGTTGGCGCTCGAGGATGACACGAGAAGAATGCGGCGATTCGCCTGCCGGTGGCTGGTCGTTCGGGGACGGATGATTTTGGGGGGCGTCGACGTGCGGAGGGCGTTGCTTCAACAGAATGCTGGAGCGAGACGAGGACGAAGCGGTGCGTTCAGGGACCTCATCGATCGATTCGAATTGCAACTCGATTTGTCCCAAAGTGATCGCTCGGCCGCGACGCAGTCGAGCCGCATGGAAGCGTTGGCCATCTTTGCGAGTGCCGTTGGTGCTGCAAAGGTCGACGACCCAGATATGGCGGCCATCCCAGTACGCGATGCAGTGGCAGGAGGAGACCGTCGCCGTGTGCAGGCGCAGGTCACTAGGACGACCTCGACCGATGCGCGACAACGGCGCGCGCAGGCGGTGGCGGGCAACGGGTTTGTTTTGGTGGCGCACAGCCAAGACCGGCGCCAGCGTGCCCGGGCGAAGTGGAGCATCCAGCGGCTCCACCGCAGCCACCATAGGGCTCCAGTCCGCGAACCCCACCTCGATCTGCCAGTCGCCACATGTCACGGGTGTTTCTTCTTCCAGCCACCCGGCCGTACAGAAAGGGCGTCGGTTTCCGTCGAGGGCCGTGGGCAATGCAAAGACGCCGGTCGACGTGGCATGCAGGTAGAGCGCCATTTTGGGAAGTCCGGTCAGCCGGACGTCTGCCCGAGGATGACTCCCGATCCGCGCATAAGGCGTGTCGCACCGGAATTCAAGTTGTTCGTTTCCACGCGTGGCGGTAACGGTGAGCTGTTTATCGCACCAATAACTCATGGCGGATCCATGATCGGGAACCCATCAGGCCGACGCGATCAGACGCAAAGAAATGCCGGTCGGCTCCCCGTCCAGTGTAGCAAAAGCGGGGAGAGTCTGGTGCGATACGCGGGGGAGGTTGCCCGCAAAGTTGGTCAGAGGTACCGATTTTGCGGCTTGTGCGAGAAAGAGGCCCCGTGGTATGCGGCGCTAGCGGGATCTCACCGGTGCGGCGCCTCCTGCCGGCGATCCGCCGAAATAGTGCGAGTAATTCATGAATGTGGAGCCGTGGCCCGTTGGCGTGGCACCGCTGGGACGCATCTGGCGCTGAGCCTGTTGAACCTGCTCGAATTGAAGACGCGTCTGGTTCAGTTGGTACTGCTGGTACTGGAGTTGGCGCCGCTGCTGTTCAAACGCCTGATTGAGGCGGACGTTTCGCTTCCGGAACAGGTTGTAGGGATCGAGCAGGCCGGTGTCACGCCGAAAGTAATCCAGGTAAGGCGACATCGTCGGGCGTCGCGGGACATAGCGGCGGCGAACCGGAGGCTGGGCGGCTGCCGGTAGAGCCGACCAGGCCAGCGCCACACTTAGGAGCCCCAACAAGGTTGCTGATTGCCAGCGACGCATAGGCCCACCTCTTTCCTGTTTTTCTTTTCCTGTTTCTCTAAGCTGCGTGGACAGCCAAGACCACTGCCTCACCATTGGATTATACGCGTCTTTTAGTATTATCGCCACAACCGGAACACGCCTTGCGTCCGATTGGGAATAAAAGGCCCGGGCCTGGCTCGAGTCAAACCGGGGGTCGCCCCTAGTCGCGAGTGCCCGCGAGCACGGCTGGGTTGCGGGGGACGTTGGAGCGTCGCGGGGAAGGTGCGGTGTCAAAGGCGATGGACGTCGAGCAGGTCCGCAGATTGCTGATCCGCGCGAAGACCTCTGACGAAATAGCTGACGCGGTCCGTCGTGCCATTCAAAACGGCGTTCCCCTTTGGCGGGTCGAAGGGCTCCTTGATTGGCTCGACCAGGTGCTGGCAGCACGCGGAACGCTGGACAGTTTGGACTCATCGGCGCACAATGAGACTACCGACGCGTCGATGCGGGACAAGATGGATCCCGAGACCGCGCCGGAAAGATCGGAAGAGTCCGGCTGATCTGTTGAGTACCTTCCAGGTTCGTCGGCGTTCTTTCTCGCGGCACGGTGGTCCGTGCCGCCTCGCAGTGGGACCACGTTCGAGCCTTCCTAAGAGAACCCTCCTTGCTTCGCCCGCTTGCCAGAGAACGTGGAAAAATAGCCCCGTCAACATCTTGAAGTCCCCCCACATGCAGGATATTATGCGGGAGACTTCTTTGGATTCGGGGAAGGGTGGAATCAGCGGCGAAAAAGGGGGCGTTTTGGTAGGAGGGAGACCTGAGCGTAAGCGGGAACAGAGTTTGGCGTGACCTTCGGTGAAAGGGCGACGGCGGGAAGCATGCGGCGCGGTCGCTTCGGACACGGAAACAACCAAGGAGCGATGGGATGCCCATACTCGGCAGAGAGGTGAGTCGGTTTCCAGAGGAAGTGTTGGAGGAGGAGTACTTCTGGCGAGCTGCGGACCGGGGACACCGTTGGTGGGCACTTTTTACGAAGGCTCGTCAGGAGAAAGCGTTGGCGAGGGATCTGCGAGCCACCGGTATTCCGTTCTACTTGCCGCTGGTTCGCAAGACCAATCTTATTCGAGGCCGGAAGGTTACCTCGTATTTACCTGTCTTTCCCGGTTACGTGTTCGTCTTCGCCGACGACGACGGACGGGTGCAGTCTCTGAAGACAAATCGGGTCTGTACAACGTTGCCGGTCCATGACGGACGAGAGTTGCAGTCGGACCTGCGGCAATTGGACCAGTTGATCGAATCGGGTGTGCCTCTCACCGTGGAAGAAAGGCTGGCACCAGGCGATCATGTTCGTATCCGGCGAGGCTCTTTGGCGGGAATCGAAGGTGTCGTGCTGGAACGGCGAGAGCGGTCTCGTTTGCTGGTAGCCGTCCACTTCCTGCAAAGTGGTGTCTCCCTGGAGATCGACGACTTTCTGCTCGAGCCGGTGTAGCTGTCGAGAAGTCGCGCTGGAGAGAGTCGCGCTGAGTCGGCAGGCGATCAATGGGAATCGGAGGGGCTGTTGCCCAGCGTGGCCAACAGGTCCGCCATTTCGGCGGCGTCGTGTTGTCGTTGCTGGTCGCGCGCCGCTTCAATGCCTTCTCGAAGAACGCGGCGTGCCTCCTCGAGGCGACCAGCTTTCGCATAGATCTGCCCGGCCATATGGAAGGCAGCAACATAAGGCGGGTCGTTGCGCATCAGCGCTCCGAGCCGCTTTAGCGCCTCGTCCACAGCCCCTTCTTTTTCGTACTCCAGCGCCAGACTGTACTGAAGGAAGAGATCGTTCGGATCTTCCGCCAAAAGCTGCTCGATTTGGGCACGTCGCGACATCGTGGCCATCTTTGCTGTAGGGAGTCGATCTGCGGGACACAGTTTCTTCTGTTTTGCCAGGCTGCCCGTCTTGCCTGTTTTTGCCTCGTTCCCGTTTCCCTATAACCGGAAAAAACGACTCAACCGACACGGTCGCCACAGCCGATAACCGGTATCACGCGGCGAGTCCGTGTCGGTGATGTCATGGCAACTGGCTAACATACAGGAATGAACGATGATTCGCAAAGTCTTGCTGGGCTGCACAGTCGCCATCTGGGCGGTTTCCGGAAACGTACTCGTTTCCAGGGGAGATGATCCGAGCCGCGTTTCGTCAAGGCGGACTCGGCATTGGACCGCGCCCTCGAGCTCGATCCGCCAGGAACGCTCGGAGTCTTCGCAAGGCCTAAGCAGTCGTTTGCGCGCCATTCGCGATGGCTCAGCTGGGGTTCCCGCGGTTCCGCCCGCAACGGGCACCGGGCAGGGCATGCCATCAGTGCTGCGTCGTCCGGCAGCGTCGACGCCGATCTCGGCGGAACCGAGAGGTTTGGGCCGGTCCGTTCGAGGCTCGGAGCAACCAATTCGTTTGGGACGCCGCGGGGAGTCGGGACTGGGTGAGGTCGCCTCGAGCGGCCGAAGTGTCCGCGCCGTCGACCATCTTCCGGGCATCGAAGTGGAAATGGTGGCGCCGGAAGCGGTGATTTTGGGGAGGCCTGGCGAGTGGCTGGTCCGCGTACGCAACACGGGCGATCGGCCCGCTCCAGTCCTTCGAGTGCTTGCGTCTTTGCCTGCCTCGGCCACCCTTTCCTCGACACGAGCCAGCCAGGGGCAAGTCGCCCAGCGAGCGGCCACCGACCGGGTCCTCCAGTGGCAGATCGACCACCTTGCCGCTCGAAGCGAAGCCACCCTCGCCATTGCTTTGGTCGCGACTCGCGGCGAGCCGATGGACTTGCAGCTTCAGTGGGAAGTTGTCCCGACGGCGATGACGGCGCGTGTGGAGGTCCGGGAGCCGAAGCTTGATGTGGCCATCAGTGGTCCGACGGAAATGAAGTATGGGACAACCGCCGAGTTCACGCTCACTTTGTACAACCCGGGAACGGGACCGGCCGAGGACGTGACGATCGCTGTGGCTTCGGGCGCCAGTCGCACGCAGCCCCAACAGATTGGTACGTTGCCGGCCGGTGGTCAGCGGACGATTCCGATCGACCTGACGGCGGACCAGGCTGGCGAGTTGGAAGTCGTTGTGACGGCGTCGGCTGCCGGCGGTCTGAAGGCGGTGAGCCGCCATCGTGTCCGCGTCCGTCGACCTCGACTGGAAATCGCGATTCGTGGTCCCCAGCGCCAGTATGCGGGGGTGCCTGTCACGTATACGGTCGAGGTGGCCAACCGAGGCGACATCGAGTCGGACCAGACTGTCCTGGAAGTAGAACTCCCTGAGGGAGCGGAAGTCTCGGCTGCCTCGGCCGGTGCCCGTCAGGTCGATGGCCGCGTCACCTGGCAACTTGGGGAGCTCGCTTCGGGAGCCCAGCGCGTCTTGCAACTTCGCACCATCCTTCACCAGGCGGGGGCGAACCGGTTGCATGCGGAGGTCCGAGGTTCGGGAAGTCCGCCGGCTCTCGCTCAAGTCGAGACGCGCGTCGAACTGATCGCCGACCTGAAACTGACGGTGCTCGACCCGGCCGGTCCGCAACCGGTGGGCGAGGAAATTCCCTACCGTGTGATCATCGAGAACCGCGGCAGCAAGACCGCTCGCAACGTCCACGTGATCGCCTTCTTCTCCGAAGGCATTGAACCGGCCGCGGCGAAGGGGAGCGAGTACCAGAAGAAAGAAGGACAGGTCATCTTTGCTCCCATCGATGCCATTGCCCCCGGCGCGAAAGTGGAACTGGTCGTGGTGGCCGTCGCCGACCGGCCGGGGAGCCATCGCTTCCGAGCGGAAGTCGAGTGCAAGGACATCGAGACTCGGTTGGCAGCAGAAGAGACGACCAAGTGCTACCAGTAGCCGGTCCCGGCCCACGCAGGTAAACGGGGGGAGAGCGAAAGCGGTCGAGTGCGCCAAAGGCGGGCTCGACCGTTGCTCATGTTCGGTCCTTGGGTAACTCGAGCAGACGTAACTGTTGACAAGACTGCGTCACTCTTGTCGCTCTTCGAGCACGAGTGGATGGTCCGAGAGCGGATCATCGATTCGAATGGCCAGCTTGCCGCTGAGGAGGCGGTCGAGCGTGTTTCCGATGAGTTGGCGGCGCCAGCCCTGGGTGAGCCTGGGGGACGGCTTGTCTCGCCACGCCTCCGGTGCCAATCGGTACTCGGCGAAGTCTCGAACATCTTGCAGCGTGGCGACGAGCGACGGAGCAATCGATTCGGCGACGCAGAGACTGTGCAGGGCGGTATTGAGAAACTGAGGTAAAAGGTTGCCGATCGTCGTCGACGGCGTACCGCGTGGAAGATCGGGGCACTCTTCTAACGGCGTTTCGATTCCCCGGCGCACCGCTTCAACGATCGCATCGAGGCAGCGACTGACTTTGCGCCACTCCATCCCTCGGACGGCGCGAATTCGCTGGGGCTGGTCCGATTCACGGCGGGCCAATTCGATAATCAGGTCGTCTCGAAGGATGCGACGCGGAAAAACGTTCTTTTCAGCCGCCCGGGACTCACGCCATCGCCACAGTTCGCGAGCAATCGCCCGCTGGCGCGGCGTGAGCCGGTGGATGCCGGGAAGGCGGTGCCACGACTCCTCTTCGAGCGCTGAGGCGGTGCGTTCCTGCCACGTGCGCGTTTCGGCTTGCAGCCACGAAAGCCGGCTGCGCGCCGCGAGTTCTTCGGTGAGTTGCTCATGGATGACCGATAAATAGACGACATCCTGGCATGCGTACTCCTGCTGGCGGCGCGAAAGCGGACGGTGGCGCCAGTCGGTGCGCGTTTCGCCTTTGGGAAGTGTCCGGTGACAGAACCGCTCGACGAGTTTGCCATACGAGGCGGGGTAGACCGTGGTGACGAAACCTGCAGCCAACTGGACGTCGAACCAACCGGGAGGAACTTGTCCCGTTGCACGCAGGCAGAAAAGCAACTCTTCACGTCCCGCATGCACGATGACCGGTCGGTCCGGAATGAGCAGCCAATCCCAAACGCACCTCACGTCATCAATCGCCAAGGTATCGACCAGGACGAGTTGCTCAGGGATCGCGATTTGAACGAGACAAAGCTGGGGAAGGTACGAGTATTCCGAGACGAATTCGGTGTCGAAGGCGATCCAGGGAGCGGAGCGCATTGCGACATCGAGCGACTCGAGTTGCCGCCGATGTTCAACCCATTCGAAGTGGACACCCATCAGCTCCAGGTTTCTCCAAAAAAGCGAGCGCGGCGTCACTGCCTGCCCAGGTCGATCCCCGGCGAGAATACGTCCCGCGTGCGCGGTTGACAACCCGACGTGCCCAAGTCCTCCCCCACCGCTACAATGCCAGTCTGCGAAGACCGAACCGCTGGAATGAAAACCTCGAGGGGACGGAGCGAGACGCGGCAATGGAGACGTGGATCGGCACGAACCGCCGGGCGCTTGGGCTGGGATTCACTCTCCCACTGATTCTGGGTGCCGTCGGCTGGTTGTGCATCGTCTGGGCACCGCGCGAAATACCATGGCGTTGGGTGGGACTCGGGTTCGGATGGTTCTTACTGCTGTTTGCCGGGCTCCTATGCGGCGGTCTCCTGTGGATGCTCACGATACCACGCGTCGCGTACCGTGATGGTCGCGTCTTTTTCTATCTGCAACTGGGCCCTCCGATCGCCGTGCCATTGGAGGCGATCGAGATCTTTCTGGTTGGCCAGAGAAAGACGAGGCATGGCACAGTGGCTTGTGTCATCGTGCGCCTTCGCGATCGGTGCAAGGAGTGGCACGAGCGGAACGTCTCATCGGCACTGGCGACATGGCGTGAAGGTTATGTCACCATCGATGGAGCCTGGTGTGAGCCGGTACGCCCCGAACTGCTCAAGCGACTCAACCGTCGCCTGCGTGAATTGCAACGGGAGCACGAAGCCGGCGCGCCTTGAGGCGGTGGATGGGAGGGAGACGATGAGTCTGCGAACGGGGACTCCCGTGGAGACCACCGGGTTGCTCGTGAGCGTGCGGGACGCGAGCGAAGCGCTAGCGGCACTGGAGGGCGGCGCGGATGTCATCGACATCAAGGAGCCTCGGCGCGGAGCACTCGGATCGGCACCCGAAGTTTGGGAAGCGGTCGTAGCGCGCGTATCAGGACTCCGACCCATCAGCGCGGCCTTGGGAGAATTGCTCCAGTGGCGTTCCACTCCCCTGCCCCGTATTCCCCAGGGGATCGCCTGGGGCAAGTTCGGATTGGCAGGAGCAGGACGGGGCGATTGGCAAGAACTGTGGCAGCAGAAGATCGCCGAGGTGCCGCAGCATGTGCGTCCGGTCCTCGTGGCTTATGCCGACTGGCACCGAGCCGCAGCGCCTCACTGGCAGGAAGTGGCCTCCTTCGCACAAGCTCATGTCGGCGTGCTCCTGATCGACACGTGGGGAAAAGACGGGACATCCCTGTGGGACTATCTCGGCGGCGATGAATTGGCGCAATTGGCGAGTTGCTGTCGGCGACAGAAATGTCTTCTCGCCGTTGGAGGCTCTTTGACTTTAGAGACGATCCCGCTTGCCCTCCGCTGCCGGTGTCACTGGATTGCGGTGCGGGGTGCTGCTTGCGAAGGCGACCGAACCGGCGCGGTCTCAGCAGCGCGGATCGCACGTCTGAAGGAGTGCGTGTCCTCTTACGGAGCCCCGAGCAACTTGTGAATCAGTTGCTTGACTTTTGGAAAAAAAGACGGGATACTAGTGGCCTTGAGCCGTGCAGGCGGCGAGGACCAGGCAAGAGGCGATCTCGTTGGAACGGGTGGGCAAGTGGTGATCGACTTGCCCGAAGAGTGGTACTTACCGCGGGAGGAAGCAACCGTGCCGCACTCGGTGCTCGACGCAATCAAGATGGGCATTTGGGATTTCGAACCTGAGGCACAATCAAGCACGGATTACGAACCGACTACAGCCATGCCGGGAAGCGCCGAAAAGGTAGAAGTTCTGTCTCGGCGGCTCCGGATGGGCCAACCTCTGTGGCACCCTGAAGACCGCTTAACGTACGACGGCAAACCTTACCGCGTCGACTAGCGCAGCAGTGCAGCGCTGTCGCTTCGTTTCTTCTTTACCACCGTGCCACGATTCTGCGCGGATTGGCTTGCGGCGGATTGTGCGCCGACGATTAGTCGCAGAAAGCCGTGGCGAATGTCGCACTCACCCAACTTGGGCCTCTTGGCAGGCTCACCTGCCACCATTGCGCCACCGATTCCTCGAACGAAGCTCGGCGCACTGAGTTCCCATGTCGCCGGCCGTAACCGCAAGCCCGCCGCCGTGTTCTGCCACCAACAGACAGAACAGACGCATGATCTTGGTGTCACTAACTTGTCATTCCTCGGACTTGGGACGGTGGGCGGCGGCCGTGGATGCCCCGAGTGTACCCTCGATCGAAGCCCTCTGTCTACAGACTCATGAATCCGTGGAACGGAGAAGTTTGCATGCCAAGAGGCGACAGTGGTCGCTCGCGGAGGGTCGTGCAGGGCCGTGGCCACCCGCTGTAGTCAATGGGGCCGTTTCCATGTATTCTGACGACCCATAGTCTGCGATGCGTGGCAGCCGGCACGCCTGGGTGGGGACAGAGGGACGCCCGCGAGGTCGTCGAGTCTCACTCGTGGCGTCCCGAGACATGAGCGTAGACGTAGGTTCCACTTCGTACGACCGGGCGCACCGAGATCGCAAGGAATCATCGACATGCCAGCATTCAAAACGGAAGTACCGCACTCGTTGGGTAAGGACGCGGCCACCCAGCGGCTGAAGGACTTTCTCGACCGGATTGCCGAGCATTACAAGGATCAGATCAGTCACTTGGAGGGAGACTGGGACGAGAACGTCCTCACGTTTTCCCTCACAACGTACGGCTTCACGATCACGGGGAAACTGACCGTGGAGGAGGACGCCGCCCGGGTGGAGGGGCAACTCCCTTTGGCAGCCGTGGCGTTTCGCGGCCGGATCGAGCAGTCGATTGCGGAGGAGCTCCGTCAGGAGCTGGAGCGTCCGGCTTGAGCGTCCGGCTCGGCGTCTGTGGCGTTTCCTTTCGGAGATGGCGTCGCATCCGGAACCAATCGCCATCCTTGGGCATCGACGCGGAAGACGTAAGTTCCTGGCTGGAGGTGTTCGCGGGCGGCCCCGAAATTGCCGCCGCGATCGAAGGCCACGACTAGTTCGCCGGTCACCCCCCATTGCAGGCTGGCGCCAGGCTGCAGTACGAAGACGCGACCGTCCACCACGAACGCTACCGAGAGGTCAGCGTCGGTGTTGCGCAACACGACCTGTGGCGACGCTGTCTGCTGGGATCGGGTCGGCTTGGCCGGTGTTGTCGCCGCAACCCCGCCCTGTTGCTCGGTGGTCCCACGCCGTCCGGTGTAACCTTCCGATGTTCCCTCTTTGGCGAGCCTTGGATCTGCGGCTGGCGCGTCGGCCGAGGGTGGTTGCTGGCGCGTCGCAACGGTGGCTGCCGTGGTCTCGGTGAAAGGATCCGACTTGGGAACCGACTGGTACCAGTCGCTCAAAGCCGCCGCCGTCACTCCCGCGCGCCAGACCGTCTGACCGACGCCGCGAAGGCGCTCGGCGTGATGACGATCCTTGCGAAGGGGAGTCGCGACGGGAGACTTCGGTGCTTCCTCTTCGCCCGACGCCCCATCACGGGTCCTCGGATGTACGGCCTTGCGTTCCAGAGTGGCCACTTCGGCGGTCGGCGTTCCTTTCGGGGCGGTGTCCGGAATCACGCTGGAGGACGCTTGGGACGTCGAGTGGGACTCCACTGCTTTCGCTTGCGTCGTCGTGCCCGGTTTCATGGCGGGAACCCCCACAAGGAACAGACCATTGAGGGCAGCGACGACGACCAGCGGGTAACGATAGCGGATCAGACGACGAACACGTTGGCAAATCGTGACTGGCTGACTCATCCTCGACGGGTCTCCGGTGCAAAGGCGATCGATCGCTGGTAGCTCGATCCCAACGCGAGCTGTCATCGAAACTGTAGCTTGCCAACGGAGCCTCGCCAGACAAGAAAATCGGCACTCGAGCGGGTGGGGCGCTCGGTGCCGATCCATGCCATGGTCAATTCGTGTGGATTGCGCCGATTAATCGGTCTCAAAGTAGCGGCCGACATCCACGGAAGCTGGCGGGGAGGACCGATGCTCGGACGGTCGATTGACGCGGCGCTTGGGGAGTGGATTCTTCGGAAGTGCCGGGGGTTCGGAAGTGGGAGGAACGACGATGGGTTCCTCGACCGGGGGCAGCGGACGCACGCGGTCGGCATCGGTTCTCGTGTGTGCCGGCGAAGGAGTCGATACATGGCTTTCACCGGTTGCTTCCCCTTGGAGGACAGGAGGAAGCGGCGCGGGGGGCTGAGGCCCCTGTTGCGACTCGGGGCGATTCGGCGAAGAGTGGGAAGGCGAACTGTACGGGAGAGGTTCCGAACCGCCGTGGTGGCATCCCTCACCGCACATCCCGCAGGTGCCGGGGGCGCAATGACCGCAGCCGTGGCCGTGGTGTGGAAGGAGCGCGTACTTCATCCGTACCAGGGGATGGTAATGGCGGACCGGGTCGTGTTCCCGCCGTTTTTGCGAACAATAATTGGCCCACAGATCCCAATGTTTGGGGAGTGGCGGAGCGTCAGACCACATGCCGGCTGATGGCACCTCATGACCGGAGACAGCCGGAGTGGGAGGCGTTGGACCTCCCCCGACTACCGATGACACAAATGTGGCAGTCGCTAAGATTCCTGCCGAAGTCGTCCACCACCTCTTGTTCTGGAACATCTCGCGTATCCCCTCCGCCCTGTTTTGTCTGTGATTCCGGCGAAGCCACGGCGAGACCGAGCACGCTTCCAGGCTCAGCCGGAGAAGTCCATCGCTTTTCCACGTCGGGTCTTTGTCCGTTTCGACGCAAAATGCTGTGGATAACGACGATTTCCACCAGCCCCCACACAGCCGGTTCAGGGGGTGAGTTTTTCTCACACGCGTCAATCCGCGGTGTCCGAATAACCGGTTGGTGGTACGAGTCGGTTGGATCGATCGTCGGGAAAAGATGGATCTGATCGCGGGCAAACACGCTGATTATCTCAGTCGTGCGGGTTGGTTAGCGGCTAGGAGGTGCGACAGTCATGCCGAACTGTTCGCGGCCGCGGTTTCCCGAGACGAAGACCGAGCAAGCAGGGTGCGGAGTTCACCCGTCAGCCGCCAGTATTGGGCTACCCAAAAGACGCCGGCGGCGCCCGACGCGACTGCCATCGCATAGATGGGGGAAGCGACACTCTGGGCAGAGAAAGCGCACAAGGCGGAACTGAACGTGGCGACGATGGCCAACGTCAGTTTCGTGTACGCCGCAGCGACGATTTGGATCACGAGGTGAGCGTTGACGGCGGACCGGGCCGAGGCATTGGCCAGGCACCTCAACGACGCAATGTCCGTGGCCGTTTCCGGAGGGCGGCTCGGTTCACGACGAGGAACCTCCCCTTCGGTGCTGTCGGGCCGACTTTGTGGACTTTCGTCGGCGCCCGAGGGCTCGATGGTGGCTTGGGAGGCTGCGGAGGAAGGTGGTGGAGCTGTCAAGGCGGGATCGGCACGCCGCTCGGGTTCTTGCCGGATCCCGTAGCGTTCCATAAGCGACGCCATGTACTCGGAGATTTCGTCGTCATCGACATCGCAGGCAGGTGTCGATCCTTTCGGGGGCTGCGTAGCCGCCAGTTGCGAATCCGAGCTGCGATCCAGTAGGGACTCGAGCGCGTCAATGGTACTCAACGGTTCGGTGACGGCGGGCATCCCCTCAGCACTCCCCAATGCATCCGATTGCCGCTCGGTCGCAGCTACGCCTTCGGACAGCAGGCCCTGATCGTTCTTGTCGTTCATCGTTTCGGTAGGCTCCTCCGCGTTCGGGCAGAAACGCGTTCGAGATGACAAGCGGGTACGGCCCCGGTGGGGAAACAGGGGCAACCCCAACTGCTCCCTCCAGCGGTAGGTACGCTACGGGGAACCGCATGTCAAATAGTGGGGCACGAAAGCCGCCGACTCGATCTCAGGACAGAAGCGCGCCTGCCGGTTGTGCCGGTCGCTCGCCCACACAAGCCCTCCCCTCGTTCCCACCGTCACGGTCGGTGGTCAAAAAAGTCCCCTCGTTCTTCCTCCTGCGCTTACCGGCAGCAGTCGCCAGTCGTTACGACGACCGCTGGCCGAGTTGCCGCACGCGAGTACGGGCCAGAGGGAGATCCGGAAAAACCTCCAGCGCCCGCCGGTAAAGCCTCAAAGCTGCCTCGGGGCGCCCTTGATATTCCAGAATCCGAGCGTGGTCGCAAAGCGCCGGGTAACGAAAAGGGTCGATCTGCCAGGCAATACGATGACACTCGGATGCTTCATCGGGACATCCGAGATTCTCCAGCGCCGTCGCACGCAGTTGCCAGACGATGGCGTGTCGGGTCGCGATGCGTTCCCAAGATTCGAGTTCCCTCAGCACCGAGCGAGGATCCAACCGTGCGCGACGCATCGCCGCGCGCAGACGGAGACGATAGGCCACTGGCAGAATCCGCGTCCACAGTTGACTGATGGTGTTCTCGGCCGCGAGCCGCACCGGGCGGATGGGGTCGTTCAACGCCCGCCCCACGACGCCACTCCAGCGATCGTCGGCCAGGACGCCCAAGGCGGTCACGGCAGCCCGGCGGACTCTCCACGGCCCCGCATCGGCCAAGCGAGCCAAGGTGGCCAAGTCATACCGTTGGGCGATGCACGAGACGAACGTGGCAACGGGGGTACCGCTTTTCCAGTCGTCGTACCGTCGGAGCAGCTCGAGGGACACTGCGTGGGGCATGGCCAAAGGATGTCGCGAACGTCCAAAGGGAAGGGGCCACCCTGCGGCGGCCTAGGCGTCCATTATAATCAGGGAAGGTACCGGACGGCCTATCTTGGGGAATGGCCATGGCGAAGGAATGGCATTGGGGTTGGGTGATTGGAGCCAATCAGGGACGCTTCTCGGTGAACTCGTGGAAGTCAAGTCCGGGCGGGCGCGCAGCATGTCATGGGGCGCGGGGCGTTGTAACGAGGGTCCTGCGAGAGTGTTGGCCGATCGCCGCCATGTTGCTTGCCGTCGGTCTGACCGATGCCGGTGAGCCTCGCGGCTGGAAGGCTCGTGTTGCCGTGGACTGGGAGGGAGCTCCACTTCGCCAAGCGATCAGCGACTTGGCTCGGCAACAAGAGGTCACGGTGTTCCTCGACCGCCGCATCGATCCGGACCGGCGGGTGACGCTGGCTCAAAAGGAGCCGCTCCCTTTGCCGTTGCTGTTGGAACATTTGGCCCAGCAACTGGATGCCGAAATCGTTCCCGTCGGGTCGGTCCTCTATTGGGTGCCGTCGGGAGAGGGAGCTCGAATCGCCGGTCGTCTGGCCGATCTTGAGCGAGAGTGCCGCCACGCCTGGCCCGAGTTGCGAGGCCGAACCGTGGCCTTGTCATGGAAATCGGGAGCCCGGCCTCGCCAACTCGTGAAGCTGGCGGCCGAACGGTTCGGCATCGAACTGCGGGGAGAAGAGACGATTCCGCATGATGTCTGGTGGGAGGCCCACCTGCCTCCGCTCTCGGCGCCTGAGCTGTTGACGTTGCTGATGAGTGGATTTGGCCGGACGTTTCGCCCCGAGTCGAAAAGGCGAGCGACCGTGGTGGGACGGGATGAGGTGATCGTACGTAACCAGTCGCTCTTTTATGCCAACAAGAAGGTCGCCTCTTCTGTCGAATTGCAACGGGCGTTTCCCGGCGTCCGTTGGCGACGCAGCGGCTCGTGGTGGGTGGCAACGGGTGACTCGGTCGATCGAGGGGCCGTCGTTCAGTATTTGATCCGGCAGGACGCGGCGAAACGGACCAGCGCGCGTGCTGAGGAACGCTACACGCTGACCGTAGAGCAACAGCCCGTCGGAGCCATCCTGAAGACGTTGCAGGACCAGGGGTGGCGTCTGCAGATCGACGCTGATGTGCAAGGAAAGTTGAATCAGCGCGTTTCGTTCGATGTACGGCGCGTTCGCATCGAGGAACTTCTCACGAAGGTCCTGGCGCCGGTCGGGTTACAGTATCGGCTCGAGGGTGACACAATCGTCGTCCGTGCGGCTCCCTCGGGCGCCGGGAAGTGATTCGGGGAAACGGGGAAAGACGAGCGAGAGCGAGCGGATCGATGGCGGAAACGTACGTATTGGCGCTCGATCAAGGGACGACATCCAGTCGGGCGATGGTGTTTGACCGGGAGGGGCGTGTACGAGGGATGGCTCAGCAGGAGTTTCCTCAGTTGACGCCGCAACCGGCCCATGTGGTTCACGACCCGGAGGCCATTTGGCAGTCGCAGCTCAAGGTGGCTCGCGAGGCCCTAGCCCACGCGGAAGTTTCGCCCGACCAGGTTGCGGCGATCGGGGTGACCAATCAGCGCGAGACGACGGTGGTATGGGACCGAGAGACCGGGCGCCCCATCGATCACGCGATCGTATGGCAGAGTCGGATTACCGAACCGATTTGTGTTCGTTTGCGCGCGGAGGGGATGGAGGAGACGGTTCGCCGCAAGACAGGATTACCGATCGATCCGTACTTTTCGGCGACGAAAATCCGTCACTTGCTCGACCAGCATCCTGGGGCTCAAGCACGTGCCGAACGTGGTGAGTTGCTGTTTGGCACGATCGATACGTTTCTGATTTGGAGACTGAGCGGAGGAGCCTTGCACATCACCGATGTCAGCAATGCCAGCCGGACGATGCTGGTCGACCTCCAGACGTGCCAGTGGGATGACGAGCTTCTTTCGGCGCTCAACATTCCTCGAGCCATGCTGCCGGAGATCCGATCTTCGAGTGAGGTCTATGGGGCATGTCGCGAAGAGCAGCTCGGCGCGGCGATTCCCATCGGAGGCGTTGCCGGGGACCAGCAGGCGGCGACATTCGGTCAGGCCTGCTTCGAGCGGGGAGAAGGGAAAAACACCTATGGAACTGGAGCGTTCTTGTTGGTGAATACGGGACACCACCCTGTGCACTCACGCCATCGGCTGCTTACGACTGTCGGTTGGCGCATTGGCGATCAGACCACCTACTGTCTGGAAGGGGCCGTGTTCGTCGCCGGGGCAGTGGTGCAGTGGCTTCGAGATGGGCTGGAGATTCTGGAATCGGCTGAAGAGGTCGAGACGCTGGCTCGGCAAGTGGACGACACAGGTGGCGTGACGTTTGTGCCGGCCTTCACAGGGCTGGGAGCTCCCTATTGGGATCCTCAGGCTCGAGGCCTCATCATCGGGTTGGGACGCCATGTCCGCCGCTCGCATGTGGCTCGAGCCGCGCTGGAATCGATCGCGTGGCAGACGCGTGACGTCGTGGCTGCCATGAACGAAGATGCTCCGGAACCGCTCGTACGGCTGCGCGTCGACGGCGGTGCGGCTCGCAACAATCTGCTGTTGCAAATGCAAGCGGACATTCTGGGGATTCCCGTGGATCGGCCAGCCCAGACAGAGACGACCGCACTGGGGGCCGCTTATCTTGCGGGGTTGGCTGTCGGGTATTGGCCGAGTCTCGACGACATTCGGCACCACTGGACACTCGAGCGGGTCTTTGATCCCCAATGGACCGAAGGGGAACGCCGCCGAGGAATCCAACGTTGGGAGGCAGCGGTGGAACGAGCGCGGGGGTGGGCAGGAGCGACGCCGGAAGCCGAATGACGACCGGAGGTCGGGCGAGTTGGCGATGGACGAGCAG
>WFWZ01000372.1 GCA_015490875.1 Planctomycetaceae bacterium
CTCGCCGCCGCCTCCACCGGACGCATCTTCTCCCAATCCCTATGCCGCCCCTTCCGCATTTCCGGGGACTCGGAAGTACGGGGCACCGACTCCCAACGGAACGGCGGTGGCCGCTTTTTGCCTGGGGCTAGGATCAGTCGGCTCGCTGCTCTGCTGTTGCTTCACGCCGATTCCGGCGTTTCTCGGCATTCCCGCCGTGATCACCGGGACCTTTGGGATGATTGCCTCGCGGAAGCCGGGAGGTGTTGGTGGCGGGTTTGCCCTGGCCGGCATGGTCCTCGGGATCCTGGCGACGGTCATTTCCGCCACGCTGTTCCTGATGGCCATGTTTTCATGAAGGCGGACGGTACAGAGGACACTTTTGTGTCACTTTTGGGGGTCAGTCGGCGACAAGGGTTTGTTCTTTTTCATTCCAGACTTCTTCCCAAACGCAACCTGCCCAGGACCAACCGACGCCGAAACCGACGAGGAGGCTTTTGTGGCGAGGCTGGAGGCGTTCGCCCCGGCGCATCCGCTCGATGAGTATGGGAATCGTGGACGAGACCGTATTGCCGCAGTCTCGCAACATGATGGGCATCTCGTCATTCGTGAGTCCCATCCGATGCTGGAGCTGTGCCAACAGTTTGTAAGTCGCCTGGTGGAACAAGTAATAGTCGATGTCATCGCGCGTCATGCCGGCACGCTGGAGGATATTCTCTACCAATTCGGGAATGGCGACGACTGTAAAGTGCATGAGACTCGGGCCGTCCATGTACAGCGCGCTAGGCCATCGTTTGCGATGTCGCGGTTTGATGGCGTGTTCAGGCGGCCGGTGACCTCCTTCGGTCACTAAGAGTGTGTCGGCTCCCGAGCCGTCGGTCCCGAATTGAAAGCCCGAGAGTGTCGGGCGGTCGGCCGCTTCGATAAGCGTCGCTGCGGCGGCGTCGCCGAAGATCGTCCGCAAACTCCGGTCGGTGGGGTCGATGTACTTCGAATACGTTTCCGCCGTGATCAGTAGCACGCGGCGCACGTTCCCGGTTCGGATCAGGCCGTCGGCCAGCGAAAGTCCATAGACGAAACCGGAACATCCCAGGTTGAAATCGAGGGAACCGGTTGTCGTTCGGAGTCCGAGCCGGTCTTGCATCAGGCATGCCGTCGTCGGGAGCGGGTAGTCGGGGGCCTGCGTGCACAGGAGGAGAAAATCGATGGTCCTCCGGTCGATGTCGTACTGCCGAAAGAGCTTTTCTGCGGCGGCGACTCCCAGATCCGAAGCACATTCGTCGGGTGCCGCGATGTGTCGAGCGGCGATGCCGGTCTTTTCCTCAATTGCCGCCATGTTCCACTGAGGAAACTGTCGGGCCAACTCTTCGTTGGTTTCGACGCGCTCGGGGAAGTGGACGGTAATGGGGCCGACTGCCGCGTACTTCACGTTCGTAAACCGTTGAGGATGGGTAGACAAATGTATAGAATGAGGCGCACTGCCGCGTTGGGTCGCCCGCGTCCGGGCTGCCGGAACAAGCCTGCCAAACTTCCTCCTGGCCTCGCGTTTCCGACTCGGCACGCGATCACGGACGTCGAGCCGCTCGCCCATAGCGAGAAAGCCACACGATAGCGACGGGTCCGCCGGTGGTCAATTCAACGTAGCGGGGGCCTCACGAGTCGACCTGGCGCAGACGCGGCTGCCAGAACCGTCGAAATGTGGTCTCGAGCGAACCTGAGCGGCTGAGAAAACGGCTCAAAGGTTCGGGACGCTCTCCGCGCTTCCAATTGTGCAGATACCCGACCAGGGCTTGTCGGGAGGATGGGCTTGCGTGCAGCAGCAGATAAACCCAACTCCATGCGCCTCGGTAGTCGTCACCGTCCATTTGCGTCAACTGCGTGAGGGACTCAAGACGAGGAAGGGAGGGGACTTGTCCGCGGTCGAGTTCACGCCGCAGCGGGGGCACATGAGGATGGTCTTTTAGTTTCGCAGGGACCGGCAGCTCGAAGTACTCGGCCAATCCTTCATCAAGCCACAGCGGAACGAACGGCAGCTGTTGGTGGAGAATGCCGTGAGTCGCTTCGTGGCGGAGATCGGCCGCCAGCCCCTCGCGACGGTAAGTCAGAATGATGCCTGGGCCTGTCCCCTGAAGAAACAGCGCTGGCCGGCGGGGTGCCTTCGGGAAATACGTCCGGAGATAACGATCGTACTCGCGCCGGTCTCCCAAGATTATGACGCCGATGGGGGCAGGAGAAGCCTCGAGTCCAAGTTGCCCTCGGACTTCGCGTTCCAGCGCTTGCAGTACTGCCACAAAGGAGGGAGGCTCGGTTCGCACAGGAAACGACGTATGGACGTGCCAACAGCCGATGCGCCATTGTCCCGCCCAGGGACGCCCCCGTGCCGTGTCAACCAGAGTCGTCGATGCGCCCACCACCGCGAGCATCCATTGGCGGCGATCGAGTGAAAAAGGGACGGGCCTCGGCATGATCGGTTGCCTGTCGACGACGGCGCTAGAGCTAGCCGGCCTTTCTCCACCGGAACCATTGGGCGAAGCGGTAGCGGCGCTGATCGCGAGCCAGCAAGGGGACCACTTCACCGCGCACAACTCGGTACGGGTTCTCGCAAAAAACCTCGATCGCCAGTTCGACATCGGTCAACTGGGCGACGCGATGGAAGGCTCGGCTCAGGAGCGGTCGCCGGGCACGGCTTCCGTGGGCGTCCGAGGCGACAAAGTGGACGAGGCGTTCGCACACGAGCCATTCAGCCAGGGACCGGACAGCAGGACCAAAACTCCCGATGAGGGCTCCAGCAGTGACTTGGATCAGACAGCCTTTTTCCACCAGCTGTTCCACGAAAGTCCGATGGTGAAGGACATGACGGTTCCTCTCGGGGTGCGTCAAGATGGGCTGGATGTGGCGGCGACTTAGCGCCTCGAGGATCTCATCCAACGGCATGACGACATCGTGCGGGAATTCGAGCAGCAGATGACCACCTTGGTCGGCCAGCGTGACCAGTTCCCCATGATCCAGCCGCTCGATCAAGTCGTCCTCGATCCGAATGTCGGCGCCGGGGTAGACGCGGAGTGCCGATCCTTCCTCGCGAAGTCGCTCCTGCAGACGGCTAGTCCAGTTGCGGATGGTGGCTGGATCGTTGTGGCGGTAAGCGCCGAGTTGGTGCGGAGTGGCGATGATGGCGGTGATGCCGTCGGCAGCGGCCAGTCGGGCCATAGCCAGCGACTCTTCCCAACTTTGCGAGCCGTCATCGATTTCCGGCAGAAGATGGCAGTGGATGTCAATCAGAGGATCTGGAGTGCCCATCGCTTCGGTCCTCGCGTGCCAGGGATCTCGAGCGGGGAGGCTACCTTCGAACCAGCAGCGCGGTCAAGAGAAACTAGCAAAGGCGGATTTGAAGGTGTGAGGGGTGGGGCGTTTTCTCTCCCTCTCTCTCTGCGGGCTGGCGCCCGCAGCTATTGATGTGACGCCGCTTCGCGGCTGGGGGGACGCCAAGGCCAGCTCTATTCCCATCTTTGCGTCTTTGCGTCTTGGCGCGAGGCCTCCCTCTCTGCGGGCTGGCGCCCGCAGCTATTGATGTGTCGCCGCTTCGCGGCTAATGCCGAACGCTTCGCGGCCAAAACCAGAACCCCCGACCCCTCACCCTTCAAACTTCAAACTCCAGGCCATCGGTGATGGAACGTCGCCCCTCGCTTCCGTCTGTCTAGAAAGCCTGACCTACCTCACCCGTCACACCCGGATTCCTCTTTTCGTGGGTGGTCGGTTTCCGTTACGATCCCGCCTCAACTTTCCACATGGCCATCGTTCGCTCAGAGACGAGGAAGAACCATCATGCGATCCTCTACGGCAAGGCAACTCATTCCTATTGCATTAGCCTTAGTCATCGGTTTCCAGGTCACCCCCGCGCGGCTCCGAGCAGCTGGTCCCCCTTCGACACCTCGCGACGTCGCCCTTTCCTCGGACGGCTTGCTCCGGGGCGTGGTGGTCGATCCGGCTGGGAAGCCCCAGGCCGCCGTGGCCCTTTGGATTGAAAATCAGGGAATGTGGCTGCCAGCGGGAACGACGAAACCGGATGGCACGTTCCAGATTGCAGGATTGCGGGGCGGCGTGTTCCGATTGGCCACACCTTCGAACCTGGCGGTCCTTCGCGTCTGGATGCCGGGCACGGCACCTCCGGGTGCGGCTGAAGCAGCAGTGGTGGTGACCAAACCTGGCGTGACACGTGGCCAACGTCCGATCAGCGAGCTCTTTTTCGGAGACCCCATCGTCGTCGGTCTGGCGCTGGCGGGGGCGATTGCCGTTCCCATCATCGTGGCCAACTCGAAGAAGTCACGTGCGCCTGGCAGTTGAGTGCCCGTCGGCATGTTCGCGATGATCGGGCCGCTTGGATAAGGATGGAGTACTGATGGCCGAAGGAGGGAGTCTGGGGAGATGGATGGTGGGTCCGGCGGGAAGAGCCGGAAGGTTGGTGTTTGCGCTGGGGATCCTCGTGGTGCTCCCTGCCTGCCACCAGGTCACCACCTACCGTCCCGAGTCGCTGCCGCCTCAGTGGTCGGCGCTCGCTCTTCCCAGTGCTACCGAGTTCGACCTGACGCAACTGGCTGCCCAGACGGCTCCCGATCCTCGCATTGTTCCCGGCGACGTCTTGCGTGTCTTTGTCGAAGTCGGGCCCGGACTGGATCGCGAAAACCAGGAGGTCGCTCTGCGCGTTCGGGACGACGGTACCATTGTCGTGCCGCTCATCGGTCCCGTTTCGGTAGCCGGAATGACGTTGGGAGAAGCTGAGGGAGCGATCGGGGATGCCGCGGTGTCTCGAGGCATCTACCGATCGCCTCAAGTAACGATCCTCCGAGAGGCGCGCCGACAATTTCGTGTCACCGTGATCGGAGCGGTGGCCGACCCGGGGCTCAAAGAGATCCCCGCCGGCGAATGTCACCTTCTGGCAGCGCTGGTGCAGGCCGGTGGACTGACCGAGGACGCCGCACCGTGGGTCAAGATTCAACGACCTCGTTCGGGAGGCATCGGCGAACGTGTGGACTTGCGGCACCCTGAGCGGCTTCGCGATGTGCGTCTTGGGGATGGGGATACGGTGCTCGTGGAACGCCGCTCTCCTGCCTCGGTCTACGTGATGGGGCTGGTCCGGCGCCCCCAAGAGATCGAGCTGGCGCCCGGCAAATCGCTGCGGCTACTCGACGCGATCGCGGCAGCCGGCGGCCGAAGGCTCCAGGTCGCCGACAAGGTTCGCATCGTGCGCTACCGTCCCGATCAACGGGAACCGATTGTGATCGAAGCGTCGGTACGCGAGGCGAAACGGAGTCGTCAGGGAAATATCGTGTTGGCGGCGGGGGACGTCGTGAGTGTCGAAGAGACGCCGCTGACATTTACGGTTGAGACGTTGCAGAGCTTTGTGCGGTTCGGTTTCTCCTCCGCCATCCCATTCTTCTAAAGCGAAAGCATCTGGGACGAGGGATGAACGATTCTGGTCACCGTCGCGACGAGGGAGCTCGATCACCGCACGGGGTTGCCGAGCTGGTCTTTCTGGCGGCAGCAACCGTACGACTGGTACGGCGTCGCTGGCCGGTCCTTGCGGCAGCGGTCGTCATTGCTCTCCTCATTGCCATCGTGCAGTATTCCACCGCCCCGCGCATCTATGAATCGCGAGCCACCGTCTTGGTGAGTCCGCGCACGGCAGATGCGAGCGAGCAAGGTGGGCGTTCTCTTCGTTTGGCAGACGTGATGCCGACCTATGTCAAACTCTTCGGCAGTCGCATCGTGCTGACGCGCGCCGCTGAGCGATTGGCGGGTGTTTCCGAAGTGGCGGCGATGTGGCGCAAGGTTCCAGAAAGCGAAAGACTGCGGCACATCCAAGAGCACTTGACGGCTCGAGGTGTGCGTCGCACGCATTTGATTGAGCTGGCTTACCGTTCTCGATCCCCGCGCGTTGCCCACGCAACGCTCGAGTCGCTCATCTCGGCGTACCACGATTTCATCGACGAGCACCATCGAGGAATGGCGGTCGAGGTCGCGGACCTGCTCGAGCGGGAAAGGCATGACGTGCAATCGCGGATCGAGCAGAAGCAGCAGCAGTTGCGGCGCGTGCAGCGAGCGTTGAGTACTGCGGGGATGTTGGACCACCCCGACGCGATGCACCCACTCGTCGCGCGCGTCATGCAACTCAACGAAGCACTCATGGAGGCGCGATCGCGCCGCGTGGAACTCGAATCGCAGCAAGCGGCACTCGAAGAAGCGATCCGCCAGGGACGCGACCTCGGGCCGCTCCTGCTGAAGATCGAACCTCTCGTCGGACGCGAACTCATGCTGGCCGCGTTGGGACTCGATGCCGAGTCGACTGAGTCGAGTCGGCAAGTGGAGCAGGACTTGCTTGCGGCTCGCACCGAATTGCAGTCAGTGCTGCCCTATCTGGGGCCGGCTCATCCGCGCGTCCGCCAGTTGCAGGAGCAAATCGCTCGACAGGAGGCCTTCTTGAGTCGGACGCGGCAACTTCCCAGACTCCTGGCTGCTCAAGACCCCCGTCAACTTGGACCGCTGCTGCGGTCCCTCGTGCAAGAACGGTTGACGGCTGCCCAGGTGCGGGAGTCGAAACTGATGGAGTCGTATCAGGTGGCCGAGCGGGAAGCGGCGGCGTTGCAGGATCGATGGAGCGAGTTCCAACTGGTGCAACACGATCTGGAGCTCCTGAGGAAACTCCACGACACGTTGGTGAATCGACTGGCCCAGCTCGATCTGACTCGGGAACAAGCCGACGTGCGATTGGCCGTCGTCAATCCCCCGGTTGTGCCTCGCGAGCCCGTTTCCCCCCGAGCTGGCACGGTCTTTCCGATGGCCCTGGCGGCCGGACTGCTGGTTGGGCTCCTGTCGGCATACGCTTTGGAGTTGTTGGATGACCGTTTCCGAACGCCGGACCAGATCGAAGAGCAACTCGAGCTGCCGCTTTTGTCCGTCATCGGGCAACTGGCAGCGACGCCCGAGAGCGGCTTAGACGAGTTCATCGCCCAGCAGCGTCAGGACTCGGCCGACGCGGAGGCGTTCCGGACGTTGCGCACAACTCTCTACTTTACGGCTCGCGATCTGGTCTCCCTGGCCGTCACCAGTGCTGAGCCCGGCGACGGGAAGACGACGGTTCTGGTGAGCCTGGCCTCCTCACTCGCTCGCAGCGGCAAACGCGTACTCGTGATCGACGCCGATTTGCGGAAGCCCGCGATGACGCGGGTGTGTCAGTTGCGAGGTCGAAAGGGGCTCGTGGAGCTGCTAAGTCAGGAGGGAGTTACGTGCGAAGAGGACCCGCCGGTTGTGAGCGTGGCTCCACTTGGCATCGACGTGCTGCCTGCAGGGCGTAAGACGGCCGATGCGGCCGAGCTCTTGCAACGCGACGGACTGGTGCGTCTGCTGGCATGGGCCGAGGCACAATACGACCTGGTGCTCGTCGACTGCCCGCCGGTGATGGCGGCAAGCGACGCGGCGATCGTGGGGGACCGCGTCGATGCCACGATGGTCGTCGTGCAACCCGGGAAAAACCGGCGGCGTCCGGTGGCGCGGGCCGTTGATCGGCTGCGGGCGTTGGGCGTCCACCTGGTCGGTGTCGTTGCCAACCGCGTGACACCCGAGCCTGGGGACGACTACGGTTATGGATACGGTTATGGGTATGGCGACAGTCGAGACGCCGACGGAGACGACGCGTCGGCGACGCTGCCACTTCGAGGATCGCGTGCGGCATGATGAGGGCAGCATCGCGGCTTCCATCGACGTTGGCAACCGGCTTGATGCACGACGTGAGCCGGCTTCGCCGGATGGCGGACTGGATCGCTGGAGCTTCGGTGGCCGCCTGCCTTTGGATGATGCCGTTGGCCATGGGAGGCCGGCATGTTTGGGGGCGGCTGCTCTTTTTGATTCTTATCGCGATCGGCCTGGCCGCCGACACGTTGCGGCTTGAGAGAGGCCGAAGTCCGCACTACCGCGCCAGTGCGGTACCGTTTTGCATGTTGGTAGCCGCCTTGCTCTTGGCGCTCGTCCAACTTTTGCCTTTTCCATCCACGTGGGTTTGGCAACTGTCGCCGGCACTGAGGTCATGGTTCGGGGAGGCCGTACAGCAGGAGTGGCCACCAGTGGCGGGCTGGAACCGGCTCTCGCTCGCACCCAGCGATAGCAAGAGTACGGTGGCGCTTCTGGTCGCTTACGGAGGCTGGTGCTGGTTGGTGATGCGCGAACTGCAGGCGGGGCAAAGTCCCCGCCGACTGATCGGTTGGGTCGGCCTCGGCGCCGTCGGACTGGCTGCTTTGGCCCTTTCCCAACTCGTTTTCAATAATGGCCGGTTCCTTTGGTGGTACGACCACCCCAGCCGAACGACATGGTACGTTGCCAAAGGGCCATTCGCCAATGAAAACCACCTCGCGCACGCGCTGCTCATCGGCGGTTGGGCCTTTGTGTGGTGGCTAGGCGAAGGGATGGCCGAGGCGACGAAGGCGTCCCGGGCAGCGTTGACTGGGCGTAGGGCGAGGCGAAATGCTTGGTGGCCGTTTCTTGCTCTGTTGGCTGTCGGGACGCTGCTTGGAGCTCTCCTGCTGACCCGTTCTCGAGCGGGCGTTGCCCTGCTGGTTCTGACCGTGAGCTGGACGCTGGTCCGAGGGCTGTGGTTTTCCTGGGGCGCGCAAACCAAGTGGCGCGACCGTGTCACTCGCTTCCGTACTCGGCGGTTTACCTGGCCGGCAGTGGGAGTTGTGGCCCTGGTTGTGCTGACGGCGGGGATGGGTGTTCGAGCCGGGGCTCGCCGGATCGACACGGCTCGCTGGTTGGGTGAGGAACGATGGTGGCTGTGGCAGGCGGACTGGCATCTGTTGCCTCGAGCGGGTTGGCTGGGGACTGGAGGTGGAACGCACCGCTATCTCTATCAGCAGGCGTTTTCCGGGCCGCTGGACAGGGAATTCGTCTACGCCGAAAACGGCTACCTCCAGGTGACGCTCGAGTATGGCTGGGTTGGATTGGCCGTGCTGTTGGTTGGAGTCGCCTGCCTGATGGGGACAAGCCTGGGCTGGTGGAGGAGGCGATCGAACGAGGGTCAGGAGGAGCGAGGTAGCATCTTTCGACCGAGTGGGCTCGCGATGCTCGTGATGACCTTGGCACTCCTTCATGGCGCCGTCGACTTTGTCTGGTGGATTCCCGCATGTGCCGCGCCCACGTTGGCCGTTTGGCTGGCCGCGACTTCCTCCGTTCCGGACCGGCCGCGTCGAAGCGTGGGGTCGACGATGGGTGGGTGGGGGCGAAC
>WFWZ01000373.1 GCA_015490875.1 Planctomycetaceae bacterium
CGAGCCGACTACGTCTTCGGGACCGATGCGCCCAACACACAGGCTTTCGGCGATCAGACATGGGACTTCGGCTGGAACAGCTCGCGGGACTACGGGTCCGCCATCCCGCAACTCTATTTCGACCTGGCCATCAACAATCTGACGATCCGTGTCGGACACTTCTTCACGATCATCGGCTATGAATCGGTTCCCGCGGCGAACAACTTTTTCTACTCGCATTCGTTGACGATGAACTATGGCGAGCCCTTTACGCACACGGGGATTCTCGGTATCTACGAAGTCAATCCGTGCTGGACTCTGTACGCCGGCTGGTCGATGGGCTGGGACAGCGGCTTTGACAATCGGGACGATGGTCAGATGGCGATTGGGGGTTTGGCATGGACTCCCAACGACTGGCTCGAAGTGCGCTACATGTTCACGGCGGGCAACTGGGGAGACGGAACTCCGACCAACGCCGGCGACCTGTACATGCACAGCTTTGTCGCCTCGATGGAGATCACTGAGCGTCTCACGTATGTGTTTCAGAGCGACTATGCGATCAACTTCAATCTACCCAACACGGCGACCGATCCGACGTGGTATGGTGCGAACAACTATCTCTTCTACGAGATCAATCCCTGTTGGAAACTGGGCGCGAGGATCGAGTGGTTTCGCGACAAGCAGGGCGTGCGTCTCGGGACGGCCGGCAACTTCTATGAAGCCACGGCCGGTCTGAACTGGGCACCCACGGCCAATTTCCGAGTGCGGCCCGAAATCCGCTGGGATTGGTACCAGGGTGCGGGACAGCCGTTCCACGGCGGTACCGACAAGGACATCACTACGTTCGGCGTCGACTTCGTCTGGCTGTTCTGAGCCCCTTCACCCCTCACCCCTCCTCTTCAAACTCGAAGTCTTTGACCAGCGGCGTGTGGTTCCGACCGTCGATTTCGACGTGGGGGTAGATGAGGAAATTGACCGGGCCGGATTGGTTGGGCGGCTCGAGGAGCAGATCGCGTCCGACAGAAAATCGGATGCGGTGAGGGTCGAGGTGGCCGAAGTAGTAGTCGCGGCGTTCGGGGTGCTTGTCCGCTTCGGAAATATCGACGGGGATCCAACGTCCCTTGCTTTCGAACGAGGCCCAGCAGTGGTAGCCGGGCACTTTTCCTGCATGCCGGTCCTCGGGGATCGGGAACCCGATCTCAAAGCGGCTGGGGATTCCATGGAAGCGGCAGGCGGCCAGGAAGAGGCTGTGGAAGTCAGAACAATTCCCGATGCCACTGCCGCACGCCCAGCGCACGTCCCCACGTCCCCACGGCTGACCGGGAGGCTTCGCATAACGCATATGCTGGTCGACGGCATCATAGAGGTCTTCGGGTGCCGCCTGTCGGTCGAGTGGGGCCCATCCGGCCAGCACTTGAGGCTCGATGGGGACAAGGCGGGCAGGGCGGAGGTAGAGGGCTCGGTGGCAGGGGGAGCTACTCTCGGTACGTAGGCGAGTCCGTTCGAATCGTGTGCAGCGATAGACGATCCGAAACGGAATCCGGCCGGCCGCGTTTGGCGTTGCTTCGAAATAGAGCAGGGCATTCCCATGAGCGGCTTCGCGCGTGATCCGGTACTCCCCTGGTACATTGATCTCGATGATCTCGACCGATTGCTGAGGAGCCGACTGGGCGAGGGGAATCCAGACTCGAACCCGCTTACCGGGTGGAACCTGGTCGATGGCGCCAGCATAAAAGAAACGGAATGTCCGTTGGCGAGGCGGCTGGGCCGGGGAACTGGCCGTCAGCAGCCGACTGTCCATTCCGAGAAGGGCTGCCACAAGGAGGGCAAGTAACGGGGCAGGGCGCATTTCAAGGAGTCTCCCAAGGAACGTTTCGGAGTTTGGCAGGACTGGACCGTCCGCTGGCGTTTGCTACAGTGACCGCACATCGCCAAAGGGGTGAGGCTGACGATCTCACGCGACGGTGTTCCTCCATCATAACATCGCCGCTCGTCACGACAACGACCAGCGGGCGCTACGACATCTGCACGGGGAAGATCCGACCATTCCGAAATGTTGCTGCCATGGAATCGCTGACTTCTGACCTGATCGCCCTGTTGGCTCTCACCGCGATGGAGATCGTGTTGGGGATCGACAACATCGTCTTCATCGTTCTCCTGGCGGGTCGTCTTCCCGAGTCCAAACAACCTCGGGCTCGCCGTCTCGGTCTCCTCGCGGCGCTCGGTACGCGTATTCTGCTCTTGCTCACCATCAACTGGGTCCTCAAAGCCACCTTCCCTTTGTTCACGTTTTCCGATGCAACGGGATTGCCGGCAGCTTTTTTCGTGACGTGGCAATCGGTCAACGAGATTTCCCTCCGGGACTTGATTCTGCTGACGGGCGGGCTCTTTCTGATCGCCAAGAGTGTCCATGAAATCCACCAGAAGATCGAAGGCGAAGAGGACGCGCAGGGGAAACGCGAGGCTGCCAGCATTGTGGGCGTCGTAGCGCAGATCGCCATCATCGATGTCGTCTTTTCGCTCGACTCGGTGATTACAGCCGTGGGGATGGCTGACCAGATCTGGGTGATGGTCGTTGCCGTCATGATCGCCGTCGGCGTTATGATGGTGTTCGCCGACGCGATCAGCCGCTTTGTGGAGAAGCACCCGACAGTCAAGATGCTGGCACTGAGTTTCTTGATTCTGATCGGTGTGATGTTGGTGGCCGAATCGCTGGGGACGCATTTCGACAAACGGTATGTCTACTTCGCGATGGCGTTCGCTCTGCTCGTAGAGTTCCTGAACCAGCGCATGCAACAGCGGCGGGCTCGGAAGAGCACCGCCGCCTAAATGCTGAGGGCATCTGTCTTTTCACTTCAACGGCGTGAGTCGGATATTCCGGAAGTGAATGGGAGCTCCTTCTGATTGCAGGCAGATGGCGCCTCGAGTCACGCTCGAATCGGTGCACTCGTTGACCAGATCGCCGTTGACCCATACACGGACTCGGTCGCCTTTGGCTTCGATGACCATCTTGTTCCACTGCCCGATCGGCTTTTCCGAGTCATCGGTGAGGTTCAAATGTCGACGTCCCTTTTGACGCTGGGCTTGGTTCTCGACGCGGATCGTCGTCCCAATGACCCAGAAATCCCCGGCGTCGCCTTTGCCTAGTTGGACCTCGAGTGACTTGGGCCAAATGCCGAGCGTTCGCGGCGTGCTGGCG
>WFWZ01000374.1 GCA_015490875.1 Planctomycetaceae bacterium
ATAGGAGATTCCGCCACGTTTCCACAACCAGTGGTACAAGGAGCTGATCGAGAAGCACAAGGGACCCGAGAACGAGGCGCCCGTCATCACGTGGCCCTACCCGATCGACCCCATGCCCGGCGGCCCGCTAGCCTTGGCCGAGATTCTGTATGAGGGATACCGCCGGGCGATCTAGCATGAGGCTCCTGCCCTAAGCGAGCTAGGCCTCGGACTGCCGTGGCGTCTCGCTTGCGTCAGCCTCGAGAGCCAACCGGCGGAGCTGAATGTCCTGCCTCAGGGGTGGCACGAACCGCCGCTCCAATGGTGTTTGGCTCTCCGGTCCTACGACGCGACGACATGCGCTACAATGGGAGCTCCCTCGGTAGAGGATTACGTAACGGTGAGAACGGCCCCTGGCGCCGATCAAGGGACCAAGTGGGCGGACAAGGAGGAGTTTGCTCCCTGATTCGCCCCGCCTCCCGCTCTTGGATTGGCCCAAATGCGACACATTTCCATCAGTTACTAACACGTCCGTCCCAGAATCCCAATTCCGGGTGAAGCAAAACACGAGGACGACGGTAACTGCACGTGCGGATTTTGCACAACGCCGGGCTGCATGCCGGTTCCGTATTTGTCCCATGCAACGCGCGTACTATTCCAACACAATTGCCAGCTTTCTTCTCGAGGACGCCAACGCGATCCTCGGAAAGCTTGTTCAGGCGAGCGAATTCCCCGTCGAGCAGGCTCAGCGCGACGCGTGGCTGCAGCAGATCGAACAACTTAAGCACGTCCTGGGTAGTTTTTCCGGCCGGGTCTACTTCGAATACGCCATTCCTCGCATGGGCAAGCGTGTTGATGTCATTCTGGTCATTGCGACGGCTATTTTCGTGATCGAGTACAAGGTTGGCGAAACTCGCTTCTCGGCGCACCACTTAGATCAAGTCGTCGACTACGCTCTTGATCTAAAGAACTTTCATGAAGCGAGCCATGACCGTTTTGTCGCCCCTATACTCATCGCCACGCAAGCGGCCGAGGCGTCGATGAAAGCAAGCCTGACGCCATACAGCGACAAGCTGTTTCGCCCAATTAAGTCCAATGGTGATTCGCTTCGTGAAATCATTCGTGCCGTCATCGGAGCTACCGGGAACACACCCCCGATCGATGCGGAGAGTTGGGAGCAGGGCAGGTACTGCCCGACTCCAACGATCATCGAGGCGGCGACCGCGCTATATAATGGCCATTCCGTCGCGGAGATTTCGCGCAGCGATGCGGGCGGAGCGGAACTCCAGCGAACGACCCAGACGATCTCTAATCTGATCGTTGACGCGCGATCGAACTCCTACAAGGCAATCTGCTTCGTCACCGGCGTTCCGGGGTCAGGCAAAACGTTGATTGGGCTGAACGTCGCGACACAGCATTTCGACAAAGACAGCAACATGTATAGCGTCTTTTTGTCTGGCAACGGTCCACTAGTGAAAGTCTTGCAGGAGGCACTTGCACGCGACAAGGTGGCACGTGAGCGGGCAGCTGGCCGGTTGATCAAAAAATACGTCGCCCGCAGCGAAGTCAAAATGTTTATTCAAAACGTTCATCATTACCGGGACGAATGCCTTCGGGATCCCAACCCGCCGGTCGATCATGTCGCGTTGTTCGACGAAGCTCAACGTGCCTGGAACAGAGAGCACACAGCAAGATTCATGAAACAGAAGAAGGGCCTAGCCAAATTCCACCAGTCAGAGCCAGAGTTCCTGCTGTCGTGCATGGACCGCCACCCCGATTGGGGCGTGGTCGTTTGCCTTGTCGGCGGCGGGCAGGAAATCAATACGGGCGAGGGCGGCATCAGTGAGTGGGTTGATGCCTTGAATCGGCGCTTCCCCCATTGGCGTGTACACATTTCAGATCGTCTCACGGATATGGAATTTGGCGCGGGCAAGGCCCTTGAAGCATTGCACTCGCGTGAGCACGTTTACTACGACCCGCGTTTGCACCTTTCGGTCTCGATGCGGTCGTTTCGCGCCGAGCACGTATCGCAGCTTGTCAAGCAACTGCTCGATCTGGATCAGGCGGGCGCGAAAGAAACGCTGCGCCAACTTGCTGACCGCTACCCCATTGTACTCACGCGGGATTTGAACAAAGCTAAGGCATGGTTGCGTAGCAAGGCGCGCGGGAGCGAACGTTACGGGATTGTGGCTTCGTCCGCCGCATACCGTGTCAAACCGCTGGCTATCGAAGTCCGCCTGAAGCCGAATCCGGTGCATTGGTTTTTGGGAGACAAGGACGATGTTCGCTCGTCGTACTACTTGGAAGACGTAGCAACCGAGTTCGAGATACAGGGGCTCGAGCTGGATTGGGTCTGCGTTACTTGGGACGCCGATTTCCGTCATTCGGACTCCGGCTGGAGCCATTACGCATTTCGCGGAAAGCGGTGGCAACGGATCAACAAACCGGACCGAAAAGCGTATCGTAGGAACGCTTATCGGGTGCTATTGACCCGCGCACGACAGGGAATGGTGATCGTGGTTCCATCGGGTGAAAGAGCGGATCCGACCCGCGATCCACGCTTTTACGATCCAACGTTCGAATATTTGAAGAGTACGGGCTTTGAGGTCTTGGATTAAAGCTTGAGATCAGAGCATGCAATGGCTGTCGGGCATCTGGGAAGTGCTGGGAGTCCGATTCCACAGCCCAGTTCGAGGGCTGAAGCATTGGCGCCTCGTGGCCGCTGCCGTTACGGCGCACCTAGACAAACCGGTCTAGCGTTGTCACAATACGTAAGGGCTGGTCAAGGCTCTGGAGGCCCCCGTCGCCGTCGCTCCCAGATTAGGCCCTAATTCAACTCGGCATCTTTGCCAAGTGCGCAGATGGTTGGCATAGCGATGGGCTCCTGCTCGAAGCGAGATAGGCCTGGATCGACCATCTTGCTTCAGCAGATCGCAGCGCGCGCAGAAGCGTACGCCGTGATGCCAGACATTTCGAAGAGGTTTGGTATCCCGCAAGAAGATTGGCAACCGACCAGACGTCTCGCCGGAGTCTGTCCCAACGACCCCCTGCCCCTGCTGACCTACCCATCCCGCGGACGACCGCGCGTTCGGTGCGCCCGCCGTCGGGCTCGCAGCCGCAGCGTCCGCCAGGCGGACGGGAAGGAAGGGTGCGGCCGCAAGCGAGTCGTTGGGAGTCGAAGGCGCGTGGTCCTTCGAGTGACGATTCCAGTTGTGGAATGCACTAACCGAGACGCCTTCGCTCCGGCAGAAGTCGCTGACCGTCTTTGAAGAGTCGCCGAAGCGTTTGAGGCGGTCGGACCAGAGTCGGGTTTGGGCAGGATCGGAACGACGGGCCATGGGACGTCTCCTTGGTCTGGGGAGTTCGAAACCGTTTCTCCCTCCAAGGCACCCGACCCGTCAACCATGGCCCTGGTGAACGCTTACGCAAAGACAACAGGCCGGCCGGGGGGATCACCGCTCCCCTTCCGCCCCAATACACACCCTGTTGAATTGGCCCAAATGCGATAAACTTTCGCGGCGGGATGCTGCGACATCTTCGCAGGATGCGCGTCCGTCAGCTACGAACACGCCCGTACCGATATTCCAATTCCCGCTGAACCAAAACAGTGATTTCTGGGGATTTGCTACATGACGGAAGGGGTCAACGAAAGAACGGCAGTTTCCAGCGCGCCGGAGGATGCGTTTGTCGAGTTGTTCGCGCAGGTGTTCGGGCTCGACAAGGTACAACTGCTCTCGTATGACTATCCGGTCCAGGACATCTACGGAACGAGCCGGTTCATTGACTATGCCTTGACGACGCCGGACGCGCGCGTCGCGTTCGAGATCGACGGGCTGACATGGCATCATCCGGATGCGATTACTGTCGACAAGTTCGAAGATGATCTGCTTCGTCAGAACAGCCTGATTCACCAGGGCTGGCGCGTCTTTCGGTGGACCGACCGCGAGCTGATGCACGAGCCCGAGCGTGTCAAAGAGCAGCTCGCCATCTTTCTAGGGAGCATTTCCGATCTTGTGTCGTTCGAGGACTTTCTGCCGAAACAGCGCGGCGACGCGTTTGAGCTTCGGCCGCATCAGGAAGAAGCACTTGCGTCACTCGAACAAATGCGAGCCGACGGTAAGACGATTGCACTCCTGACGCACGCGCAGGGCGCCGGCAAGACTGTTGCGGCCATCAGCGATGCAAAGCGACTTGGCGGGCGGACGCTCTTTCTCGCGCACCGGCGCGAATTGGTTTTACAAGCCTACGAGAGCTTCAAGGAGTTGTGGCCGGAAGCCACCACGGGGCTGTTCATGGGCGACGTCCGAGACCACGACGCACACAACATCGCTGGGTCGATCCAAAGTCTGGCCGATCGGCTCAAGGAGTTTGAGGAAACGACATTTCATTACCTCGTGATCGACGAAGCGCATCACGCGGCTGCGCCTTCCTATCGCAAGGTGCTCGGCTACTTCCGACCGAAGTTCGTGCTGGGACTGACCGCGACGCCCGACCGCGCGGACGGCCAGTCGATTCTTGAGCTGTTCCAGGAGTGCGCGCACCGGCTCGACCTCAAAACCGCCGTCGAGATGGGCGAGCTGGTTCCGATCCGCTGTGTGCGCGTGAAAACCAACGTCGACTTGACACGTGTCCGCTTTAACCAGATCCAGTACAACCGAAAAGACATCGAAGAGCGCGTGCTGATTCCGCCGCGCGACAAGCTGATCGTCGACACGTACTTGAACCACGTGCGGGGCCGGCGCGCCGTGGTCTTTTGCGTAAATATCCGCCACGGTGAAAATGTCGCCGAGTTATTTCGCCGCGAAGGCGTCACCGCACGTTCCGTGTCCGGCCGCATGCCGCGCAAAGAACGCGAAAAGTACTTGCAGGACTTTCGCACCGGCCAGGTCCAGGTGTTGTGTGCCTGCGACATTCTCAACGAAGGCTGGGATTGCCCCGAAGTCGAAGTGTTGATGATGGCGCGGCCGACGCTTTCGAAGGTCATCTACCTCCAACAACTCGGGCGCGGCACTCGCAAGGCGCCGGGCAAAGAATGTCTGATTGTCTTCGACTTCGTGGATAACGCCACGCGCTACAACCAGTCGCTCAATCTTCATCGTGTACTCGGCATCGCGCGGTATCGCGAAGGCGGGCTGGTGCTCGCGCCCGAAGCCCAGCTCAACGACGAGGAGCAGCGGCTTGGCCGCGGCGAGAAACCGACCACGGTGTTGGACATCGGTGTTTGGGCTCGTGATTACGAAGAGATTGATCTGTTTAACTGGCAGGAAGCGGTTGCCGACATGATTTCCGTGTCAGAGCTTGAAGTTGAACTGGCCACTTCGCAAGGCTTGATCCGCCGCGCGATCGAACGCGGAAAACTGGAAGCCGATCACACGCTCACACTGGGTGATCGGACGTATCATTACTTCGCCAAAGAACGGATTGAGGAAGTCTGCGAGAAACTAGGCATTGAGAAGATCGGCGCTCATAATATCAAACAGCGGTTCATATCGTTTGCTCAAAAGATGGATATGGCCGCGTCATACAAGCCCGTGATGCTGCTTGCGCTGCTGGACTCGCTTAATGATCGCGGCCGCGCTCGAGTGACCGACGTGGTTGCTCGATTCCGCGAATTCTACGAGGCGCGAAAGCGGGCCGGATTAGCCGTCGAACGCGCATCCGCGACGATGAACCGCGTAGATACACTGGACGATGGCGAAGTGCAACAGGTCATGCTCCGTATGCCGTTTGAAAAGTTCGAGCGGCGCAAATTTCTGGAATACGACCCGCGCGACCTGGCGTTCCTTCGATTTGCTCCCGATCTCTGGCGGCAAATCAAACCGGAAGACCTCGCCGAAGTGCGCGACATCTGCGAGCGAAGCATCGCCAAATACTATGAACGACTCGCGTGACGCCTGCCCATTCTGCGAAATTGCTGATCGGCCGGTGGTGTGCCGAAACCAGCATGCATTCGCGATCCACGACGCCTTTCCAGTCTCGGAGGGTCACACGCTCGTGATTCCACACCGCCACGTTTGCGATGTGTTCGAGCTGACCGACGAAGAATTGGCAGCCGTTTTCAAGTTGGCGGGCGAAGTGAAATCCATGCTTGTGCGAGAGTGCTCACCTGCCGGGTTTAACGTCGGAATCAACTTCGGCCAGGCTGCCGGCCAGACCATTGAGCACGCTCACGTTCACATCATCCCGCGTTACGTCGGCGATGTTGACGACCCAAGCGGCGGCATCCGCAACGTCATTCCCGGCAAGGGGCATTATTGATTCGCCCGACGTGCAGCACGAACGAGATTGCCTCGTCGGCGCATCCGTTGAAGTTGGTCACTTGGCCATTGATCATCGGCGTGACGTTCCTGTTTCGCGTCTCATGGAATGGGAATCCCCACCCGGATGTGTTAATGTGCCACCCACAGGAGGACCATTCCATAACGAGAACGCGAAGACACTTTACGGCTGAACAAAAGGCTAGAGAGGCCCTCATGCCACTTCCTCAATGAGCACCTCACCCCATCGAGGGACCGCCAGAGTTTGTGTCACTTAAGCCCGAATCTACCCCCGGCTCCGACAGGTATCACCCGTCTCAAATGTTGTGAGGCTTCGCAAGAATCTTCCTCCGGCTTGTAAGGAGTCGGACGGTGGTCCGTCTTCCCCACGGGTCTTGTCG
>WFWZ01000375.1 GCA_015490875.1 Planctomycetaceae bacterium
GCGACTTCTTGAGCGTCCGTGCTCATGGTACTTTCCCTCCTAAACGAGCCAAGTTACCCAATCTGCTCAAGAAGATACCAATCGTCGCTCAAATCACCAACTCCAATACCCTCCCCCCCACCACGGGCATACAAGTCCGTGTATGCACCTGTTCGCCGGTTCGCCGCTTTCCTTGCTCGACAGGCTCGGCGAATTCTGACATAATCACGATGATGGGACGGGAGCGGCCGGACTTGCGGCTGCGGGGCGTTCCGACTCCAAGCCATGCCTGATGGGAGCTTCGGTTATGAAATTGTCGCGGACTCTTTGTAGCGTTGTAGCGGCCGCCTGCTTCATGGCCATGGCATGGACCCTCGCGGGCTGCTCGAAGAAAAAAGAGGAAACTGCTCAGGCTCCTGCCCCAGCACCTCGAGACGACGGTCTTGTGGACACGAACAAGAAGCCGTCAGATTCTCCGTCTTCGGCACCGAGCCAGAACGAGTCCGAACCGCAAAAGCCCAGTGGTGCCGGGGAACACGGCCCGTCGCTGGCGGGATTCGGTGCAGGGGGTGGCGGAGGCGGAAACGCGGAAAAACCCTCGAGTCCACCTTCGCGAGGACCGACGCTCATGTCGGCCGACTCGAGTGGCAATTCCTCCAAGCCAGGTGAGACGCCGAAAGGGGGCAACAACGAGAACAGCGCTTCCGGGGATGGTCACAATCACTCGCACGGTCCGACCACCGGGCCGGCGACAGCGGGTGCTTCGAGTGGAGGAGGGTCGGGCGGTCCGCCTCGCAACATGAACGGGGCACCCGCAGGTGGAGAACCCGGTGGGGGTGCTCCCGAAGGAAGTGGTGGACCACCTCGTAATATGAATGGGGCCCCTGGAGGCGCCGGCGACGAATTCGGCACCGACTATGGTGCTGAGATGGCTGGTGGAGGTCCCGGCGGAGGACCGCCTCGAGACGGCATGGAAGGGGACCCCACCGGCGATGGTGGTGCGTCCGCGCCTGGCTTTAGTGGTGAGGAAGAAGGGGGTGGCTATCCTGGCGGGGGTCCGGGAGCCGGTTCCGGTTTTCCCGGCGGGCCGGGGGTAGGCCCCGGTTTTCCGGGCGGGCCCGGGGGTGCTCCTGGGGCCGCTCCAGGCCGGAATCCAGCCGCGTCGAACGAGCAGACGGAGGCGAAGAAGACCCCCAAGAGTGAAGGGCTGTTGGGACAGGCCGAAGAAGCGATGGCAGAAGGGCGAGAAGGGGCTGCGTTTCAGTACCTCTATGCCCTGGCTCTCAGCAACGACGAGAGCGATTTGTTTGACAAGTATGGTTGGGTCGGTGGACTGCGCCGACCGGCTCTGGCGGTTCGCTGGGCGATCGGGGTGAACGTTAAGATTTCGCCTCGCAGCTACAATGGCTCGCTCTACCCCATCGGCTCGAACCAGAACTTGCCTCAGCGAGGTTCCCGCCGAGGCGGCGGCTTCGGTGACCCTGGGGGAGGACTGGGGGGACCGGGTGGCTTTCCCGGAGCGGGACCCGGTCCCGGCCTAGGCGGCATGGGCGGCATGGGAGGTGGAGGAACTCGGAGCTCACGTGACTCGCTGGCCGACTTCACAGGTGAGTTGGGAACGGGTGCCGTGGAAGTGCTCGTGGAACGAGTCGAAGGAGGCTCTTTCGGCGAAATCCTCACTCACCTCGCACAGTTTGTGCAAGGCCAGTCGCCCGGTGCAACGCCTTCAGGCCAACCCGGTGGCGGGATGGCCGGCCCGGGTATGGGGCCGGGCCTCGGGCCGGGGATGGGACCAGGCGGTCCGGCCGGTTTCGGAGCCGGGCTTGGGGGGCCCGGTGGAATGGAAGGCGCGTTCGGAGGTGAAGGTGGCGAGGACGGAGGAGAAGAAGATCTCTCCGCACCCGACCTTGGAGGCGGTGCCGGCGGTGGTCAAGCTGCGGCTGGCCCTAGTCCTGCTCGAGGACGTAGAGGCGACGGCCATAACCATCAACACGGGCCTGCGGGAGGTAACCGAGCCGCCGGCAATTCGCGTCGATCGGCGGTCGCATCGAACGAACCTCCCCAATTCACCGCAGGCGTGATCTACCTCGGAACCGGCACTGCATCGACGCTCAAACGCAAGGCCGCCCAACAGGGCGTTGACGTCCTGCTGCTCTTTGACGTGGATGTTTCTCGCAACAGTCGGACAGGCGTTGTGCGAACGACGACGAAGGCGACGATTTACGACATGTACAAGAACTCGGCGATCGTCAAGCTGAAGTCGCTTTCCAACATCAAAGTCCAGAACGAACGAGCCAAGGGTGACGATCCGGTCAATGATTGGATCGACGACCTGGTTGCCAAGATCGACGACACCTCCAGCGGCCTTGTCATGAGTGACCTACCTGCCGGTCTCAAGCCCGAACATGCCAAGGGGCGAGTCGAACGTTTGGCAGCCGATTACGCGTCGGCACCGGGGAATCCCTTGCCGATTTTGACCGAGATTTCCTTCTACTATCACCGAAAGCTGATCGACGACGAATTGCGGACCCGCGTCTATCAACAAATTCTGGGAAAGGAGGCTGGCGAACGGCTTTCGCTGGGGAACGCCAAAGAGCGGTTAGACGTCCTGCAGCGTTGGATGCCCAAGGATTGAACGGGGGCTCCGATGGGCGCGCCCCATGAGGAGTCACCAGTAACGCGGGACTTGAGGCTTGGCGGACGCCCGTGGTCGGGCTCGGTAAGATTCCGAAGGGAGAGATGGGACGTGGAGCCGGCGGCCATTCCCAAGGAACGAGAGCCTCGCCGCAGGGGAATGGGCGGTCGCCGGCGAAGGGGGCGTCCTCGCCTCCGGCGCTGTGGTTCGCCAGAGATCGCGGTCTTCTCGACCGTTGCTGCTCAAGATCGCGCGGGCTCCTGGCGCGTCCTCGTTCGAGGCGCCGTTTACGAAGCGGAAACCGAGACGCTCCAACGGCGTCTCCTGTTGCGCCTGCTGCGGAAGGTAATGGACGTTACGCCCGACGAACTCGACACCGAACTCTTTCGCAACCGCGTCCGCTATTTCGTGGCTCGAACTGAAAAAGGCCACCGCGTCCTGGTGCAACTGGGCTCGCGGCGCGTGCTCTTGGCCAAGCGTAGCCGCCGCAACGGCCAGTTTCGAGGCGTCGTGCGTATTTCGGAGAGCGAACTTGAATCGCTTCATAGCGCGGGTGTGGTGCGTGATAACACCCTGACCATCGAGGTGGAGACACTCGATGAGCCAGCTCAAGCCTCCGGTCACGTCCAACTCGTGCCACCGGTCGGTTGGTCGGTCATCTCAGACATCGATGACACCATCAAAGTCAGCTCGGTAACCGACCGGCGCGAGCTCCTCGCAAACACGTTTCTGCGGCCCTTTCAAGCGGTGGGCGGAATGGCTGAACGTTACCAAGGTTGGGCCGAGCAGGGAGTTGCCTTCCATTATGTCTCGTCCAGCCCTTGGCAGCTTCATCACGCCCTGTCGGAGCTGTGTGTTGCGCACGGGTTTCCCAAAGGCAGCTTCCACCTGCGCTCGTTTCGGCTTCGCGATCACATGCTGCGGCGAGTCTTGTTGATCCGGCGAACGGGCAAGAGTGCCGCCATCCGGGAGTTGCTCGAGCAATTCCCGCAACGTCGCTTCGTCCTCGTGGGAGACTCTGGTGAGAGGGACGCCGAACTCTACGCAGCGGCCGCTCGGAGATATCCCAACCAAGTGGCCGCTATCTTCATCCGGCAGCTCCCAGAGCGACCGCTGGATGTGGCACGCTCTGCCAAAGTCTTTCGCAACGTGCCTCGCGACCGTTGGCAACTCTTCGAGCACCCTGAAGAACTCCCCTCGCGACTGGGCGGGTAACGCCAATGCCCCTTGCCGGCCAGCCGATTATCGGCCATGATAGGCGATCTGGCTGGTTTGGGTGCTCAGGCCAGCCCTCCGCCCCGGCTTGGGCGGCAGTCGCCGATATGTTGATAGCCTTTGTTGGGAGATCTCTGTTCATGGCTCGGTATACCGGCCCCAAAGCCCGTGTCAACCGTCGTTTGGGCTCGATGGTCTACGAAAACCAAGGAGCGATCAAAGCCGCGGATCGCCGCAAGGCCCCACCGGGCATGCATGTCCGCCCCAGGCGGCCTTCCAACTACGGCCTCGCCTTGATGGAAAAACAAAAGATCAAGCACTATTACGGGCTCCTTGAGCGTCAATTGCGGCGATTCTTCGACATGGCCTCCCGGAAGAAGGGGAACACGGGCGAAAACCTGTTGATCCTCTGCGAGCGACGATTGGACAATGTCGTCCGCCGAGCCGGCTTCACCTTTACCCGTCCACAGGCTCGCCAAGGCATCGTCCACGGCCATTTCCAGGTCAACGGCATCAAAGTCACCAAGCCTTCCTTCCTGGTGAAAGTTGGCGATGTGATCACCGTCCGACCTCGAAAGAACATCCAAAACCTCTATCGCTCGCTGGTCGACCAGTCCCAGGCGATGCCTCCCGATTGGATCGCCTTCGACGGGGAGACGCTTCGAGCCACCGTGCAGCGGCTCCCGATGGCAGACGACATCAGCCTGCCGGTCGACGAGCGGATGGTGGTCGAGTTCCTCTCGCGTTAGCTTTGCTGTATGAGGTGGCCGGATGCATGCCCCGTTGGTCGTCTTGGGTGGCGGTCCGGGGGGCTACGCGGCGGCGTTCCGCGCCGCTGATGGCGGCCTTCCTGTTGTGCTCGTGGAGTCGGAAGCTCGATTGGGCGGGACGTGCCTTCTGCGAGGTTGTATTCCGTCGAAATCGCTGCTGCATCTGGCGCGTGTCATCGCCGAAGCCGAAGAAATCGAGCAAGCAGGAATCCGGTTCGGTTTGCCGGAAATCGACCTCGAGGCCCTACGCAGTCATCAACAACAACTGATCACGCGGCTCACGAAAGGACTCGATCAACTCGTCAAGAGACGCAAGATCACCCGCATTCGGGCTCGAGGCACGTTCGAAAACAGCACGACGCTGCATCTGACCGGCGACGATCCGGCTCTTCCCGCCGGCGGCAAGCTCACATTCGACCACTGCATTGTCGCCACCGGTTCGGTCCCCGCCGTGCCGGCACCTCTCCAGATCGATTCGCCTCGCGTGATCGGCTCAGCCCAAGCCTTGGAGCTCGCCTCGCTCCCTCAGTCGCTCTTGGTCATAGGAGGCGGCTACATCGGCTTGGAGATGGCAACGGTCTATGCGCGTTTGGGCGTGGCTGTCACGATCGTGGAGTGCACGGATCAGCTCTTGCCGGGTGTCGACGCGGACCTCGTCAAGCCAGTCCACCGGCAGATGGAAAAACTCTGTGACGGCGGTATCTTGCTGGGCAGCCGTGTGACAACTCTGTCGGATGAAGGAGAATCGGTTACCGCCACCGTGGCTCAGGGAGGCGACCAGCTCCACGCCCTCACGTTCGATCAAGTCTTGATCGCCGTGGGACGCCGGCCCAACACCTCGGATTTGGGACTGGAACGGACGGGAGTGCAGCTCGACGAGTCGGGTTTCCTGCGCCACGATGCGCAGATGAGGACCGACGATCCGCACATCCTCGCCATCGGTGACGCGGCGGGGCCTCCCATGTTAGCGCATAAGGCGAGTCACGAGGGACGGATCGCCGCCGAAGGGTTGCTGGGAGAACCTGCCGCTTTCGATGCCCAGGCGATCCCGGCAGTTGTCTTTACCGACCCGGAAGTGGCGACGTGCGGCCTGAGTGAACGCGACGCCAAGGCTCAGGGCATCCCCTACGAGACGGCCGTCTATCCTTGGGCGGCCAGTGGGCGAGCCCAAGCGGTGATGCGCACCGATGGGCTGACCAAGTTCCTCGTCGACCCCAAGACGCGGCGCGTTCTCGGATGCGGGATCGTGGGAGCGGGTGCGGGGGAGCTAATCGCCGAGGCGGTCGTGGCGATCGAGATGGGGGCGGTGATCGAAGACATCGCCGAGTCGATCCATCCCCATCCAACGCTCAGCGAAACGCTGATGCATGCGGCTCACGCCTTCTTCGGGACGGCCACCGAAATCTACAAACCGCGCCGCAAGCGGCGATGATTGCAGGCTCCTACGAAACAATCTCCGCGCTCTCCGCGGCTCTGCGAGATACCTCACTGCGGCTTTGTGAGATGCCTCGAATCGCCTCTCGCCAGGACACGAAGGGGAGTCAAGGCGCAGAGGGGGATCCTCGCGGAGGCGCAAAGAACGCGAAGGGAATCACTCCGGCGAGTTTTGTTAAATGTTTTAGAACTGATGCCCCGGTCGCGGGCCATGCTCAGTGAGCGTCAAAATCTCGGGCCCCTCTTCGGTCATCAAGATGGTGTGTTCGAACTGTGCCGACAACGAACCGTCACGCGTGCGGACCGTCCATCCATCTTGTTTATCGAGCGTCGTGTAGCGTTGGCCCACGTTGATCATCGGTTCGACCGTGAAAGCCACGCCCGGCCCAAGGCGTTCGCGCCGAGCCTTCGACGTGGGGACGTGCGGAATCGACGGATCCTGATGGAACTGCCGTCCGAGTCCGTGACCGATGTATTCGCGGACGACGCTGAATCCGCGTTTGGCCGCGAGCTCGGTGATGACTTCGCCGATCCGGGCCACCGGACAGCCTGGTGTCAGAGCCGCGATGGCGGCGTACAGAGCATCAAAAGCGCACTGCGTGACGGCTCGAGCCTCCGGGGAGACCTCGCCAATCAGAAACGTCTCCGATTGGTCACCATGCCATCCGTCCACAATGGTCGTGATATCGACGTTGACGATGTCGCCTTCCTGGAGTCGATAGTCGCCGGGAATGCCGTGGCAGATGACATCGTTGACACTCGTGCAGCAGCTCTTGGGAAACCCCTGGTATCCCAACGGGGCCGGTGTGTGGCCATGCTGGATCGTGTACTCGTGAACGATCTCGTCGATTTCGCCCGTGGTGATGCCCGGTCGGACGTGCTGGCGGACCACGTCCATCAATTCGGCGTTGAAACGGCCGGCCGCGCGCATGGCGGCGCGTTCGTACTTGCCGAGTTTGGGACATCGCGGACTGTGCAGCATGTTTGGACCTATCAAGCAAAAGTAGCGACGACGCCGGTAGTTCCGAGGAGAACCGTTGGGCGGCTCTAGGCCGGCATTACCCACACCACTACAATCGCACATCATGGATTCGAAGTCCAGGCCGACCGGCCGGAATCGGCCCGCTCGGCAGACCCTTTTTCCCTTATTTTATTGCCCTGTCGAACCTCATGCCTCGATACAACCCTGCTCAGATCGAGCCCAAATGGCAGGCTTACTGGGAAGAGCGGCAGACATTCCGCACACCCGACCTGCCGACCTCTAAGAAACTCTACGTGCTCGACATGTTCCCCTACCCCAGCGGCGATGGGCTCCATGTCGGCCATCCCGAAGGGTACACGGCGACTGACATCGTCAGCCGGTATGCGCGCATGCGAGGTCGCTGCGTCCTTCACCCGATGGGGTTCGACGCCTTCGGACTCCCGGCCGAAGAGCACGCGATCCGCACGAACACGCCGCCTCGGGAATCGACCGAAAAGAACATCGAGAACTTCACCCGGCAACTGAAGATGCTGGGGTTCAGCTACGACTGGAATCGCGTTCTGGCGACCACCGATGTCGAGTACTTCAAGTGGACCCAGTGGATCTTTCTCGTGCTGTTCGACACGTGGTTCGATCGCGAGCAACAGAAAGGGCGGCCGATCGCCGAGTTGCCCATTCCGGAGGAGATCGCGGCCGAAGGGGAAGCAGCAGTGCGGCGATACCAGGACCGCCACCGGCTCGCCTACCAGGCCGACGCTCTGGTCAACTGGTGCCCCGCGTTGGGAACGGTGCTGGCCAACGAAGAGGTCATCGACGGCAAGAGCGAGCGGGGAGGCCACGACGTGGTGCGCATCCCACTGCGGCAGTGGATGCTGCGGATCACGGCCTACGCCGATCGACTGGAAAAAGACCTCGAGCTACTCGACTGGCCCGAAGGCGTGAAGAAACTCCAGCGCGACTGGATCGGCCGCAGTACGGGAGCCGAAGTTGATTTCTTTTTGGGAGACGCTGACGCGTTCGAGGCATGGAAAAGCCGGCGTGCCGAGACGGGATTTCCCGAGGAGCCGGGAGAGGACGTGTTGCGCGTTTACACGACTCGTCCCGACACGCTCTTCGGCGCGACGTACATGGTAATCGCCCCCGAACACCCTTTCGTGCCTCGGCTGACCACCTCCGAACAAAAGGAGGCCGTCGAATCCTACTGTCGGAAAGCGGCTTCCAAGAGCGACCGGGAGCGGACGGAAGGCTCGAAGCAGAAGACGGGCGTCTTCACGGGCGCCTATGCCGTCAATCCGGTTTCGGGGCAGCCCATCCCCATTTGGATCGCCGACTATGTACTCATCAGTTACGGAACGGGCGCCATCATGGCCGTCCCGGCTCATGATACCCGCGACTTCGAATTCGCTCAGCAGTTCGACTTGCCGATCGTTGCCGTCGTCGATCCGGGCGAGTCGGCGGACGTCGACCGCGAGGCGGTTTTGGCAGGGCAAGCTTGTTTCGTCGGCGAAGGGACGGCGATCCACTCCGGACCGTACGACGGCTTGCCGACTCGAGAATTCAAGGAGCGCATCACTGCCGACCTGAGTGACAAGGGTTTGGCACGACCGGCCGTGCATTACAAACTGCGCGATTGGCTGTTCAGCCGGCAGCGTTTTTGGGGTGAGCCGTTTCCCATCTTGCACGAACTGGATGACGAGGGCCGGCCGACCGGCCTGCTGCGGCCGGTGCCCGAGTCGGATCTTCCCGTCGATCTGCCGCCGCTGGAGGACTACAAGCCGCATGGTCGCCCCGAACCGCCGCTGGAGAAGGCACCCGAGTCGTGGCTCTACGTGACGCTGGATGGCAAACGCTACCGGCGAGAAACCAACACGATGCCGCAGTGGGCCGGGTCCTGTTGGTATTACCTCCGCTTCATCGATCCTCGCAACGACCAGCGGTTCGTCGACGCCGAAAAAGAAAAGGCGTGGATGCCCGTCGACCTCTATGTCGGCGGGGCCGAGCATGCCGTATTGCACCTGCTGTACGCGCGGTTCTGGCACAAAGTTCTGTACGACCGGGGCTATGTCAGTACGCCCGAACCGTTCCAAAAGCTCGTGAACCAGGGAATGATCCTGGGGGAAATGGAATACACGACGTACCAGACCGGCGAAGGCGTCTACGTCAGCGCGGCGGACGTCGAAAAGTCACCCGAAGGCCAGTGGCAGCGGCGCAGCGACCAAGTCGCCGTGACGCCGCAGCGCATCGAGCCGGACCAGGTGGAAAAGCGGGGAGACCGGTTCGTATTGAAGGATCATCCGGAGATCGAGGTGGAAAGTCGCGCGTACAAGATGTCCAAGAGTCGCGGCAACGTGGTCAATCCCGATGCCATTGTGCGTGATTATGGGGCCGACGCACTGAGGTTGTACGAGATGTTCATGGGGCCGCTCGAGGCGACCAAACCGTGGAGTATGGCCGGCGTTCATGGCGTGCGCAATTTTCTCGATCGCGTCTGGCGGTTGGTGATCGATGAAGGAGCGGAGACGATGCGGTTGCATCCTTCGTTCAGCGAGGAACCGGCCACCGACGAGCAGCGACGGGTGCTGCACAAGACGATTGAAGCGGTGACGCGAGACACCGAGGGGATGCGATTCAACACGGCCATCGCGAGAATGATGGAGTTTGTGAACTACTTTACGCGGCAAGAGCGCCGTCCCCGTGAGGCCCTGGAACCGTTCGTCCTCCTCTTGGCTCCCTACGCACCGCATCTGGCTGAGGAACTCTGGCAGCAGCTTGGTCACGATGAGTCGCTCAGTTACGAGAAGTGGCCCGAAGCCGATCCCCGGTGGACGCGAGATGAAACCGTTGAGGTCCCAGTGCAGGTCCTTGGCAAAGTGCGAGCACGCGTCAGCGTGCCGGCCGACGCCGATCCGGCAGCTCTCGAAGAGGCGGCTCGGAACGAACCTCGCATCGCCCGGTTGCTCGAAGGTAAGCAAGTCGTCAAAGTGATCACCGTTCCCGGGCGACTGGTGAACTTTGTGGTACGTTGAGCGGTGCGAGGATTGCTGGGAGGAGCCGCCGTTCGCCGTGAATCGAGGCACGAGGTATGTTTGGTCGAACCAATATCGTGACGATGGTGCTCGGAGGAGGGCGCGGAACCCGGCTTTATCCGCTAACGAAGTTCCGCGCCAAGCCGGCGGTTCCCCTGGGAGGCAAGTATCGACTCATCGATATCCCCCTCTCTAATTGCATCAACAGCGGACTGAACCGCATTTATGTGTTGACGCAGTTTCTCTCGGTGAGTCTCCACCGGCACTTGCGACAGACGTACCGCTTCGATGCCTTCAGTGGCGGCTTCGTCGAACTCCTCGCCGCTCAGCAGACCGACGACGCGGGAACCGACTGGTATCAGGGAACCGCCGATGCGGTGCGAAAAAACTTGCGATACCTCGAGCAACCCGATTGCGAGTACGTGTTGATCCTCTCGGGCGACCAGCTCTACCGGATGGACTACCGCGAAATGCTTCAAGTGCATCGCGAAAGCGGCGCTGAAGCGACCATCGCTGCTCTTCCCGTCGATCGCGACCAGGCCCGGTCGCTCGGCGTCATGCGGATCGACCCTTCCGGCCGGGTCGAAGGCTTCCTCGAGAAACCCCAAACCGATGACGAAATCGATATGGTCGCCATGGATCCGGCCTGGCTGGACGAACAGGGAATCGATAGCCGAGGCCGGGAATGCCTGGCCAGCATGGGTATCTATCTGTTCAATCGCGACTTCCTCATCGACGTCCTTACCAAGACTGCCTACTCCGACTTTGGCAAAGAAGTCTTCCCCGCCGCCATCCGAACGCGCCACGTGCAGGTCTATCTCTTCGACGACTATTGGGAGGACATCGGAACGATTCGAGCGTTCTACGAAGCCAACTTGAGCCTGGCGGCCGAGCATCCCCCATTTGTGCTCGAATCCCCCGATGCACCGATCTATTCGCGGGCTCGATTCTTGCCGCCGACGGTCTCCCAAGGAGCCCTCATCCGCAGCAGTCTCGTGGCCGACGGCTGCCGGATCGGCCGAGACGTCGTTATTGAAGGAAGCATTATCGGACTGCGGTGTCAGATCGCCGACGGTGTGACCATCCGCAATTCGATTCTGATGGGGGCGGACGAACGCGAGGCGCGACGGCAGATTGCCGGCGTCACGCAGCCGATCGGCATCGGTAGTGGCACCATCATCGAAGGTGCCATCATCGACAAGAACTGTCGGATCGGAAGGAACGTCCGAATCGTCAACGATGCGGGTCTTGAGGACACATCCGACGATCGCGCATGTATTGTACGCGAGGGCATTCCCGTCATCGTCAAGGATTCGGAAATCCCTGACGGCTGGCGCCTCTGTTGACCTCGTGCAACTCGGCGATTAGACCCCGACGACGCCTTCTTTGACTGCCCAAACGGCCGCCTGAGTCCGGTCGGTGGCGTTGATCTTACGGAGTATGTTTTGAACGTGCTCCTTGACCGTCTCCACACTAATCCCTAGAGACTCGGCGATTTCTTTGTTGCTCAGCCCCAACGCAATATGCCGCAACACTTGATACTCGCGATGCGTCAGTAGAAAATCCTTTTTCTCCAAACGCTCGCGGCGAGAATTCATCGACTTCTTGACGTCGTACATGATGCTATCGGTGGAGGGATCCTGCCCCGACGCGGCACGGCGAATGGCCTCGGCCAAGTACTCGCGCGAGTTCTCCTTCAGCACATAATCGACGGCACCGGCGGTGGCACTGCGAGCCACATATGTCGGATTGTCGTACGTCGACAACATCACGACTTTGGTCTCCGGGCATCGATCGCGGATCGACCGGACCGCCTGGATGCCATCTCCTTCCGGCATGCGGATGTCCATGAGCACGACATCCGGCTTGGTCTCCTCGGTGACCGCTACGGCTTCCTCGCCGGTGGCTGCTTCCCCGACGATTTCGATGTCGTTCTCATCATCGGCAAGCAACATCTTGATCCCGCGACGAAGCACCTCATGGTCATCGGCAACGACTACTCGAATAGACATGCGACCAACCTCCCAATAAAACAACACAACCCTCGTCCGTGGGCCCGACAAGGGAAGATCATCCACCCAAAAGGACGCCTCTCCTCACTGCTATTATTGCGCCGTTTGCGGAGAAAATACAGACATTGGAGTCTCTTGAATAGCCTTCTCCAGACGCGAATGGCGGAAAATACCAGATTTTCACCCACTTTCCCCGCCATAGTTCGGAAATACCGACCACCCAGAATCGCCAGAAGTGCCAGTCTCATCAGGAGATACGTTTCCAGAGGTAGGTCGTTCGTGCACCGCAGGCCACGGTTTTGTTGACTTTGGGCAACGTCTGACCTAGAGAACCGTAGACACAGTGATATTTCCGGTTGCCAAACTGTCCCGCGAAAAACCGAATCCCGAGTTGCTAACGCTGATTTAACACATCGGGGTAAACAAGGCAGGCGTTTACCCCTAGGCGATGGCGGTGGGTTCGTGGGCGTCCGCAGGAACGAGGGGGGAGTGTCCGTGGAGAAATCGGAGTCCGAAGTTCGCGTTCACGGAAAGATGCTGTTGGTCGACGACGACCGCAGCCTGCTCGAGTGCATGGGCCAGTGGCTTCGTGAAAAGGGGCTCGACGTCGTCGAGGCTCGCACCGTGCGGGCCGCCCGTGAGGCCCTCGCGCAGGAGGCGTTCGACCTGCTGCTAGCCGACATCCGCTTGGAAGACGGGGACGGGTTCGAGTTGCTCACGCTTTGCCGCGAGCGCTACCCCGCCACGACCGTCCTGTTGATGACCGGTTATGGAACGGTGGAAACCGGCATTGAGGCGCTACGATCGGGCGCGTTCGATTTGCTCACCAAGCCGCTGATCGACGAAGAACTTTGGATGGCACTGGAGCGTGCGTTTTCTCAGCGCCGCGTCCTGGAGGAAAACCGACACCTCAAGGAGCAACTCGACCAGCGGTTCGGTCTGGAGAACATTGTCGGCGGCGACTATCGAATGAAGCGTGTTTTCGACGTCATCGACAGTGTGGCCGATA
>WFWZ01000376.1 GCA_015490875.1 Planctomycetaceae bacterium
GCGACTTCTTGAGCGTCCGTGCTCATGGTACTTTCCCTCCTAAACGAGCCAAGTTACCCAATCTGCTCAAGAAGATACCAATCGTCGCTCAAATCACCAACTCCAATACCCTCCCCCCCACCACGGGCATACAAGTCCGTGTATGCACCTGGGGGCAAGGGGTGTGGGACCACTTCTCTTGAGCCGCCCTGGGCCATTGCGTATACTCCGCCGCCCGACCGGCCACGGGGCCGTGGCCGGGAGCCCGAAATGTCGACCCTGCACGGCGAAAGCGAGGCTGCACGATGAGGCGCTGGACCAGGCTTCCCAGAGGCGAGTTTCCTCCGAGACACCTCCGTGCGAACCGGCTCCCCACATGGATGGTACTCATTGCGGGATGGCTGGTGCTGGAAGCCGCCTCCCCGGCCACTCAAGCCCAAACGCAACTGAAGGAGCCCGCTCGCACCGCCCTGCCCCTGACCGATGTCCGGACCGATGTGCGTCCCGCTTCGACGACGACCCTCGCCGATCCCGGCGGGCGGGCCGGCCAGGTGTGGCGCACTTACGACCTGCGCCCTTACACTGAACGGATCAGCGGCGTCGAACATCCCGAACGGGCCGTCGTGGAGTGGATTTTGCGCGAAACGGGGAAAGATATCTGGTTCTACGAGCCGATGGGCGTCCTGAGTGCCTCCAAGCAGCAGTTGCGCGTCTACCACACGCCCGAAGTCCAGCAAGTTGTCCACCGCGTCGTCAAACAACTCACGGCCAGCCACGGTCGTCCCTACGTCTTCCGGATGCACCTGGTAACCGTCAATAGTCCTAGTTGGCGTCAGACGGCCATGTCGATGATGCGCTCGATCCCCATGCACACGCCAGGCGTCGACGCGTGGCTCATTTCGAAAGAGAACGCAGCGCTCTTGCGTGCAAGCCTCGCCAAGCGACTCGATTACCGCGAACACAGCCCGCCCAACCTGGTCATCGCCAACGGCCAGACGCGCACGATCTCTCGGCGTCAGCCCAGAACGTATGTCCGCTCCGTGGACATTCACCTCGGCGCCGGTCCGGCCGCCATTCAGTCGAGTCAGATCGATGAGGGATTCGATCTCTCGCTCACACCCCTCGTGTCGCCGGACGAACGCATTATTGACGCCGTTCTGGAATGCCGCGTCGATCAGATCGAAAAACTAGTGGCCGTTCCCATCCAGGTGCCGACTCCTGCGGGTGTTCCTCAGCGGATCGACATTCAGGTACCGCAGATGGTCACGTGGAGGCTGAAGGAACGGTTTCGCTGGCCCGCCGATCAGGTCCTCCTGCTCACCTGCGGTGTCGTGGCCACGCCCGAACCGAACAATTCCACGTTTTTGAAACTGCCCAATCCCTTCGGTCCTTCGGCCGGCCGAGCCGATGCGATCGTCTTCATCGAGTTCCAGGGGCGGCCGAGCGACGCGCTGACCGACACCGCAGCCACTCCGACTGTTCCCACTTCCACACGCGGCCGGTATTGATGGCGAAGCGTAGCACGTCTCGATTCTCAGTCATCGCCCCGACTGGCTCGATATAGTCCATGCTGGCGAATGTATTCCTCGACAGCACGTGGCGTCTGGTATCGAATCGAGCGTTCCGCCGCCACGCGAGCTCGCAGGTCGGTGCTGGAAATGCCGACGAGCGGCATTTCGATTCGGCGATGGGGCACATCGAGCTTGCTCCCTGCTGAACTCGACGGCTTACCAGACGCAGCCGTGCCGGGCCGAGTCACGGCCACCAGCGTCGCCAGCTCAAGGATCCGATCCGGGGATCGCCACGCCGGGAATCCGGCCAGCGAGTCCGATCCCATCAGGAGGAACCAACGGTAGTCGGGGTGGCGCTTGCTGAGTTCTTCGAGCGTCTCAACGGTGTAGCTGACTCCCTCACGCTCGATCTCGATCGGCTCGACACGGAATGCGTCATGTCCCGCCGTCGCCAACTCGAGCATCGTCAGACGATCGTTGGGAGCGGCTGACTGCTGGTCTCGTTTGAAAGGAGAGCAGCGAGCAGGGACCCACCAGACTTCGTCCAGCGGCACCTGCTCGCGACACGACTCGGCCAAGAGAAGATGCCCGTAGTGCACCGGGTCGAACGACCCGCCGTAGATCCCGATTCTCTTCATCGAGCCAACACCTTCGGCAGCGCGAAACTAACGGAGGCACAGAGACAGATCCGTGTCACGGCTGAGCCGGCTTGGGCAACTCGGCGATGCGAGCGCGCAAGTCGGGAATGATGGCTTCAGGAACGAAACGCCGCAGGCGCTCGTCATCTGCCAGCGGAGTGATCTGTTTGATAAGGGAGCTCGAAACGTGAGCCAGTTCCCCGTCCGCCATCAGGAAAATCGTCTCGATTCCTTCGTCGAGTTTGCGGTTGGCCATCATCATAGTGAATTCGCCCGCCAGGTCGGTCAGAGGTCGGATTCCACGCAGCATGACGCGAGCTCCGCAGGCGCGCACAAATGTCACCGCCAAGCCATCGAAAGCTTGGACGTCGACATTCTCCCACTGGGAGGTCACGCGCCGCACGAGCTCGACACGTTCCTCCTGCGTAAAGAGCGACTCCTTGTCGATGTTCTGCCCGACGCCGACGATCAAGCGGCGAAAGAGCCGCCGCCCCCGCTCGATGACATTGAGATGTCCCAGCGAGATGGGGTCGAAGGAGCCGGTATAGACGGCGATGCGATCTTCGTGGTCGGGCATGACAGGCGAGCCAACAACGGTACGAGACTGGTTCGGAGTGATCGTCAACACGAAGCGGCGGCCGAGCGCAGAGCGTCGACCAGGCGGTCCAGGTCGTCGGCATTATTGTAGACGTGAGGGCTGATGCGAAGGCGGCCCCCCCGAACGCTCAGGACAACCCCTCGCTCCAAACAGTGACGCCGTACCGCATGCGGATCCTTCCCGGGAAGCTCGAACGGAAGAATCCCCGACGCGTGCTGCGTCGGAGGCTCAGGCGGCATGTCGGTTCCCAGACTGTTCAGACGTTCCCGAGCCTCACTCACCAGGTGCAGCACTCGCTGGGCTAACCGGTCACTACCGCAACTCCAGCCGGCCTGTTCGAGCAGCCGCACGCTGGCATCCAGTCCGGCGAAGCCGACCATATTCTGGGATCCCCCCTCGTAACGTTGGGCAGACCGCTTGGGCTTCCAGTGGAGGTGGTCGAAGTCATGAGCCTCTTCGACGCTGTGCCATCCGGCGATGAGCGGCCGGAGTCTGTCGAGGTGACGCCGAGCTACGAAGAGGACGCCGGCGCCTTCCGGGCCCAGCATCCATTTGTGCCCATCGGCCGCCAGGAAGTCGACGGGGACCGACGCCAGATCGAGTGGAAAGACGCCCAAACCCTGAATCGCGTCGAGGAAAACGGCGATTCTCCTGGCATGCGCGGCTTCCACGAGGGAGGCGACATCGATCCGCCAGCCCGACGCGAACCCGATCCAACTGACCGCGATCATCCGCGTGCGGGCATCGCAGGCGTCGATCAAAGCGTCGGTCGTCCAGCCTTCCGCCGGCCTCTCGATCGCTTCGGCCACAACGCCTCGAGACCGCAGATTGAGCCAGGGATAGGCGTTCGAGGGAAACTCGTCCGCAGGAAAGATGACCCGATCTCCTTCGGCCCACGGGAACCCTTCGGCCACGACGTGGATCCCCGTCGTCGTGTTGGGGACCAAAGCGATCTCGTCGGAACCGGCTCCGAGCAGCCTGGCGAAGCGGCTTCGGACGGTTTCGATCCGCTCGGCCCATCGCGGCCAGACGGTGTCCCCATCCCGAGCCGCTTCGGCGGCCCATGTCTCGATGGCCGCGCGAGCCGCCTCCGGGAGTGGGGCCACAGCGGCGTGGTCGAAGTAGGCCCAACGCTCGGTCACGGGCATCTGGGCTCGGATGTCGTCCCAACTCAAGGGTCCGGTGCGGGAGTTCTGAGGGTCTTCCGAGGTCGGCGGCTCTGCAAATCGGCTCATTTCACCCTCAAATTCCTCGAAAAACGGCTCGATTTCCCGGCGTCACTTGTCGCATCGGCGGCCGGTCGTTGATACAATCCGATTTTTCGATGCCGGCGGAAAGGCCGAAGATGCGAGGTTCGATTCGGCCGGGGAAAAACCATGACACCCGAAAGGGCCGGATTATACTAGCAGAATAATGACGCTGGAGACTCTGAGGCTACGACCGACCCCCTCGAGGACGCACCTGATGCCCAAGGCCCTCTGTTATGCGGGGATGGCCATCGCGGCCGTGACCCTGATCTTGTTCTTGCTCGACCTGGTGCTCAAGATCCCCTTCGGTCGAGAAAACATGCTCATGGACATCGTCTTCGTACTGGCCTCGGGGGCCCTTGCCTACCTTTCGTGGTCATCGCTGCGCGACCTGGAGCGGTGATGGGGGACGCCCTGACCGCCGCCTGCTCGTCTTTTCCTCTTTCTTGGCTTTTCCTCGCTGCCTTAAATCACCGTGCGCGATTCTGGGACGAAAGGAGCTTTGGGGATGCCTTTCGGGGTGGCATGGCCGTGAACGCAGCCAATCATAGTATTCGTCCACGTTAGAGTCGCCACCATACGGCATAGGGGTGTCAGTGTCTCACCATCGCACACGGTGATTCAGCCCCTCGTCAAGCGGCTCGCAGAATTGACCGCATCGCGCGACGCGGTGGCGGCTGGAGCACGAGTGTCATTCCGGCCAGCGATTCGGCTCGGAGCCTGCCCCGGTTCCGCCATCGAGCCAGTGCCCGTAAGAGCTCCTCCAGGTGAGCCCAGTTCGCCGGCCGGCGGACCATGGCGGGTAGATCGATCACGGCCACGGTCGCCTGTCGCTGTTTGACGCGATTTGCCAGGCGATGCCGGGATGCCAGTCGCTGAAGGGGGGCGGACCAGGAACCGGCCTGCGAGAGCTTCCATCCCGGCCGGGCCGACCAGATGCCGTACCGAGTGTGGGACGGCTCGAGATCCCCCGATGCTCTTTGTCCAGAGCGGCCTTGGTTGGCCACCCACCGCAGCTTGTGCTTGACGAGCAGGTCGACGTAGTCGGCAAGGCCTTCCGCCGGCAACCCCCAGATGCCCGAGGGGTGCTTGGCAAGGCGATGGAAGGAAGCCATGCGGTCCTCAAGCCACTGGGCGAACTGAGCGCGAGTGCCTCGAGGAGGTAAGGGGGCGTCTCCACCCGCCAATAGCAGGTCGGCTCCCGGAATGCGGCCCAGAAGTAGCTCGAGTGCTCGATGGTCCGTGTGAGCTCGAAACGCCCAGGAAGCCGGCATTCGATAGCGGTCCAGAAGAGTGGCCAGCTGAAGGAGGCCGGCCGGGTTTACGTCCGAGCCGCAAGAGTTCACATCGACTACGAATGTCCACGTCGCTTGTCCGAGTTGCCCACTCACCGATCGTCCCCCTTCTTGCACCCAAGACGGCTCGGTCCCAACCAAGCTCTCCCTCGCTATGTCGGCAACCAACCGAGGGTCGCTCCATTCCGCCTGCCCTTTCCCGTGGGGTCCCCGACAGCTTGCCTGCCCCGCCCGGCTTGCGAAGTTTCCGCATTTGGATACCGAACGACGGCCGATTCCGCCTATAATGAGAGAGCCCGAGGGGAATACTCCTTCGGTCGAGCGTTGTGGCATCCCTAGCAACTCCGGGAAGGACGACACGCACCATGCCTACCGATTCCAATTCCGCAGTGAATTCGGTTCCCTCACCCCAGACGGTCCCTGCCAGCCAGGTGCCGCCGGCAGCCGACGGCACCGAGGAGGGGATGGTCCCTGAGTCCCCGTTGGAGAGTCGGCAGGGCTGGATGTTAGGGCTGGGAGCCGCCGGCACGTCGTTGGTCATCCACGTCCTGGCGCTCGTGGTTCTTGCCCTCGCCGTCGTACCCGGAGGCGGCATCGACCAGATGACGTCACTCGTGAGCGAAGTGCTGGACGAAACGCCGCTTGAGGAACCAGAGATGCTCGCGGTGGAACTGAAGGAAGACCTCGAGGCGGCAACGGAAATCACGGACGCGCTAACCGACATGGCTCCCTCGCCGGTCGAAAAGGCGGCGGCTGCCGCGACCGTGGGCGCCGCCGGCGTGCAGCTCGATCAGGGCGAGATGGAAGAGGTCGTCGATGCGCCCTTGGGCATCGATAGTCCCGTCCTTTCGCTTCCGGGGGCCAAAGTACTGGGAACCGCCGTTCCCGACGGCACACTCGGGGACGCTCGCGCGATCGTCGGTGACTACCAGGAAGCACTCGATCGGATCACACAAGAGATCATGTGGATGCTCGAGAAAGGTCCCGTGTTGGTCGTGTGGTGCTTCGACCAATCCGAGAGTATGAAGGATGACCAGCGGGAAATCCGTCAGCGGATCGACAAGGTCTACCAGGAACTCGGGCTGCTTGAAACGGCTCAAGGTA
>WFWZ01000377.1 GCA_015490875.1 Planctomycetaceae bacterium
AGATATCCTTGAGGCGCGATGCCGGCGAAGGCCGGACTGTTGTGTTGCTGACGTAGGTACTTTTCGCCTTCCCCACTATTGGTCCAGACGATTTCTCCCGTCGTCGCGTCGACGGCATGAATGAAAATGCCCATCCATGGCCAAATGCCGGCGGCGAAGTAGACGACACCATTGTGGTAGACGGGGGCGCCCCGAGCCGGCCAGGCGCTGATGTAGTGCTCGTTGCCGAGAACGATCCGCCCGGCGGGAGCTCCCTGCCGCCGCCAGATTTCCCGGCCCGTGCTCGCATCGACGCAGTAGAGGTAGCCGTCGTCGGCGACGAAATAGAGGCGATTCTCGACGACAAGGGGAGCGAAACGCACGGGGCCGTCGGCGTAGCACGTCCAGAGCCGTTTTCCCGTCCGGAGGTCCCAGGCGTCGACGGCACCACGAGCCGACGAGGAGAGGTAGACTCGCTGGCCGTCGGTGACGGGAACCGGCCACCAATCGAAGCTGAGTTTGGGAGAACGTTCCGGCCAGGCGGGTTGGGGGGCGGCCGTGGAGGCTTCCCAGACCTTGGCCAGAGGCAGCGCGAGCGAAGGAGCGACTAGGCCCTGCCGCCGACTCCCGCCGCGAAATCCGTAGACATCAGGCGAGTCCGCGGCCAGCGCTCTCGTTACCGCCCCAATTAAGAGACAGCCGACCAAGGCGAGGAGAATAGGTGGGCGGTGAATCCGCTGATGTCGACGCGCTCGTGCACATTCCAGAGCGACTGGGGGCATAATGGCTACCTTCGTCGAAGGGGAGACACAGGGTCGGGGAAACAGAACTTGACTTGTACCAGGGGGCTGGGCGGGTTGTCGCAACGTGAAAGGGAGACATCGGTCGCGGCCGGAGCGTGGCGGGCGTGACCGCGCGGACCCAAGGAGTTGGGTGCAGCCGGGAGCTCCCGTGCGTCCTCGATCGGAACCGATATTATAGTCGCAGGCCGTGTCGCCGCGTCCCCCGGCTGCCGGAAAGTCGGCTCGATCGTGGATGCCGCCGCGGGAGTTCGTCAAGCTTCCCAGGTCTCCGGAGGTCTACCCTGGTTGACAGCGGAAGCTCATGGGGTAGCATCACACGAGGCTGGCAGTTTGGAGCACCGAAGCTGCGAGCGGCCGACTACCTCGGGCGACTAGCTCAGTTGGTTAGAGCGCCGTCTTCACACGGCGGAGGTCACTGGTTCGAATCCAGTGTCGCCCATTCCTACCTCTTTGCAGGGGCTCGCAACATCTTGCAAAGTGTCGTTTTTCCCGGGTTTTTTGCATTTTGCGAATCTGCTTGCGACGTCTTGCGAACCCTTACCGCTGTACTTTTCGCTGCGCCTTTGGGGTCATCGCCAATCGACGATTGAAAGTCTTGTTGGGTGAATCCAGTCGAAACCGACGCCGCTTTCTGTCGACCCCATCCCCTCGGTTAATCTGGTAGCACCCGCTTCGGTTATTGTACCACTCCGCGGCCGCACCATGGCGTGGCACTTTGTCTCTTCTGGAGGTGGCGCAAATGAGATGCACGAGAAGGAAGTTATTCCGTCTCTATATTGTCGGGCTCCACGTAGTCGCGGGCCTTTCGATCGGGTTGACAAGTTGGTTCGCATACCGATGGCACCATGTCGTGCGCCGTGACGAGAAATTCGTCGGTCGGTACAAAGAGGTGGCCCAGTTGTTGGCCGATCAAGTGGGAATTGAGAAGTCGGTACAAACAGCGGACGATATTCTCGCGGTATTGGATGAGATCGTCTTGCGAGTCCAGCGAGATCCCTCGTTGCCGAGGGAAGATGGAACCGACGATTGAACTTGAGCCGAATGCAGCGTCACCGCAGCCGGGCGTAAGCCCGCAACCGGAACGCTGTGCCGCCCTGGGAAGGGGGCCCAGTCATCCGAGCCCAACGGGGGCGCAATTAGAGACAACACATCGCGTGTCGCCGAAAGATTCCCATTACAGTGTTCGGCAGGTTGAAAGTCTGATCTATGTTGGCTTACCCCAGTTCCGGCCCGATCAGAACCTCGTCCAAGTGTTCTGCCAACAGGACGATCGTGTCCCAACTCGTGAGCGTGATTTCCTGGGCGTGCGCTAGATGGTTGCGAAGCTGCTCCAGTTTCCGAGCGATCTGTTCAACCTCGCGCCGTGAAGATGCCTGCGTGCGCTCACGCAGCGCCGGCGAACGGGCAATGACCTGCGCTTTGTCGGCGAACTGGAGGCACTCGACGAGTCTCACTTGAGAGTGCCGCTTGCGCCGTTCAGCCTGGAGCCACCGAGCTTTTTCGAGTCGGTTCTCAGAGAGGAGATTCTGCCAGACGTCGTCGGAAAGCAGGTCGATCAGCGACGTGAAACGCATCTCCATCAAGGTGATCATGCCGAATAACCACATCCGGACAGCCGGCTTTTCCAAGTCGGTACGACTGACAATACCACCAGGCCTTCCAAAGACACGCACAAAAAGGCGCTGCCGGTCTCGGAGCCGTAAGATGAGATCCGCCAGCGATTCCGACTCGTCGATGACAACCTCCTCACTGAACGGGTGACGCCACTGCAGACATGGCCCACTCGCCAACTCGTCCCGCATGAGGTAGCCGACCATCACGCCCCGCTGACGAACGCCCGCCAGTTCGTACCCCGCTTCCTCCATGGTCTGCCGCACGGCCTGACCGTCCGATTCTCCATCGAACGATGCCAACGGTTCCGTGATGTCGTGCACCGTGAAGTTGTCTCGGAAGAGACGGCGAAACGGGTGGATCGAATCGTGCATCAGCGGTTTTCTCTTCGCAACAAATGCGGCGGCTTTATTTGTCCTCGCGTTCCCCGAATGCCTCGGCGATCATCTTCAGCGCCGTGGCCGTCTCTGCCGTGACGCGCGCAAAATCGCCCGCCTCGAGCCACGCTCGGCACACCATCCAGCTCCCGCCGCACGCGACGACTCCCGGCAGTTTCAGGTACTCGAGCAGGTTCTCTCGGCAAATGCCCCCGGTCGGCACGAAGCGCATCTCTGCGTAGGGACCGGCCAGGGCTTTCAAAAAACGCACACCTCCCAACGGCTCGGCCGGAAAGAATTTCACGTAGGACACGCCCAGTTCCATTGCCGACTCGAGGTCACTGGGAGTGGCGATCCCGGGCAACACGGGCACGCCCTGCTCCTGACACCATTGGACGGTCCGCACGTTGAGTCCCGGAGTGACCACGAACCGAGCCCCCGCTGCGCACGCAGCTTCGGCATCTCGATAGGAATGCACGGTTCCGACTCCGACCGTGAATCCTTCCCGCTGAGACAGGAGCGCAATGGCCTCGAGTGCCGCATCGGTTCGCAACGTGATCTCCGCACACGGCAGTCCCGCTTCGGTCAGTGCATCGGCGAGCCGCAGGGCCTGATCTGCATCGGCGATCGATACGACGGGAATCAGTCGCCAGCGAAGAAGCGATGCGAGGCCAGTCGACATGGTGGTTTCTCTCACTTTCCCGTCTTTAGATGGTGGTTGAGGAGAATCCGCCATCGACGACAATGTTCTGGCCGGTCACGAACGACGATCCCTGGGGACTGGCCAGCCAGACGACGGCTCCACCCAGTTCGGACGGCTCGCCGAAACGCGCCATCGGCGTGTGATCGATGATCTGCCGGCCCCGGTCGGTATAGCTTCCGTCTTCTTGAAAAAGCAACGATCGGTTTTGCTCGGCGGGAAAAAAGCCGGGACTGATGGCATTGACGCGCACACTCGCCGTGGCCCATTCTCGAGCCAAAAACCGCGTCAGGTTGATCACGGCGGCTTTGGCGGCCGAATAGGCTACGACGCGAGAGAGCGGAATCATGCCGGACATCGAAGCGATGTTGATAATGCTTCCGCGCTTCCGACGTACCATCGACTCGCCAAAGACCTGGCACGGTAGCAACACGCCACCCACCAGATTCAAGTCGAAAACTTGCCGCCAGGCATCCAACGGCAGCTGGCAGAAATCGCTGCCCGGGGGAAGCGTGGCCTTGGGGTGGTTGCCGCCGGTGGCGTTCACCAGAACGGAGATGGGACCGAGGTTCTCTTCGATCGTCGACCGAGCTTCTTCCAGCGACGATCGGTCGAGCGCATCGGCGGCTACAAACAGTGCGGTTCCTCCGGCGTTGCGTATACTGGCTACCCGCAACTCGCCTCGCTCCGCATTCCGACCGACTACGGCGACTTGAGCTCCATGCCGCGCGAGTGCCTCCGCCATGGCTCCTCCCAGCACTCCGGTGCCGCCGAGGACCACGGCGATTTCGTCACTCAGATCGAACAATCCCTTTTCCATGGGCCATCACCATCACACGTTCCACGGATCCCGCTCGGGCCGACGCTTAAGCGATTCGGCTTCCCAATCATCCCGGAATGTTTCGGTCTTGGGATCGAGTTCCAACGTGCGTCCCAGGATCCACGAAAGTGCGGCGGCGTGGCATGCGATATGGGACCGCCTCATGATCGTGGCGTTGGCAGCCGGCCGCCTGCGCGACTTGACGCAGTCGAAGAAATTACGTGCATGTGCATAGACGTCGATCCCGCGCACTCGCTTGAGATTCGTGGGAACTTCCTTTTCCAGCGACTTCGGTTTGACGACGATCCCGCCGTTGTCGCCCGTTTCGACCGAGCCCTCGTCCCCTTCGAACCGCACTGGGCACGTTCCCAAGCTGTTGACCCCCCCGGGCCGGTCTCCGAAGGGCGTCTTGAGAAAGCCGAGAATCACCTTCACGCCGTTGGCGTAGTAGGCCGTGATCCCCGTGTCGCTCGGTTCGTACTTGATCGGCATCGTGCCGTCGGCATCGTTGGCCCATTGGCAAAGGTCGAGCGTGTGAGCGCCCCAGTCGAGCAGCCGAGCGCCCGAGTCAAAATCGTAATAGCCTCGCCATCGGCCCTTCACGTAAAGTTCGTTGTAAGGCCGCCAGGGTGCCGGTCCGAGCCAGAGGTTCCAGTCGCACACCTCGCGCGGCGGCGTTGGCTGACGCGGCAGCCAGTCGGTCTTGATTTGAGGCGTGTAGACCGAAGCGTAGAGCGTGTGGAGTCTTCCGAGTTTGCCTTCGCGGGCGAGACGCACAGCGTGTTGGAAATTGGGAACGCTCCGTCGCTGCGTCCCCGCTTGAAAGATCCGTCCCGTCTTGCGAAACACCTCGTCGATCTGCTGGCACTTTTCGATGGTCAGGCCACACGGTTTTTCGCAGTAGACGTCCTTACCGGCCTCCGCTGCCATGATCGACGCCGGAGCGTGCCACCGATCGCCGGTCGCGATAATGACCGCGTCGATATCGTCGCGAGCCAACAGTTCGCGAAAATCCCGATAGAGTCGGCATGCCTGGTTGCCATAGTGTCCATCAACCAAAGCCTTGCCCGCTTCCCGGCGACTCTTCTGCACATCGGCGATCGCCACGCATTGGACGTCGGAGAGTTGGAGCATCGACTTGAGGTCATACGTGCATCGAGGCCCAATGCCGATGACTCCCAAGGTGATGCGCTCGCTCGGTGCCGCTCGGCCAGTGCTCCCGAGACTCGTGGCTGGCACGATGACCGGTGCCGTCCATGCGGCACCTGTGGCGAGGGTCGTACGGAGGAACTGACGGCGGCTCGATCGAGTGAATCGCGACATGATGGAACTCCCGCAAAGGACCAACACTTCCTGCCTGGAGGGCGGCAACCTCGAGGCTCCCGAAGCGTCCGTTCACTTTACCGCATCGATTCTCGGTTTTTCAGTCCCCGCTCGCCGTTTCTTCGATCAGTTGCAAGAAGCGAGCTCGCGTGGCCGAGCGGATATCGGCGCATTTTTCCAGCAGGTCTTCGTGACGTTCATAGCGCAGTAGATAGGCGAGTTTCCGAAGTTCTCGCTCTTCCGTCGGCAAGTCATGACGCGCCACAGTGTTCATCAGCCGAAGTCCCGTCTCGATGCCTCGGAGGAAACGGTACGCCTGCGCGAAGAAAGAAGCATCTGACGGCGAAAGGGCCCCGACTTCGCCGAGGACCTCGATCGCGGCGAGCGTCCCGGGAACCAGCACTTCAGGCCTAGTAGCGGCCCATTTTAGTTGAAGCATCTGCACGGCGAATTCGATGTCGACCGTACCGCCTCGGCCTCGTTTCAGATTCTGCGGCGAGGCCGTCTCCTCAAGCCGGAACCGCATTTGTTGGATTTCGCGAGCATCTTCGGGGCGAAACGGTTTCGCGAGGATCGCCTCGCGGACCGCTTCCATGACGCGCTGTCGAGCCGCGGGCGAGCCGAAGACGGGTCTCGCCTTGCACAGGGCCTGCCTTTCCCAAAGCTGCCCACTGCCGCTGGTGAAGTACCGCAGAAAGCCTGCTCGCGAAATAGCCAACGCACCGCTTTTTCCCGTCGGCCTCAACCGAGGATCCATCTCATACAGACGCCCATGTTGCCCCATGCGCGTGACGGACTTGACGATCCTCTGGGACCACTGGCTGAAGAAGTGCTGATGCGACGTGGGAGAGGCGCGGCGCTGATGCAACTGCGTCGTCCCTTCCGCGTCGTAAACGAACATGACATCGAGGTCGCTGTGGTAGTTGGGTTCTCGCCCTCCGAACTTCCCCATTCCGAGGATCACGAAGTCGCACTGGTCGGCCGTGTGAGGAACCTCTTCTTGTGCCGGATAGCCGAAGCGATCGACCAGACCTCGGTACTCGTGAGCGGCGATGCAGCGCACACAGACCTCCGCGACATCGGAAAGTGCACGATGAATGTCGGCGAGGTCTTCCTTACCCAAGATGTCCCGCACGCCGATGCGCAGATGCTGGTCGGCTTTGAAGGCGTGCAGGATCGGATCGAGTTCCTCGGCGCCGCGAGAAAGTTCGGCGAGGTTCTGCTCGAGTTCGTCCCATGTCGGGAGCCGGTCGAGCAGAAGGGAATCCAGGAGGAAGTCGACCATGCCGGGGTTGGAGGTGAGAATCCCGGAGAGATAGGGACTGCAGCCGCAGAGCCGAGTGTAGAGTTGCAGCGAGGGCGGATGGGTCTGGAAGAGTTCCCACAAGACTCCCTTTCCCCCAAGCGAGTCGCTGACGCGCACCAGGTCGACGAGAGTCTGGTCGGGGTCGGGAGTTGCCGCGATGGCCGCGATCAAACGGGGAGCGATCGCGGCGAGAAAATGGCGACTGCGCCGCGTGGAGAGAAACGAGATCTTCTCGCGCGCCAGATCCTGAAGATGGCGATAGGCGGTCTCCGGGTTGCGAAAGCCGTGGCGGGACAAGATTTCGGCGACCCACTCGGGATCGGGGTCCGGATCGAGGATCAAGTCGGTTTCCGGTTCGGCTTCCGGGTCGTCACTGAACGCGTCATGCAGCAGGTGATCGAGGATCCGCCGATTCAGTTGGGTTTTTTCTTTGAGGTCGCGTTCGAACTGTTCGAGTGCCGAGGCGTTCGGTTCGTCCCGATAGCCGGCTCGGATCGCCAGCCGTCTCCGTTCCAGATCCGAAGCCGGGAGCTGATGCGTTTGCAGATCGAACATGATTTGCAAACGGTGTTCGAGTTTTCTCAGGAAAGCGTAGTGATCGGCCAACAGTGTGCGCTCTTGCATCGTCAGGCATCCGACCTGTTCGAGCGCAACGATGGCTTGAAGCGTGTTGGGGGTGCGGATTTCGGGCAGGTCACCGCCGTTGAGCAACTGCAGAAACTGAATGGCGAACTCGATGTCGCGGATGCCTCCGTGACCGGTCTTGACATCGTGGAACTCCTGTCCCACCCGGCGGGCCCGCTGTTCGATCTTCCGCTTGAGCGTCTTGATGCCGGCGATATCGGCGCCGGAGAGATAGCGGCGATAGATCCAGGGCTCGAGCCGCTCGAGGAACCGAGTTCCCAGTTCCCGATCGCCGGCCACCGGTCTCGCCTTCACGAACGCCTGCCGCTCCCACGTGCGTCCCGACATGTCGTAATACTGAAGGGCCGACTCGATCGGGACGACAGCCGGAGCGTGACTTCCTCCGGGCCGCAACCGCAAATCGACGCGGTAGGCGGCACCCAGTTCCGTCGATTCACTCAGAAGTTTCACCAGCAGCCGTGCGACACGTTCGAAAAACTCCCGATTGTCGACCTGTTTGGGGCCGCTCGTTCGGCCGTCCGATTCGCTGATGAGCACCAGGTCGATATCACTCGAGTAGTTGAGTTCTTCGCCACCCAGTTTGCCCAGGCCCAGGACGACGAGTCGCGCGGTCTCACCTTCGGGCGTGCGCGGTTCGCCGTAACGCTCCTTCAGGACGCGCCACGCGAATCCCAACGCGGCGTCGCAAATGGCGTCGGCCAGATAGGAAATCTGACGAGTCACAACGTCGACTTCCTGGCCGACGACGATGTCGCCGTAGGCAATCCGAAGCGTTTCCCGATGTTTGTAGCGACGCAAGATGGCCATGGCCATCGCTTCGTCGCGAGCCGCTTTCATCTCTTCGTTGATTTCGGCCACGAGCACCTGACGGGCGATCGGGTGGCCTTCGGTCATGCGCAGCAAGTCGAAGGTGGCTGGGTCGCGAACAAGCCAGTCCGCCATGTATTGGCTTGTCGAAAAGACCTGCACGAGTGTCGGCAGTGCCTGGGGATCGCGTTCGAAGAGCGCCCCCAACGAGAGCGGGTTCCTCGCTGCGGCCATGAACCGCTGGAGATTGTTCAGCGCCATGTCCGGATCGCTGCAGGCGGGGAGGGACTCCGCGAGCTGGTCGCACAGAACCGCCAACAAATCGAGCGTGACACCGGCTTCGGCAATGGCAGCCAGGTTCGCGCGCGCTCGAGGGAGGTTTTCCAGTCCCCAGCGGCGCAGCTCGGGAGCCGCGACTTCCAGATCTTCGAGCCACGCGACGAGCGTCTCGATGTCCATTCCCCACCTGTCCCGCAATGCCGCCTTCGCCAAACCGTACTTTCGGTATTGCCATTATGACGGCCAATCGCGTTGCGGAAAGTGTGGGAAGGTTCGCGTCAATCGAGGAACCCGACAAGTTCCTGGCTGCGTGAAGGCTGGCGCAGTTTGCGCACCGCCTTCGCTTCGATCTGCCGAATGCGTTCTCGAGTGACTTTGAAGATGTGTCCCACTTCCTCGAGCGTATAGCTGTACCCGTCTCCCAACCCGTACCGAAGCTTGATGATTTCCCGCTCGCGGTAGCTGAGCGACTTGAGTACCTCTTGGATGCGTTGGCGAAGCATTTCCTGGGAGGCTCGTAGCACGGGATTCTCGGCATCCTGGTCGGGAAGCAATTCCCCGAAGCGACTCTCGTCACTCGTCCCCACGGGCGAATCGAGGCTCACCGGATAGCGGCTGATCGACAGAATGCGGCGTGTCTCCTCCAGCGACGTTCCGGCGTGCTTGGCGATTTCCTCTACGGACGGCTCCCGTCCGAGTTCCTGCACGAGACGTTTCACCACGGACCGGATCTGCGTGATCGTCTCGACCATGTGCACGGGAATGCGAATGGTGCGGCTTTGATCCGAAACGGCGCGGGTGATCGCCTGGCGGATCCACCACGTCGCGTAGGTGCAGAATTTGAAGCCGCGACGATACTCGAATTTCTCCACCGCCCGCATCAACCCGGCGTTGCCCTCCTGGATCAAATCGAGAAAGCTCAAGCCGCGGTTTCGATACCGTTTGGCGATCGACACCACCAGTCGCAAGTTGCCCTCAGACAACTCTCGTTTCGCCTGGCAGTAGGCTTCATGGACGCGCTGCAAGTAGGCGACGCGATGACGCAGGCTGGTCGGCGTCTCCTGCGTTGCCAGAAGGAGGCTGCGATACTCTTTCAGCACTGGCATCCGTTCTGCCATCGGCGTGCGCTTGCGCCGAAACTCTTCGATCTCCTCTCGCAAAGCCTCGATGCGACGGCTGAATTGAGTCAGCGTTTCCAAGTATGGCTCGAGCAACTGAATGCGCAAGCCGAGTTCCTCGATGAGACGAACAGCCCGAAGTCTCCGGCGACACAACCGCTTCCAGATTCTTCGACGTTCGGCGCGAGGATAACGGCGATTCATCACCAAGCGGTAGTCGGCACGATTCTGCCGCATCAGGACTCGAAGGGTCTTGAGGTTCTGCGGGAAGCGGCCAAGGATCTGATCTTTTTCCAATCGCAGGCTGCTGGAGACCTGAATCGCGCGATCGAACGGGACCTCCCCTGCTTCCACCTTCTCCAATTGCTTGACGGCGGCTCGCATGACGTAGTCAGATGCGAGCAACATTCGGCGAAAGCGCCGGCGATTCACGTCGATCCGCTTGGCGAGTTCGACCTCTTCCTCCCGTGTCAGCAACGGGATTTCGCCCATCTGCGTCAAGTACATTCGGACCGGATCATCCGACCACGATTCGAATAACTCTTCCTCTTCGAGTTCGTCTTCTTCGCCCTCCAGTTCGGTCCGCGCTGTCGCGTCTTCTACCAGGTCGTCCTCATCGTCCAGTTCTTCCGCCACCACCATGTCCAATTCAACCAACGGTTCCGCTTCCGTTTCCCCAAGATTGCCGTTCGAGTCCTCGAAACCATTCAGCCGCACTTCGAACAAGGCACTGACCCCCATCGCTACCAGGTCACATTGTCGCCAGGCCAAGCCGCTGAACCGACTCACCGGCGTCCCCACACGAGGCGTTGGCCAAGCAAGTTTACCACCTCTCCGATCCGCGTCCGAAGAAGCAGGTCATTTGCTAAGAAGTTACGACTAGCCAAACTCTCCAACCGCCGAATGCTCACCCTAGGCCGCGCATTTTAGCAGCTCTGTCAAGGGCCAAGGGCATCTGGCGCATTTTTTTCGCTGCTTGGGCTCCGGCGGCTACCAGCAGCCATGGCCCGCCGGTAGGATGAGGGGCCGAACAAGCCAGCCCGTTTCCTCTCGCCAACGGCCGGTATATCTTTTCTGGCCAACGGAAAGTCCGGGGCGGGAATCGATTCGACGACGAGCGTTCCAACCATCCAATGCGCACGGTTTACCTCGACTGTTTCAGCGGTATCAGCGGCGATATGCTCCTGGCCGCGCTGATCGACCTGGGAGCCCCTGCCGAGCAGATCGTGGAGGGACTCGAGTCACTCGGGCTGGTGGATGCTCACCTCGAGATCGAAGAGGTACGTCGCCGAGGGTTCCGGGCGACGAATGTCCGCGTTGTCCACTCCGAGCAGCACGCGCATCGACACTTAAGCGACATTCTGGGGCTGCTGGAAAACAGTGCGCTGACTTCCACTCAGCGAGAGTTGGCCGAGCGGTTTTTCCGGAGGCTGGCCGAGGCGGAGGCGCGGGTGCACGGAACGTCGGTCGAACGGGTCCACTTTCACGAAGTCGGAGCGATCGACTCGATCTTCGATATCGTCGGCGTCGCCATTGCCTGGGATTGGTTGGGAGCGGAGCGAGTCGTGGCGTCGGCGATCCCCGTGGGAACCGGGACCGTCGAGATCGCCCATGGACGCGTTCGGCTCCCGGCTCCGGCCACGGCGGAACTCCTCAAGGAAGTCCCGCTGGAAGAGTGTCCCATCCAAGCCGAACTGACGACGCCGACGGGAGCTGCGTTCGTCGCGGAACTCGTCGATGCGTTCGGTCCGCTGCCGGCCATGACCGTCGAACAGATCGGCTACGGAGCGGGCGACCGAGACCTGGAGGAGCAACCCAACCTGCTGCGCGTCGTCGTCGGTCGAGAAGAGGCACCGGTCGGGGCGTCCGAGGACCGCGTCGACGTTTTGGAAACGCAGATCGACGACCAGACGCCCGAGCAACTCGGCTACTTGATGGAACGGTTGTTCGACGAGGGAGCCATCGACGTCTTCTTCACGCCGATCTGGATGAAGAAGAACCGTCCGGCGACCCTCGTCACAGTGCTGGCTCCCCTCGTCCGACGTCTGGAGCTGGAAAGGACGCTCTTTGCCGAGTCGACCACGACCGGGATTCGGGTTTCTCGGAGTTGGCGGCGGAAGGTGGCGAGGGAAGAGGGAGCCGTCGAGACAAATTGGGGAAAGGTCGCCGGAAAATGGGTTCAGTGGGGGGACGGGGAGCGGCGATTCATTCCCGAGTTCGACTCATGCCGGGCCTTAGCTCGGCAGCATCGCGTGCCTTTCCTCACCGTGTATCAGGCTGCCGTGGCAGCTTCTCTTTGCGGCAGGGAATGAATTTGCTACATTCCCGCGGCTCGAGTCGGCTTCTGTAGGCCGTCTCCGCTCAGGCCGCTTTCCCCGCAGGAAGGAATCGCGGGATGGGAATCTATCCGCAGACGACCGGCTCATGGATGTTCACCGCCGGCATGGCCATGGCCACGGTCATCCTGATGCGCCGGCTGTGGCGCCGCCCTCGCCATTCCCGGAAGGAGCAGCCGTTGGCCAGACCGACTCGCGATCGTCCTGCCGGGGATCTTTCACAGGACGTGTTACGGTGGCAAGTGGAGATGCATGAACTGGCTCGAGACCTCAAAGGGGAACTCGACAGCAAGATCCGCGTATTCGACGCATTGGTACGCCAAGCGCGGGAAGAACGACAGAAGCTCGAAGCGCTCTTGCGGGATGCCTCCTTGCAGGAGCGGAGGAGGGATTCGGCATGAGTCCGGCAGGGAAGCAAGTCGCCCATCAGCTCCCCGCGACACCGTGGGGATTCTTGCCGCCTCGGATGAGGATCCTTTTCATCTGTGGTCCTCGCCGACGAGGTGGCTGGCTGGCGGAAGCCTTCGCCAGCGACAGCGCGACCGAAGTGGCGTTGGAATCGTCGCGAGGCGTGCCCGAGGGGCTGGCTCGGTTGCGGGAAGAGTTGTTCGATGCCGTGTTGATCGGCCACGAACCGGGTGAGGTCGATGCGCTGGAGGTAATGGATGCGATTCGAGCCGGGAGCAGCGATGAACAGCCAGTCATCATTCTGGGAGACGAACCGAGGCGGCAGATGGAATCGCTTTGTTACGAAGCGGGAGCCGACGCCTATTTGCACATTGAAGAGACGACGACGCGAGCCTTGATTTGGACGATTTCACGGGCGATGGAGCGTCATGAACTTGTGGCGGAAAACCGGAGGCTTCAACAAGCCCATCGGCATCGACTCCAGCTTGAACACGATGAAGTGTCGCGTCTCTTGGAGCAGCAGCGACAGATGCTTTCCTCGAGCAAGCCGTCGTCCGGCGATCCCACGTTGGATCACCTGGCTGCTACGTTACCGAGCGAACTGCGAGACCACTATCGCGAGCTTCTTCGTTCGTATGTGATCATGGGGAGCGGCAATCTGCGAGAAGAAGTGCGAGCGTTGGCCGAGCTTTTGGCTCGAGCCCAGATGTCGCCTCGGCAAATGATGGCGCTGCACGTGAGTGTGATGGAATCGATGGTGGAGGGAATTGGCAGCCGCAGCGCGAGGCACGTACTCAACCGAGGTGACATGCTCATCCTGGAGATGATGATCAACCTGGCGACTCACTACCGCCGCCAGTTGCTCGATTCGATCCAGCCTCCTCGACAGATGATCCTTCCCGGTTTCCACCGTCCCGTGGAGGAGGATTGCCCGCTGGATACCTGCGCGCATTAGCCTTCATTTTCTCCGCCACCGCGCTGCTGACGTCGATCTGCAGGGCATTGGCCAATGCCAGGGCATAGCAAATCACGTCAGCCAGCTCTTCCCCGACGGCTCGGCGCGACTTCGGCGACGCGCCGATGTCGCATGACTCCTGAGGCTCCAGCCACTGGAAATGCTCCATCAATTCCGCCGCCTCGATCGCCAGGGCCATACTGAGATTCTTCGGTGTGTGGAATCGATGCCAATCGCGTTCGGCGACAAAGGCTTCCACGACGTCGCGAAGCGATTGAACTGTTGTCTCACCGTCGCCGGCGAGCGCTCGGCGCAGTTGTTCGAAGTCGCTCGAGGGCGGTGAGACACTCATGGAGATTCGCTGCTGGATGTCGCCGAGCTGCTCGAAGCGCTTCCAGCCACGTGCAACGTCGTGGAGAGGAAGTAGGGCGTGTGAAGGTCGCGATAAACGGCCTCGCCGAACACCGCTGCATACCCTTCCTCTGGCGCCGGCAAACGGTAGCGGTACCCGTTCTCCGAGGATTCCATGGTGAACGACCGCCACTTGGCTTCGCGGAAATCGCGAGTCGGCGAGGTCGCCACCCACGCGACGACCGACTCGGGCTTCTTGTCCGACTCGACGCGGAGCTCGATGCCGCCATTTTCCTTTTGGGCCGACCAGGTGAGTTTGGGAAGGGTGAATCCGCGAGCCGCATGTTGGTGCAGCGCATTGATCGTTCCCATGACACGCACGATATCCTTGAGCCCGTGACCGTTGTTGGGGATGTACAGTACGTACTTCGGTTGCGGCAGATCTTTCCAGTAAAGGTTCAACGCATCGACGGGCCAGTAGCGATCATTCGTGCCAATCAGAAGCAGCTTGGGTTGACGATAGCGCTGCCGGTAACTGTAAGGGTCCACGATCGCCCGCAAGACTTCGCCCGGCTTGGAATCCATGAGTTCGGGCAATCCTTTTTCGGTATAGTCGCCGATCTGTTCCGAATACTCTCCCCAAACCTTCTTCTGGTAGTCGAGATGTTCCTTCATGTTGAGCACGTCGATCACCATCGGTGCAATCGCGGTGGCACGCCGGTCGACAGCTCCAGTCAGCCACGTCGTCCATCCACGCTTGGACGCTCCGGTAACCGTGAACGTGTCGATCTTCATGTCCCATTTCTGCTTGGCGAATTCGGTCGTCGCATCCATGGCCTTGACCGCACTCTTGACCATTGGGAGGAGCAGAGGCCAACTCGGATCGCCTGTCTTGACGAATTGGTCAAAGGTGTACGAGATGATTTCGTCTTCGTGCAGTCCGTTAAAGAGCGGCTGCCGAGGCACTTGTAAGAGGACGGCGATAGGCGTCTGGAGGATTTCAGCCAGACGAGCGAACAACTGAGCGTCTCGCGGCAGGGTCTCTCCATCGGCAGGGGGGCGGTCATACTGGTCCCTCCACGACCCACCGGCAATCAGCAGCAACGCATGGTGGTTGTCTTTAGGCGTCCGAGCCGGTTGAATCAGAAATAGCTGGTGCTTCCACGGGATGTCCCTCCAGATTTGGGATGTCAGGATCAGTTCCGTATAACGAGTCGACCCGACACGCCCTTCGCGCCGAACCTTCCAACCGTAAGCCGCATCGGGTTTGCGGACGTACGTTTCCAGCGTCTTCTTGGCGGTGTCGATGCTGAGAGGGAACTTGTCACCGGCTCGCAGGGAGGAGCCGACCAGCGTAGCGCAGGCTATCGTAAGGACCGCCGTGAAGGACACGATTCGCATGAGGATCACTCCCAAGGGGCATGAGCTTCGCAACGAGAAGACCGGCGTGCCGAGAAACAGCAATGGCGACGTGATGTCGCGGCCTTCTCCTCCAATTCCGCTTTGGACATTCCCATCATGGCTGGCACTGGGATCGGAAACAAGTCCTAATCGACGTGTCGGAGCTGCCGCCGCGCGCCGGTTGGTGGGGCGTTCGGAGCACGCGGTAGCCACGTTAGTCGGCCAGAGGCGGAGCTTGCCGGCAGCCATCCCCACCGTTACTGTGAAAGCATCGGACGGGAGGGGTGACGGAGCTGCCGACGCCTGCGAGACGACACGAAAGCCCATCGATAGACAGAGGTCATGGTGAGTCGGACGACAGTGGACACGGAGAAGGAACCGGCGTTGATTTCGGGAGCCGAAATCCTGGTGCGGTCGCTGGTACAACACGGGGTCGACACCGTGTTCGCCTATCCGGGGGGAGCCAGCATGCCGCTCCACCAGGCACTTACGCGCCACCGCGACCGACTGCGCACGATCCTGCCGCGCCACGAGCAAGGTTGTGGTTTCGGAGCGCAAGGGTATGCACGCAGCACAGGGAAGGTCGGCGTGTGCATGGCGACGAGCGGTCCGGGCGCGACGAATCTCGTGACCGCGATTGCCGACGCGAAACTCGACAGCGTGCCGTTGATCGCGATTACGGGCCAGGTTCCCACCGCCGTGATCGGTTCGGACGCGTTTCAAGAGACACCGATTGTCGAGGTCTGTCGAGGCATCACGAAGCACCACTACCTGGTGACCGATGTCAATGATGTCGCCCGCATTATGCGAGAAGCATTCCATGTGGCGACGACCGGCCGTCCCGGTCCCGTCCTCGTCGACATGCCCAAGAACATCCAACTTGCCTCGTGCGTGCCCGATTGGGATGCGCCGATGAACTTGCCCGGCTATCACGTCGAAGACCGCCGAGCTCAACCCGAACAGATTCAACAGATCGCTGCTGCGCTCCAGCTTGCCAAACGGCCACTCATTTACGCCGGCGGCGGGATCATTGCAGCGGAAGCGGCTTCGGAGCTTCGGACGTTCGCCGAGCGGACGGGAATCCCGGTGACGACGACGCTGATGGGGCTGGGGGCTTTTCCCAGCGATCATCCGTTGTCGCTCAATATGCTCGGTATGCACGGAGCCGTTTACGCGAATTGGGCAGTGCGCGATTGCGACTTATTGATCGCTTTGGGCGTGCGCTTCGACGACCGAGTCACCGGGAAACTCGAGGAGTTCGCTAAACACGCCAAGATCATCCACATCGACATCGACCCTTCGGAACTCAATAAGAACAAGGACGCGCACCTGCCGATCGTAGGGGACGTGAAGGATGCGCTCGCCCGGTTGAATGAAGTCGTCGAGCCGCTACCGCAGATCGAGCCGTGGGTGGCTCGGGTGCAGCAGTGGAAACGCGAACATCCATTCCGGTATGACGAGTCGTTCGATGGAATCTTGCAGCAGCATGCCATCGCCGAGCTGTCTCGTCTGACGGCGGAGCGCAAGACGATCATCGCTGTCGGTGTGGGACAGCACCAGATGTGGGCGGCACAGTTCTATTCGTTCCGCGAGCCGCGCACGTGGCTTTCCAGTTCGGGACTCGGGACGATGGGATTCGGCCTGCCTGCCGCCATGGGAGCTCAAGCCGCTCATCCCGATGCCCTGGTGATCGACATCGACGGGGATGGCAGCTTCCAGATGAACATCCAGGAACTGGCGACTTGCTACTGCGAGCATCTCCCGGTGAAAGTGCTGCTCCTGAACAACCAGCACTTGGGCATGGTCGTCCAATGGGAAGATCGGTTCATGGCCGGCAATCGAGCGCACACGTATTTGGGGCCGGTGGACGATGAGGAAGCCGTGGGGCGAGGCAAAGGGCCATTCCCGCAGAGCCGTTATCCGGACTACGAGACGATTGCCAAGGGATATCGCTGCGGCGCCGCCACCGTTTCTCGGAAATCGGACCTGGTTCCGGCACTCGAAGAAATGTTGGCCTACTCCGGTCCCTATGTGCTGAACGTGCTCGTCCCCTACCATGAGCACGTTTTGCCGATGATCCCCTCGGGCGCCAGCGTCCACGATATGATCCTGGAATAGCTGATTCCGGAATAGCATCGGGTGCCGGGAAACGCAACGAACACTGCGAGCGGGGCGATGGTTGGTTGAAGATGAGGAGAGATGGCCATGCGATGGTTGTGGATGGCGCTGCTAGTCGGTTGGGCTCCCTGGGCTTGCGCCGAGGATCCCCCCAAGACGATCGGCTTCATCGAGCGACTCGATCCGGCTTTCGACTCGCTGGTCCCCGCCGGAGCGAAGATCGAGGTGCTCGCTTCGGGTTTCGAATGGTCGGAGGGGCCGGTGTGGGTGCCGCGAGGTTCGTTTCTCCTCTTTTCCGATATTCCGCGCAACCAGATCGTGAAATGGAAAGAGGGCGAAGGAATTTCGGTCTTCATGCAGCCAAGTGGCTACACCGGGAAACCTCGTTTTTCGGGCTCGGAGCCGGGGACCAACGGCTTGACGCTCGATCGCGAAGGCCGACTCGTCATGTGCTGCCATGGCGACCGCGCGATCAAACGAGTCGAGAAGGACGGGAGCATCACGGTGTTGGTGGATCGGTACCACGGCAAGAGACTCAACAGTCCCAATGATCTCGTTTATCACTCCAACGGCGACCTCTACTTCACCGATCCACCCTACGGCCTTCCCAAGCAGTTCGACGATCCGGCTCGCGAACTCGACTTTTGCGGCGTCTATCGACTCACGCCCGACGGCCAGCTCACCTTGTTGACACGGGAGATGACGCGTCCCAACGGCATTGCCTTCTCTCCCGATGAAAAGACGCTCTATGTGGCTCAGTCCGACCCGAAAGCCGCCATTTGGAAGGCGTTTCCGGTAAAGGAGGACGGAACGCTGGGAGCAAGTCGCATCGTGTACGACGCGACGAAATGGGTCGGCAAACGTCCGGGTCTTCCCGATGGCATGGCGGTCGACACCGAGGGCAATCTCTGGGCGACCGCTCCCGGCGGTGTCCTGGTGATGCGCCCTGACGGAAAGCTGCTGGGGCGGATCGCCACCGGCGAGCGAACTGCCAACTGCACGTTCGGAGAAGACGGTCGCACCTTGTTCATCACGGCCGACATGTATCTGTGTCGCGTTCGCACCAAGGCCTTGGGCCTGCCGTTTCGCAAGTGATCGGCCAAGGCCGCTTCGATTCCGCAAAGAGTTCGGCTCGTGACATCCCGGAGGGAGATTCCACCGATGGAGGAAATGGCTTCTTCCAAGCCGACCGTGTTCGTCGTCGACGACGAACCCGACGCTCGAGATTCCGTCGCCGCCCTCAGCCTCTCGTTGGGCTTGGACTGCCAGGTGTATGCTTCTGCTGAAGCGTTCTTGCGCGAGTATCCTCGCGGTGCTCCCGGCTGTCTGGTGACCGACATCCGGATGCTGGGGATGAATGGTCTGGAATTGATTCGAGCTTTACCCGAACACAACATCACGCTGCCGGTCATTGCGATTTCCGGATACGCCGACACGAAACTGGCAGTCGAGATCATGCGGCAGGGCGCGGTGACGATGCTGGAGAAACCGTGTCGCCGCGAGGAGTTGGTCGAGGCCATTCGCGGTGCGATCGCTCGAGACGCTCAGCAGCGAGCGGCTCGGGAGGAGCAGGCTGATTTCGTAGCGAAGCTCGAGGCGCTCAGTGCGTCCGAACGAGCGGTGCTCGATGGCATGATGGCAGGAAAGCCGAACAAGGCGATTGCCCGTGAACTCGACGTCTCGATCCGAACGATCGAGAGTCGGCGAGCGCAGGTCTTCTCCAAACTCGGGTGTCAGACCGTTGCCGAGATTGTTCGCAAAGCGACGCGAGCTGGTTACGAAATGGCCGGGCAGCCATCCTCGACGATCTCGTCTTCTCCGTCGAAAGGCGAATCATGATCGGCAGGCTTCTTCACCTAGCACTGCATTGGCAAATCGCCATCGCCCTGTTGCTCGGCGCTGCCATCGGCATCACGGCCAACATCACGATGGGCGTGCGCGTGACGGAGCTCGAGCCGTCACTCCTCCCCAAGGGTTACAAGAACTGCAAAATCGACGATCGGCCCGGCCGGGTCGAGATCGTGCTCACGCGCGAAAGCGGGAAGACCGAGCGTTGGGTGGTGGGGGGCGGCCCCGAGGATCGAGCGGCCGGTTCGTTGGCCACGCTGGAGGAACTAGAACAGCGAGCACCCACCGTCTATCGCCTCTTCCAACGCCACGGTAGATCCTTTGCCCGACGGTTGGGCGACCTGGGGGACCGGCTGGGTCAGCTTTTCATTCGCATGCTCCGCATGGTTTCGATTCCGCTTATCGTCGTCTCGCTCGGCAGCGGCGTCATGGGACTTGGCAGGGCGAGCAGTCTGGGGCGGATCTTCACACGGACGTTCGCGTATTATCTGGGGACGAGCATGCTGGCGATCGTGACCGGCCTGATCATGGTCAACGTCGTCCGTCCCGGCATTGGAACGTCACTTCGTCTGGCGTCGACAGAACAGGAGCTGCATGCCGAGTCGATGGGGGAGATCCTCTTTCAGCAAGTCGAGTCGCTCATTCCACCGAACCCGATCGCCGCTCTCTCCGATGCCCGGTTTCTTTCGATCATCTCCTTCACGATCCTCTTTTCGATTTGTGCGATCGTGGTGGGGGGTGGGATCCTCGAACGTTTTCGGCAGCTCTTTTCCGATGCTTTCGAGGTCATGATGACCATGACTAACGGTATCATCCGCCTGGCTCCGGTCGGCGTGTTCTTTCTGATCTTGTACGTCACGACGACTCAGGGGTCGAGCGTCTTCTACTCGCTGGCTCTCTATATGGGGACCGTTCTTGCGGCTCTCGCCTTCCACGGCCTTGTCACTCTCCCTCTGTTGCTTAAGTTCGTCGCCCATCGCAGTCCGCTCGAATACGCTCGTGCCATGAGTCCGGCTTTGCTGACGGCGTTCAGTTCGTCTTCGAGCAACGGGACGCTTCCGGTGACGATCAGTTGCGTCGAGCAGCGAGCCGGTATCAGCAACCGAATCAGCTCGTTCGTGCTTCCCCTAGGCGCGACCATCAACATGGATGGCACGGCTCTGTACGAAGCGGTCGCCGTCCTCTTTATCGCCCAGGTCTATCACGGCACGACCCTTCCGATCGCCCAGCAAATCGTGGTGGCCATCACGGCGTTGATGGTGAGCATCGGAGCGGCCGGAATTCCGCATGCGGGCCTGGTGATGATGGTCGTGATCTTGCAGGCAGTGGGACTCCCTGCCAGCCTGCTGGGTCTGTTGCTTTCGGTCGACCGAGTCCTCGACATGTGCCGGACCAGCGTCAACGTCTGGAGTGACTCGTGTGGTTGTGCGGTCGTGAGCGAATTGGAACGAGCCGCTGAGATGGGCGGTCCTCCCATCGAAATTCCTTCCGAGCCTGATTAACGGGGGCCTTCGAAGCGACGTCTTCTTTACGACTCGGCGTTGCCATCCGCGTCATCGCCCGGACTCTCACCCTCGCCCCCGTTTTCGAATTCGATGTCCTCGCGCTGAGGAAATGCCTCGAAGAACTTTCGGCCTTGGTAGAGAGCCAGCAGTTCACGCACGCCCAAAGGCCGATCTCCGGTCGTGGGAAACCATCGAACCTCGTGGTCATCGGCGATGGCGATTCCCTCGGTCGACTCGCGTTGCGCTTTGGCAATCAAAAACCACTGGCCGAAGAACGCACCGAGGAGTTGAGGTTCGATCTGGAGGTAGCCGCGGTCGCGAAGTCGCCGCTCCAGTCTCGCGATTTCCGCCACGTGGTATTCGGTCCACTCGCTTTGGTCCCAGTGGCGGATCTCTTCGTGAGCCATCTCCATTCCGGCGAAGATGGCATAGATGTCATCGGGAGCCAGATCGGCCAGATCCGCCGTGCAGATGCCGACGGTCGGTCCCACAGCGGCCACGTTGCTCCACTCCCCTTGGTCAGATGTGTAGGCATAGCGAACGAGTGCGACCTCGACGGGCATCTCCTCGCCCGGCCAGGCAATGCGACGTACGTCGAGCAACTCCAAATATGAGGGGGCGACGCCGAAGTACGTCGGTTGAGCAAGCATCAAGGCTGCCCGTCCTAACATCAATGCTTCAGGAGATCGATGTTCCTCGGCGATCTCGTCGCCGAACCCCAGCTCCTGAGCGAATTGAACGGCATAGAGTCTCACTACTGGTTCGGCCGCCAATTCCTTGAGTTTCTCTTTCCCCGTTTCATCTCCCAATCGGGCCAGAGCGGCGGCCGCTTCGACTTGCAGACGCCGATGGCGGATCTCCAGCAGGGGGTAGAGTTTGGGAATCGCCTCTTCGACTCCAATCAGCGCCAACGCGTCGCAAAGGGCGATCGTGATGGCGATCGCCTCGGCTACCTGCCTGGCCACGTCGTGGAATTGCTGCGAAGAGCTCACTTGTTGCTCTTCGCACTGTTCCAGTCGCCGCACCAGGCTCCCCATTAGACCGACTAGTTCGCCGGCGCGCTCACGAGCCGGATGTTCGGAAACGATGCCGCGTCGCGTCAAGTAGTTGGCCAGGTCCAGCACGGCAGCGGCCAGCGAGGGCTGAGAAAGTGCATCGAGGAGGCGTGGAAAGAGAGTGTCGACCGGACAGTCCGCTCGGAATAGAGGCTGAAATGCGGCGGCGACCAGAGACGGCGTTTGGGGAGGACGATGAAGCAGCAGTGAGACGAAAATGTCGACGGCGGGAGGATAGCTGGAGCCCGCGAGGAGGCTCAAAAGCTGCGAAGAGATACGTTCCCATTCGGCAGCACGGTGGAACCAGTTGGCGATCGCCGCCACTAGTTCGCTATCCCAGATTGAGCTGTTCTGCACCAGACTTTGTCGAGCCTGATCCAGCATGCGTTCGGCGAGCACTGCTTGAGTACGTTGGTGCGGTCCAGCTGCCGAACTCGTTTCAAGAAACCACTGCCTCCAGTCTTCGCCAGACCATCCGAGATGGGCGATCGCCGCTTCGATCTGACGGCACTCCTCCTCGGATAACGGTTCAGGAGTGATGATCCACCGCGCCGCCTGGGTAGGTTCTACACGCATGATGCTTGCCTGGACGAAAGGATCTTCTCGGTAGACCACGCAGTATAGCAGCGACACGCGAGATACTCATGGCGTTAACCCTCACCCATGGATGCGAATCAATGGCATCTCTGATAGATCGTGCAGGAGACGCATTCATTGGGGAAACCGTTGGCGGTTCCGGCTGGCAACACATCCATAGCATGGTATCGCAGTGGTGCCCGCGAGTTTCTTTTGATCAAATGTACGAAAGTCGCGGCATTCGACTTGACGAAATAGGGGGAAAGTTGCTTCAATGCTACTGGTGGCCGACAACGGAAACGGTTTCCGTTGTAGATCCGTCGGCGAACCAATGGACGATCGTTTCTCGCGGCGGATCCCAACCCTGCTTCTTGGACGTTCGGAAGCAGGGTGTTTTTAGGATTGGAGAACGTCGAAGAGGAGTCGTATTCCATGGCGACTACGCGTAAGGCGGCGTCGAGAAAGACGACCGGAACGAAGCGTTCGACCAAGGCGACTACAGCCAAGCGGTCAACCAAGAAGACGACGGCGAGCAAGCGGACGACGAAGAAGGCGACCGCAAAACGGTCTCCGAAGAAGTCGTCGGCAACTCGCACCACGAAGAAACGGTCGACCAAAGCCGCCACCAGCCGTAAGACAACGGCGAAGAAGGCGACTCGATCCACGAAGCGGTCGACAGCCAAGAAGACGACGACTCGAAAGACCGCGGCGTCGCGCAGCACGAAGAAGCGAACGAGCAGCGCGAAGACCACCGCCAAGCGGTCTCCTAAGAAGACGACGGCCCGCAAGTCGGCGACTCGCAAGACGACACGCACCAAGCGGGCCAAGTGACCGATTTTGCCGTCGGCGGAACACCGAGGAAGGATGGTGCTTCCTCGACGATTTGTCATGCACGTCCAAGGGACCGGCTCGAGAGTGCTGGTCCCTTTTCTTGTGCGCTGTCATCGGGACCCCTCTTTCGCATTCTTGCATTCTTGCTCATCTTGTTCTCTGCGATTGACCAAACCTGTTGTCAAAGCTAGACTTGCGAAAACGTATTTGGTTTCACCCCCTAGGACACCCTTGCAAGCTCTCCAATCGCCACGATCCTACCATCCACATGAAGAAACGCCCGTCACGACGACGACGCTCCAAACCTGCCCGCCCCACTCCCCCCGCCTCTGGTTTCGATGTTCTCGACTTGAGCCCCGCGCTGCGCCGAGCCTTGGCCGACGCGGGATACGTCGAGCCGACTCCTATCCAAGCCCAGCTCATCCCGCTGGCGCTCGAGGGTAAAGATGTCCTCGGGCAAGCCCAGACGGGGACGGGCAAAACGGCGGCTTTCGTCATCCCGATTCTCGAACGACTCGGCGGCCGATCCTCGTCGCCTCAGCCGCGAGCCCTCATTCTGGTTCCGACACGGGAACTGGCAGTGCAGGTGAAAGAGGAAGCCGTGCGATTGGCGAAGGGACAGACGGTGCGTATCGTCGCGGTTTACGGCGGCAAACCGATCCGCCAGCAGATCGAGAAGCTGCGACGCGGCGCCGATATCCTCGTCGGCACACCCGGCCGCGTGCTCGATCTGATGGCTCGACGCGTTCTCGACCTTTCCAAACTGGAAATCGTCGTCCTCGACGAAGCCGACCGCATGCTGGATATCGGATTTCGCCCCGACATCGAACGAATCCTCAAACGTTGTCCCAGGCGACGCCAAACTCTGCTACTGAGTGCCACCGTTCCTCCGGCGATCGAGCGCCTGGCACGGCGGTACATGAGAGATCCGGAAAAGGTCGACGTGTCGCCGGCGGATCTGACCGTCGAGACGATCGAACAATTTTATTTCACGGTCGAGCCGACTCGGAAATTCGAACTGCTGGTGAAGCTGCTGGAAAGGGAAAAGCCGGAGCAAGCCATCATCTTCTGCCGTACTAAGCGGGGAACGGACCGAGTCTACCAGCGTCTTCGCAAGAAGATGCGAGGCGTCGAAGCCATTCACGGCGACATGTCTCAGGGAGCTCGGGACCGCGTGATGCGAGCCTTTCGCGAAGGGAAGGTACGATACCTCGTAGCAACCGACGTCGTGGGACGCGGAATCGACGTGTCGGGGATCTCGCACATCATCAACTACGACATCCCGCAATTCTCCGACGACTATGTCCACCGGGTCGGCCGGACCGGGCGCATGGGCCGCGAAGGCGTCGCCTACACGTTCGTGGCTCCCGAAGAAGGACGTGAATTGACACGCATCGAACTCCGTATCAACCGGTTGCTCAAGCGAGATGAAATCCAAGGTTTCGAAGTCCGGCGGACTTCGGCGACGGAAGAGGCGGCTCCTCAAGCGAATGAGCCCACACCTCCTCCTCCACCTTCCTCCGCGTTGCGACGGCCGCGCCGACGACATCGTCGAGCTCTCTAATCCACGGGATCGCCGGATTCACCGAAAGAGAGCTCCCAACACCTCCATCGCCTCCGGCCAGACTCGGGCAGCCTGCTCGAAGTCGACCGCCGCTGATCGGACCGCATCGGCGGCGATCCGTGACCGAGTCGATACATCCTGGCGCAGCGGTATCTGGGCACTCGGACCGCGAGCCAGTCGAGCTTCCACATGGGAAGAAAGGAGGAATCGAGCCAGCTCTTGGGCCTCGGATCGATGAGGCGCTCCCCGCAATATGCAAATCGTATTGGGGATGAAAAGCGTGCCCATGTCACTTTCGCCCTGGTCGGGAAAAACGACTTCCACGGGCGCCCCCTTCTCGATCTGCACGATGGCGTCGTCGGTATCAGTGATTCCGAAGTCGACTTCGCCCCGACCGACCGCCTCGGCGACCTGGCGGTTGCCGCTGTAGATTCGACTCTTCTCATGGACGGCACGATAGTACTTGGTGGCACGGGCCTTGCCCCATTGCGAGAACAAGACGGCCGCATGCGTGGCCGTCGTCCCAAACAGCGGGCGGGCCATGGCCGGCCGCAGGCCGGCTTTCGGCTCAGCCAGGTCCTGGATGGATGCCGGTCGAGCGTCCGACGGGAGGTCCTTGCGGACCAGGAGTACGCGGGCTCGAGCTGCAAAGCCATACCACTGGGCTTGGGGATCTCGAAAGGTATCGGGTACTTGGTAGTCCGTAGGAGGTTCAAAGGGCTGAAGCATTCCCAGTTTCTTCAGCCGCAACGTGTGCAAGATCTCATTGTTCCAGAAGAGGTCGCATCTAGTCCGGCGACGTTCGGCGATCAACCGGTTGACCAGTCCTACCGTTTTGGTCGACTCGACGTCGAAGACAGCACGCACGTCGATGTCGGTCTGATTCTCGAACTCTTCGAGAATCGGCTGGGAGAATTCCGCATCGAGGGCCACGTAAGCGACCACCTCGCGACCCTGCGCTCGTGAAGTGCAACCCGTGGCCGACAGAAGCAAACCAGCGCTACCCCCCATCAGCCATCGACGCCTGTCCCAACGGCTAGCAACCTGCTGCGATTCGCTGGCAGACGCATTACGGACTCGATGCCTGAGGCAGAGATGGGGTACCACCCTCCACATGGACTTCCATCTTGCCGTCATTGTCATGAAGTTCGCGAGCCGCTTCGTTGATGCGGACATAGAGGACCCCGTCATGGGCTGGTTTGAGGATCGCCTGGGAGCCGAGTGGCCGTGGGTCCAGCAGTGGAGAGAGGCTCTCGGCGGAAAGTGAAGCCGGACGCACGGCATAAAGCAGCATCCCCAGGGGGCGTCCCCGATAATAATGGATCGTGATGCCGTCCGCTTCGGTCGTCCAGTCGGGATCACCCGGCCGAATCCGCAACATCCCCCGACTCTCCACGCGGTAAGTCTTGCCGACTTCCACAGAGATGCCCGTCGACTGCCAGCCGGCCCGAGGATCAAGCAGGTAGCTCGACCGATCCCGATTGAGCGAATTGCCCGGATCACGGCGAACGATCGTGGCTTCGAAGTCGAGTTGGTAATCGACTTCCTGCAGGAAGACTTGCCAGTCCTCCGCGAGTTCTCCATCGTCGGAAGGAAACGACATGGAGACCGCTTCGACGAATGCGTTGGGGTCTTGCACGTGCGTCTTGAGCTTCTCGAAGGCGGACTGATATCGAGGGTGGTGCGACAGAAACAGGCAGGCCGCCCAGGCGTACGCGTAGGCACTCACTTGGCGATGTGCCGTCGGTCCGTACTGGAAGACGCGAGACAGCGGCATCCACTTCCCGCGTGCAACATCCTCGCGAATGATCTTGATCCGTCCCCAAAGCCATACATCTTGATTGGCGGGAGGAAGAATGCCAACAGTGAGCCGACCATCCTTCCATCGGTGCAACGCCAGCATCTCGGCCATTCCTTCCATGTACCACGGTGGCCCGGCTCCGCCCAAGAAATGGTTCATGAAGGCGTGGACACCCTCGTGCAGCAACAGATGCCGCCGGTAGTAGTCACTCGGCTTCTCATAACACCAAAGCTGCCAACCGAGCTGGTAACCATTCTCGAATTCGGGCAACGACGGTGGCAGCAGTCCGGTCGCCGCGAATCGAGCCTTGTCGTTCATCAGCGAACCGGTGATGCGCCAGCCTGCCACCTGTCTCCGGTCGATGCCGAAATAATCGCACCATTGGAGAACCGCCTTATCGAACACCTTGGGCAGTTCTTCGATGGCCGGCGCCGAGGGAAGGTCCGTGTAGAGTGTCAGGTGCTCTCCCACGATCTTGCGAATCCCCGCTTGAGCCAAACGGCCCTCGTCGAACGACGGAAGAACTCCGACTCGCGACGGCGCGGGAGTTTCTGGCCGAGTCGACTCAGATGGCGTTTGCGGTGACGATTCGCCAAGCATGGGCAGCCTACCCGAAGAAGCCGGCTCGCGCTTGTCGGTCGCGCTCCGTGAGGCGCTCGAGTCGACTCGAGGGGAAGCCTTCTTCGAGTGGGCGAGTGTCCGTTTCTTTGGAGGCGGGGTTGTTTCTGTCGAGCGGGGAGCGTCTGTGGTTCTGGGCTGGTTCGGCGCCGACGCAGCCTCGGCCGCCTCTGGCTCAGACTCGGGCTTCGAGGCTGAGCAGCCGACCGACACGACGATCGGGGCAAGGAGAGTCAGCCCCAGGCAACAGGAAGCGAAGGGGAACCAGTAAGGGAGTCGCATCCAGAGTTTCCATGCGATGGGGTAGGGAACGCCGAGCCTGGAGAAGGTGGCCGGGGCATCCGGGGCGGACGGTCACCTTCCTGTCTCTATTCACTATACACCATCGCCTCTGCACGGGGACGTTGGGACGGAAACCGTCGCCTTCACCATGTTACTTCCGCATGCAGCATTTCTTGTACTTCTTCCCGCTGCCGCAGGGACACGGTTCGTTTCGACCGACGCGACTGTCCCGCGATTCCCGAATCGTCGTGTTGCTGCGAGGAGCGGCGGGAACCGTTGCGTGGGAGTAAGCAGGTGCCTTGGGACGGATATGCGGCTTGGGAATCGGCTCTTGAGGCGGCGGTTTGGGAGGCTCTTTGAAGGCCGCCCACTCTTTCAATTCTTCGATCGTGTCCGGCATGCCGGACGGCGGCCACCGTTGGAGTTGACGTTGGACGAATTCCTGCCCGCCCGCTGCTGCTTCTTCGATTTCTTCGATCCGGATGAAAAAGGAATCGACAAGCTCGAGACGGTATGCCTCGCGAATCTCATCCATGGCCTCGCGAGGTGCCAATGAATGCATCGCCAGCACGAGACCACCTGCCAGCTCGCCGTCCTGCTGGTCGATGGCCCAGCGCAAATGTCGCCGCAGTCGTTCGACGGCGTCCTCGCGAGTCAGATGACCGTCACGCACGAGGAAGACATAGGTCTCCGCCGCGAACATGCCCAGGTCTTGCGCGAGCTTGGGATCGCGCAAAAACGCGTCGATGCGTTCGAAGTCGCCGTCCCAGAAACGCGCCAAGATTCTTGGCAGCATCATGGTCGCGGCATCACCGAACAGTTTGTCGGCCTGGTCTACGGGAAGGGACAGCGCTTCCAGCATCAAGGGGACCGCTTCTCGAACCTCGAATTCCGTAAGCAAGAATAGGCTGAAGAAGTGCAGATCGCCGCGCTTCAGCACTTCCCCTTCGTTTTTCGCCTCGGCGATGGCATTTTCCAAGGCGTTCATGAGCACCGGAATGATCCGTTCCCGGTGCTCGCGTGCTTCTTGGATAGCGTTGATCGGCAACTTTCCCCCAGCTTCATCGAGTTCGCGTGCAATGCGGGCCACCTCAGCATCGATTGCCTTCTCGGCTGCGAGGTGTATCGTATGGAGGATCTCGTCGAGGTCATCTTCGGAGACATTGTCGTGGTCTTCAGGCCCGTCGATCGTGTACCGATCAAGGATACCGTTGACCCTTCCCATGGCGGTTTCAAGGTCGCTCCGAATGTCGGGCTCGAGAACACTGAGTTCGAGTCCGGAAAAGGCCCGCATGGCTCCGTCGAAGCGGTCCACTTTCGCTGGGAGCTGTCGGTCAACAGTTGGATGGCTTTCTCAGATCGAATGATCAAATCGGACATAGCTCACTTCCTGGTCTTTTGGCAACGCGTTAAGGATCAAGGCGCGCCGTGCCGTTGGCTCCTGCCTTCGCCAAGGTACGCCGATCATAGCCCGCAGCCCCGCCAAGATGCAACGGATGGGGCGGTTGATTCCGCTGATGGTCCGGCTGCTTTCCCAGGGCGGCGTGATTGTGTCGGCCCATTTGTCCGAAAGAGAGATATGCGTGGGCGCCCGTTGCATCCCGCGCGTTGTCCGTTGCAACGTTTCATCTCGAGTTCCGTCAGGCTGGAAACCCGGACCTACGTAGAGTTCCGTCAGACAGGAAAGCCTGACGTAGTGCGCTCTTGAGCACTCCGAGTCGGAGGAGAACCGCACGTACGGTTCGGAGGGGAG
>WFWZ01000378.1 GCA_015490875.1 Planctomycetaceae bacterium
GCCGCTGGACTGGGAGCGTCCGCATTGTGCGGCGGCGGCGACAGCCGCACTTCACGGCGAGCTTTTGGACGCAGTCGCCCGCTCGTGACTTGCTATCTTGCAAGCTGGTTGGGCGTTTTTTTTGACTCGGTTTTTGCCGCCTCCTTGTTCCGTTTCGGTGTAAACCGGCTTAAAATAGAAGTCGGGTGGTCCCGAAGCCGGAGGAGGACGTCGCCGCGTGCATCGACGGGGTGTGGGCCACCGGAAAGTTGGCAGCGTCTTCGACGGAGTCGAGAGGGTTGCTTGGACTCATCGAAGCCGTCTCGTCGGCCGCACCTTGGGGACTCGTCTTGGCGGCGGACGAACGGAACAGAGAACGTGGGTTGGCGCGCGGCCGGTAGCTCCTCGCGAAGTCGTGGAGGGTCTATCGGCATTGGTGGGACTTCCGGGTGACTGGGGGTTCCGATCGGCACGCTGGGCCACCGAGGCAGGGGAGATCCCCGGCACCAGGGAGTTTGGTAAGCGACGTGAGCCAGGGCGGGTCGAAATTGGTCGTCTTTGTGGGGCTGGCGCTGATGTGTGCCGGCGGAGGGATCCGTCTGGCTGCTCAAGATCCGCCCTCTTCCCCACCGTCTTCGGTTCCTCAGGTTCGAGCGTTACCGTTTCCGGTCTATTTGAAGCGGAACGAGGATGGGGAGTTGGTCCTGGTCCCCGACTTTTCTCTTGAGGAGTACCTTCGGCTGTTTGACAAGGCGGTCGGAGGCGAGGGCCCTCGGCCGAAGGGGTACGGGATCCGGGAGCTGGAGGTGCGAGGTGAAGTACTTCAGAGAGCGGCCCGCCTGAAGGTGCGTGTGGTGATCGAGCGTCCAGCGGCGGTGGGAGAAGCCGAGAATTCAAAGCGTTGGTTGTCCGTGCCTTTGCGTATGGGACAAGCGGCGATGGTCGAGTCGCCGACATTCCAGGGTGAAGGACGCAAGTTCGTGACGTATGACTTGGAACGCCGCACGTATCTGCTCTGGTTCGCCGCGCCGCCAGGCACCCGTCATGAAGTGGAGGGTACCTTCGTCGTCCCCGTCGTTTCGACGGAGGGGGGAGGTTCCCTGAGCGTGGCACTCCCCGAAGCTACGATCAGCCGATGGCACGTCGACGTGCCGGGGCGGCTCGCAGAGGTTACGCTGCAAGGCGGAACGGGGGGAGTCGTCTCGTTGGGGGCATATCGCGACGGAAAAACCCAGACGCAAGGGGAGGGCCTTCGAGGGGACACGAAGATTGTATGGAAACGAGTCCATGAGACCAAAGCGGCTCGGACCGGAATCGACGTCGACGGAACGATCCGGATCGACATCTCGGGGCCTCGCCAAGTGACGAGCGAAGCCCATTTCGCGGTGCGGCCGGTGGAGGGGGAGCTCTCTGAAGTCGAACTTCGTTTGCCGCCGGGGATGGCATTTCGTCCGGTGGCGGACGCGTTTTTTGAGTACACGATTCGGGAACGGAATGGGAAGGAAGGGCACCTGGTCGCCGTCCGGCCTCGCGGGGATCGCCCGCCCGAAGGAGAATGGCAGGTGCGAGTGAGTTGCGAGTGGGCGGGAGACGAGAGTGGCGACGCGAGCGCCGCGTGGCAGCCGGCACGCTTTGAGATCGTCGGGGCGGTGCGTCACCGAGGCGTGATTCACTGTACGGTCCACGGGCAATGGTCGGTGATCCCCGAGGTGGGGCCTCGCGTGGTACGCATCCCCGACCGCCCCCTCAGCTTTCGCTACTATGCCCAACCGCCTGAATTGACGTTGACCGTCCGGCGACGGTTGGCTCGCGGCCGTGTTCAACCCGACCATCGGGTCCGCGTCTACCGTGACCGACTCGAATTGCGCTCAAGGTTACACTACCGCTTCGCGGGTGTTCCTCCGGCCCGACTTCCCATTCGCGGTGGCGACTGGGAGTTGGTTGATGTCCAACTCGATGGCGAACCACTCCCCGAGGCTCCACAGGTGTCGGCAGGGGGGCAGGTTGAGATTGCACTTCCGGCAGACGGCGGAGCTGCCACGGGCGTCGAACTTGAGTTGACGTGGAAGAAACCGCTGGGCGAAGCTCAGCGAGAGGGTCGGGATCCCGTCGTCTTCGTGGTGCCTCGACCGGAACCGCCCCCGGAAGGCGCCGTTTTTGTGGCTCCCGGGGAGTTGCGAGTCGAGACGGCGTCCGACGTGCAGCTGGTGCCGCTGGCGGCCGAGCTGCGTGGCTTGGCATTGGATGCGACCCGTGGCGGGGGGGAGTCGGAGGCGAGTGCCGAGGTGATTCGGCTGCGTGAGCAAGGGGGCGGAGACTTGGGACGCTTCGCCGGCATGCTGTTGGTCCATGATCGCCAAGTGGAGGTCGACGAGGAGGTGGCCGTGTCGGGCCAAGGACCGCGGCTGGAGTGGACTCAGTTTCTGAGTTACCACGTTCGGTATCAGCCTGGCATTCGGTTGCGCTTGGCGGTGCCTCCCGTCTTGTCCGACGACGACCTGGGGCGACTCGAATGCATGGTGTGGCAAGACGCGGAGGGTCGACCGGCGTGGGGATCGGGTGAGGCGCGTTTGGACGTCGCTCGCGTCGCGGCTCCCGCGGAAGGTTGGCCGGACGGATGGCGCGTGATCGAGATCGTGTTGCCACGGGTCGAGCTTGGGCACTTTGTGATCGGGTTGCGCCTGGAACTACCTGCTCCCGACGACCCCGATCGTTCGGGGACCTGGGAGGTCCCTTGGTGCGTGCCGGTCGACGTCGATGAGACGCAAGCGCGACGGCGAGGGGCGGTGCTGGCGGTGCAGCTAGGAGGACGTTCTTGCTCGGTGCTTCCGGTCGAGCAGTGGCAGCCGGTCCCGGATGGGGATGGACTTCAACAGTTCGAGACTTCCTTGCCGGTGGTGGACGGTCACGTGACGATTCAGTTCGCTTCGGCTGCTTCTGGAGATTCCGCCGATGTTGGGATCGAGCGTCAATGGGTGCAAACGTGGCTGACACAGACTCGTCGCCGAGATCGGGTGGTCTGGCGGGTCGTGAGTCAGCGACGCGAACTGCGAGTCGAACTACCTCAAGGCGTGGATGCCAAGGAAGCTGACGTACATTGGGTGATCAATGGAGAAGCCCGGTCGGCCCCGCATCGTCGGTCGGGGCGGATATGGGAGGTCCCTTTGGCGCAGGAAGATCTGGGGCGTCCGCTCGTCGTCGAGGTGTGGTATAGCTTTCCCGGTCGCCCTCCCACCGGTCGGCTTGAGTTGACCTGTGCCCAGCTCGTCGGGGCCCATGCCCCTTCGCGAAGCTACTGGCAGGTCATCACTCCGTTGCGCGAGCACCTATGGAAGGTCGGCGGTGACTGGGTGGCCGAATTGCGCTGGGAACGATGGGGAGAGTTGTTATGGCGGCGTGTCTGGCCTGCGCAGCCATCGCTGGAAAGCTGGGTGGGTGGATCTCACCAGGCACCGCTTCCTGCCACCGTGCACGCATACACGTTTTCGTCACTGGGAGCACCACAGAAGTTGCCATTGGTTACGGTACGCCGAGCCTGGATGGTGGGCGGAGCGTCCGGAGTTGTGCTCCTGATCGGGTGGCTGATTACCTCTGTGACATGGATGCGTCATCCACGCACGTTGGCGCTTCTCGGGACCGCGCTCATCGCCGTTTCGTTGCTGATTCCCTTGCTTGCTTTCGAGCTGGCACAGGCCGCCCTGGTCGGCGTTGCCGCCTGCTGGTTGGCTTGGGCGATCGACTGGCTGATCCGTCGTCCTCAAGCGCGACGGCCCAGCAGCGTGATCTTGGAACCACCTTCCGGCCAGAGCCGGGTTGTCCCGGTCGAATCGCCGGGGACTACCTTGACCGCGCCCGCGATGGCTCGCGAGTCCTCTGTCGAATCGTTAGGGTGAGTCGATGTGTGGCGCGACCGACCGACCAAACGCCAACAGCCTCCTCCGAACTCTCGCGGTGCTGGGAGTGCTCTTGGGGATGGCGGATGGCATCGCTTGGGGACAGCAAGGCCAGTCGGAGGCTCCGTCGCAACTCAAATACTTTCGGCTGCTCGTTCCGAGGAAAGAGGTGGCGAAGGTTGCGACTCGCCACCTCCCGATGGAACGCGACGTGCTGCAAGCCAAGTTGAAGGCGTGGTCCGAGCGGCAGGCCGAGGCCGGAGTTCCCGTCGTGCGACTCGAGAAGGCCGACTATCGGTTTCATTTCGACGGTCGGGATCTTGTGGGCGAAGCGCGATGGACATTCGCCGCCGAAGGCGCCATGCCGGCTTGGGTTCCGCTGCAGCCGATGCGACTGGCGCTGCGCCAGTGCACGTGGGAGACCGGTGGCGCCCCGGGAGCGCCCGAGATGGCGCTGGCCGGAGTGAACGACCGCGGGGAATTCGGGGTGGTGGTGGACCGAGCCGGAGTGGTCGTGGCGAGCGCCTCGGTCGCCGGCGAGGTTCTCGGGGAAGAGATGATCCGATATCACCTCGAGCTGCCCGCTTGCCCGGCCACCAGCGTGGAAGTGGCGTTGCCGAGCGGGTGGCAGGTTCGCAACGCACCGTCCGAACTTGTCTCGCAAATGGATGCGGCTCGAGCGCTCGGTTTCAACGAGCCGGGAACTGAGGGGGGAGACCCCACGCCCCGAGGGGTCGGCGAGCGGCCATGGCGCACATCGAAGTGGCGGACGGCCGGCGGTCCACTCGAGATCGTTCTCGAGCGGACCGATGACGTGTCGGGCGGGGCCATCGCTTCCTTCGAGCAGAAGTCGCTCTATGCTTTGACGCTGGGGGGCATCGAATGGCAAACCGAGTGGTCCTTGCGAGTGGATCGCCCCAGTCTGCGTACAACCATCCTACGTGTTCCCGACAGTGTCTCGGTACTGGAAGTCAAAAGTGGTGCCACCAACTTGTCATGGGTCTGGCGTCAGGAAAACGAGACGAATGGACGGCAACTGCTCATCCACTGGCCCGACCACTCTGCCGGTTTGCGCCGGTTGCAGGTTTCGGGAATCGCCCCGTTACCTTTAGGCAAGCACACCACGCTGCCGATCCTCCAACTCGTGGCATCCGGCTGGCAGCAGCATCTCCTCACCGTGCAGCTCGATCCGCGACTTCAGCTGAGTCACCTCGCCACGCAAGGATGCGTTCGAGCGGCGGAGGTGGATGGGGGACGAGCGACGGAGACATTCGAACGACTTCCCTTTGTCGCGGAATCGGAGGAAGGAACGGTCGAATTTGCCGTGGCTCTCCGCGAAGTAAAACTCGAGGCAGACGCGGCGACCCACCTGCTCATTCGGCGCACCGGCCTGCAGGGAACGTTCCGAGTGAGGGTGGAGGCGACGGAAGGCGAGGTCGATACACTGCCGCTCGAAGTCGCCGCACCGTGGCGTGTCGATTCGATCGATTGCGATCCCCCTGAGCGACTTGAGGCGGCAGAGGTCGTTGTGAACGACGGGAAACGTTGGCGAGCCACGTTGCGGCTTCGAGAGCCGATCACGCGTGGCTCCCCTTTGGAGATCACCCTGCATGCCCATCATCCTCCTGCAGAAAAACTTGCGGCTGCGACCTTTCGGCCATTGTTGCTCGAGAGTGCCTCGACACGCCGTTGGGTGGCCGTCGACTGGGAGGAGGGGTTGGCTTTGCAACTGATCGGCGACAGCGAGGTGCAACGCGTGTCCCGATCGGATTTCACCGCCGCTCAGGAAGCACTCCTGCCGGCGCCGCGCTACGGTCTCATTTTCCGCGATGATCACGGTGCCGACCGTTTCGAAATGCATGTGGCTCCCGGCACGCCTCGGTACGAGGCGACCACGCTGGTGGAAGCGACGGCACGGCCGGGCATCCTGGAAGAACATTTTCGCATCCAGTGCCGGCCGACCGATGCGTCCATGTCGCGATTACGACTCCGCGTGAGTTCCTCGACAGGAGCGGCCATCGCTTGGCGCGTCGTGTCCCCATCGGATGTCACGCTCACCGCTCGCCATCTGGAAGCGGAGCCTTCGGGAGACAAGTCTTCGGACATGCCGCGGACTGAAGAATGGGAACTCCTGTTTGGACGCGACGTTTCCGAGGTAGTCGTTTTAGAAGGGACGCTCGAGCGGCCGCTCGAGGGCCCCTGTCTGGCCACGTTAGTCTATTTGCCGCATGCCGTTTCGCAGCAGGCTCAGTGGGCGTTGCATGCCGAGGAGGGCGTGCGCGTCGGGATCCAGCCGACAGCGGTCCGATCGATCCCGCTTCCGCCAGCCGAGGGCTCGCATCGCTCACTCGTGGCCTGGTTCGGTTACAGCGGAGCAGGAGAAGCGAAAATCGCACTAAGGCCTCTGCCCGACCCGCAACCGGTCGTCTGTTGGGCGGCCCGTTCGCAGACGCTGTCGTCATTCGACTTGAATGGAGCAGCGCGCCACCAAACCCGCTTCTTTTTGGTCAATCAGGGTCGACCGACCGTGCAACTCCGTTTGCCCAAGAACGCGAAAGTCGGAACGCTGGGAATACGCATCCATGGCAAAGCCGCTGATTGGCGTTGGGGCGAAGAGGCCGACAAGATTATCGTGGCGTTGCCGCAAGAGGCCCGCGGTGCCGTCCTGGATGTCGATCTGAGGACAGGGGGGCCGAGGGCTCGATGGTGGGCAAGACTCCAGCCGGTGGTACCGGAAATCGATGTCCCCGTGTTAGCGCATCGGTGGTGCGTCTCCCTTCCGGGGGCCTGGTGCCTGACGATTCCAACAAGCCAGCGACGCCCGCGCTCGGAGGGAACATCTGCACGAATTGGCGGTCCGCGTTGGCCGTCGTCCGATCTGCAACCAGCATCGCTGGAGACACTTCAGGCTGCACTCGATCGCTTGGTTTCTCAGGAACGACTGGAAGAACCGACTTGGGGAGAGTGGCTTGAGGCAGCGGCGCGTATCATGGGCGCAGGTACCGACCGATCGGTGTGGGTTGCCGAGCCGAGCTTGCGCATGCGCGGACTCGTGGCGGCCACTCCGCTATGGAAGGCCGGTGAGGGACCACGTCGAGCATCTGAGTTGCTCCGGGAGTACTCCCTGACCTGGTTGGTCTTTCCCGAGGGACACGTGTTAGGGCCAGCCGAGTGGTCCGATTGGACAGAGACTGGTACGGCCAGCATGGCGACGTGGGTGCCTCTGGAGGCGTGGACTGCCGAGCCGCCGGTTGCCGCACTCCCTTGGGAGCGGACCGATCTGGGGGGGCCTACCGGGGACTCGGGGGAAGGCCGCGTGGTGACCGGCGCATCGGTGTGGGGTGTCCATCGTGGGGTGTGGGCGGCAGGACATGTTGCCCTTTGGGCGCTGCTGGCGTCGGGGATTGTCTGGACGAGCCGCGGACGCTGGCTGGTGTGGTGGTTTTGGACGGTCGGCGCAGCTCTTTGGGCGGCTCTTTGGCCGGTCTTGTGGGGACCTTGGGGGCTGCTCCCTCTGGCAGCCGCGTTGGCCGGAGGCGCCTGGATGGCGGTCCTGTCGAGTCGATCGCCGCTCGAGGAGGCCGATGCTCCCACCGGCAGCACCGTGGCTGCAAAAGCTGTTGCGATGGCGGGTTGGGTGGTGCTTGCCGGGATGGTCTTGTGGCGAGGCTCGATCGTTGTCGGGGCGGATGGAGTGCCTTCCGCGTGGGCCATCGTCGTTCCCGTCGACGACCAGGGAAAACCGGTGGGTGAGTATGACTATGTTCCGCGGGCACTCTACGAATTACTGGTCCGAGACTCGCAGCGTCCGTTGAAGGCACCACGGGGATGGATGGTGGAGCGAGCGGTTCACCACGCGAGCGGCTTTCAGCGCGGGGGCGTGGCTCAATTGGGCAACTGGCTTTCGGAGTATTGGTTTCATGTGATCGACGCGCAGCGCGAGGTGACGATTCCGGTACCGCCGCTACCTGTTAAGCGCGTGGTGGCCGAGTCGGGTGGTGTGCCAGTGGACCTTCGGTGGCAAGTGATCGGCGACCAGGTTCACTTCCGTTTTCCGTCGGCGGGAGAAGTCACCGTGCGGGTCGAGTGTGGTGCCGAAGCGGCGGGGGAGGTAAGCGGGACGTGGGACGTACGCGTGTTGCCGGCCGCCCGAAGCCTCCTGCGGCTCGCATGGTCAATGGACTCGAGCTGGTCGGTCGACGGAGCCATAGGGCGCCTGCAGCCATCGGCGGACGGAACCGGCCTCGAGGCCGACCTCGGGAGCACGGATCGAGTGGTGTTGCGAGGAAGCGTTCCGAAACGGGACGACCTGGCTTCGGCAGAACCGATACCGGTGCGCGACCGATGGTGGCTCCACATTCATCCCGATTCGGTGGTCGTCGAATACCTCCTGGAGTCTGAGGAGGGCCTTCCCGAGCAGTTTCATCTCGATGTGGACGCCTCGCTGCAACCTCTGGTCCTGCGAAGCGGCGGTTACTCGGTCACCCTGGAAAAACGGGATGCCACCACGGCTCGAGTAGGACTTTCGCTACGGGGAGGGGCAGAACGACCGAACAAGGTGGCGTTGAGATTCTTGTGGCGAGGTCGGCAAGGAGTTGGCCGATTCCGGCTCCCCCACATCGTCCCTCGTGGCATGGAAGTCACCGAGCGCACGGCTGCTGTCGATGCTGACGCATCGTTGTCACTCACGTTTCTCGAGGCTTCGGGAACGGACGTCGATCCGGCCGTGTTCGCTCAGGCATGGGGCAGTGCGGACGTGGCTCCTCCGCGACGCGTGTTGCGCGGAACTCCCGCGAGTCTCTCCTTCGAGGCGGCAACTCGCTTGGAACCTCCGTCTCCCCACGTAACGCCCATCTGGTCGGTACACGTCAGCGACGGGCGGCTGGAATGGACGCTCGAACTCGATTGGCAAGTGGCGCACGGGCGGGTCTGGCGCCATCTCCTTCAGATGTCTCCGGGAGCCGTTGTCCAGAGGGTCATCTGGAGGGACCGGAGCGACTCCAAACCCCTTCCGTTTGTCCACGAAAAAGACGGCAGTCTGTCGATCTGGATGCCTGGGGCCGTGCCGGCTCGCTACACGATGCGCATCGATGGATTCACACTCTGGCGTCGCGCGAAACATGGGCGCCGAGTTCCCCTGCCTCACGCCCGTTTCCCCCATGCCTCGGTGGCGTCCACCGTCTATCGTTTATGGCGAGACGACGAAGTGCTGGTTGTGCCCGGCGGTATGGAACCCTTGAAGGGAACGCTTGAACCCGCTTGGGAAGAGAAACCGAACGGCTCGTGGTGGATCGGAAGTTACCGAACGACCGAAGGTGCTCGAGGATCGTTGGCCGTTCGTCCCAACCGTCCTCGCGTCCGCGGCTGGCTGGTCACTCATCCTTTTCGTGAGAACGAAGGATGGTATCTGGAAATCGTCTACGGCGTGACGCTGATCAACGCGGGCGCGGCGCAACTCGATTCCCTCCGCCTGGACGTACCGGCGACGTGGAAACGGATGGAACAGCTGAGCGACGGAGTGCACGCGGAGTTCCAAGCGGCGCCCGATGCGGCGCGACAACGTCTTGTGTTGACGCCTCGCGAACCGATCTCGCACGCACGGATAGCACGTTTCGTCGTGCCATTGGCGTTCGATGAATCGGAGCGAATGACGCTTCCAGAAGTGGTTCCACTCGATGACGCCAACATCCAACGTTACGTCGTGCTGCCGCGGCGCATTGGGGAGGCTCGCTTGAGCTGGATTACGCAGGGGGTCTTCCGCCGCAGTCTTCCGTCTTGGGTAGCCCAGCAATGGAAGCCGCCCGCCGAAGCGACCGTCTTCCGGGTCGTGCGAGGAAGTCGGCCCACGGTGGTGCTCGACCGGGTCCGCCAGCGACAAGGCAAAGCGGAAGTGTGGCTGGCCGACCTCCTGGCCCTGCGAGACCGTCGCGGAACAGCGTGGCTGGTGGGGCGGTACGATTTGATCAGCTCGGATCGACCGGGCGTCGAGCTCCATTTGCCGCGCGGCGCTACGCTCGTCGCCGCGCAGCTGGACGACCGTCCGGCTCGAATCTCCCTTTCCGAACCGGGGCGGTGGTGGGTTGAACTGGCCGCGACGTCTCTCCCCCAACGGCTCGAAGTGATCTGCCGTTGGAACGGTGACGGGCTCCCCCGTGAAGCGCCACGGCTTGAACGTTTCCGAGTTCGGCGTACCCTCTGGACCGCGCTCGATTTCCAGACCGATTCGCACATCACTGTGAATGCCCCCTTGAAACAACTCGCGATTTCACAAGCCGACCGACTCCGCTTCCAGAATACGGTCCAGCTTCTCGATCAGGCGGTGACCCAAGGGTGGCAAGGGTCGCCCGAAACGATCCACGCCTGGTACCGGCTCTGGTTGGAACGTCTCGCCTGCATCGAGGCTCGCCAGGTGCACTTGGCCATCGCTCGGCGGAAGCAACCGCAACCTGGACAGATCGAGCGCGCACTCCAGGCGGCCCATTTCGAGACTGCCCGGCAGGTTTGGGACGAGATGCAGCACCGCCGCCCGGCCGCCGGATGGCTGGCCGGTTGGCTGGAAGCATCGAGGACATCCTCGGCCGCCGTGTCGGTGGTGAGCCGGGGATGGAAGTCGCACGCGCCTTGGGTGGTGACGCCGCACGCGACGCGTCGAGCTCCTTGGTGGGTGGCGATGGCCGTTTTGCTGGTCGGCCTTGCTGGGGCGCGCTGGGTGGGGCGGCAGGCAGTCGAGCGTGTCTTGAACCGCCCCAGTGTGTGGGCCTGGCTCGCCGGACTGGTCCTCTATGCGTTCACCGGTGCTGCCGTTTCGAGTCTCGCCCTGCTGGCCGTAGCCATATTCCTCACGTGGCACTACCGCGAACGGCCACGACATCCGAGGCGTCCAAGTTCAGAGGAGAGCCGCTCGCGAGCCTCGGCGGCGCCCGCCTCCTGACGCCATGCAAATGAGTGGACACGGAGCGCCACTTGAGGTCCGATATCGCCCTTCGTCGTCGCGACGCTGGAACCGGCCGCCCTGCTGTACTACCATAAGTCCTTCACCATGGAACTAGATGGTCTGCGAGGGTCCCGGCGATGTTATGTGGTTTGACGACAAGATGGCGTCGCGCAAGCGACTTGGACGCGACACAGGCAGGTAGTGGCGTATTCGATCCAGTCAAGAGGTGCAGACGCGCCACGGTGGCTTGCATCATCGCGAGCTTGGTTTGGGGATGGGGCGCCCCATCATCCTCTTGGAGTGCCGAGTTCGAACTGCGGCGCGTCGACGACGGGGTGGACGTCTATGTGGACGGCCAGTTGATGACGCGCTACCTCAAGAAGTCCGGCGCCAAACCGATTCTCTTTCCGCTGATCGGACCGACGGGTAAAGAGATGACACGAGGCTACCCGATGCGTCCGGTGGGTCCCAAAGAAAAGAAAGATCACATACATCACCGGTCGCTCTGGTTCACTCATGGTGACGTCAACGGGATCAGTTTTTGGCACGAGAACGAAAACCATGGGACGATTGAGCATCGAAAGTTCCTCGAGGTGCATGGCGGGAAAACGGGAAAGATCGTCGCGACGAACGACTGGATCGCCCCGGACGGAAAACGTGTTTGTCAGGACCGACGTACGTTCGTCTTTCACGCCGAACCGAAGCGACGTTGGTTCGATGTGGAGATCGTCGTGACAGCCAGTGATGGGGAAGTCGTTTTCGGCGACACGAAGGAAGGATCGTTTGGCGTGCGCGTCGCCGGCTCGATGCGGGCTGAATTGCCCGACGGTGGGACGATCATCAACAGCCGGGGAGTCAAGAATAAGGAGGCGTGGGGGAAGCAGGCCGAGTGGGTCGACTACTATGGGCCGGTCCAAGGGGAGACGGTGGGATTGGCCATCCTCAACCATCCGTCCAGTTTTCGCTTTCCAACCTACTGGCACGTCCGGACCTACGGGCTTTTCGCGGCCAATCCTTTTGGGCTGCACCATTTCCTGCGGGATCCCAAGGCTGACGGTTCGCACCGCTTAAAGCCGGGCGAATCCTTCACGCTCCGCTATCGCGTAGTGCTGCATGTAGGCGACGAAAAGGAGGGAGGGATCCCCGAGATGTATCGAGCGTATGCCGCGGGAAGCGGAAAGCCCTAAGCAGGGATTGGGGCGGGGCAGGGGGGACGCTAGATGCATAGCCCGTTCTGTTGTGAGGCTCGTGACTTGATCTAAAGGAGACGCCATGCCGATCGATCTTGCCTGCCCTTCTTGTCGTCGCGCTCTTCAGGTACCCGACTACGCGGCCGGCAAGAAGGCTCGTTGCCCCGCTTGCGGCGAGGTGATTCCCGTCCCGGCGCTCCAGCGGACCGTGAACCCCTATGCCGCACCGTCGGCGCAGACGATGGCGCCGCCGGAAGACCAGGAATTCTCGCAGCCCCAGGGACCGCTTGATATCGGACGTGTCTGGAACGAAGGCTGGGCTGCCTGGTCGAGAAATCTCGGTGTCCTCGTTGGGGCAGCTGTGATCTTTTTGATCATCTCTGTGGCGGTGGGAATCGGAATGTACATCGCCATGCTTGTCACGATGACCATCCCGGTGCAGCAGGGCGATCTTACTCCTTTTATCGCCTTCATCGCGATCCTGGTTGTCGGCAGTCTCCTATCGTGGCTCGTCCATAGCTACCTCATGATCGGATTGATCCGGATGGGACTCGATGCCAGCCGCGGGCGCCCCGTCATGTTTGGCCGGTTGTTTTCCGGCGGAGACGTGTTGGTTGGATGGTTCGGCTATTTCATTGTTTTTCAAATCATGACCATCCTTGGTACGTATGCCTGTCTTTTTCCCGGCCTGGCACTAGCCGCGTTGTTCTGGCCCGGACTGTGTGCCATCGCCGACCGGCGAGTCAAGGCACTCGAGGCGTTCGGATACTCGCTGCGTCTGGTCCGAGGCAACTTCTGGAGTTCAGTCCTATTGCTGCTCGTGCTACTGGGCGTGCACTTGCTCGGCTCGCTCGCTTGTGGCGTCGGCGTACTCTTTTCCATTCCGCTGCAGGTCGTTCTGGTCGCCACCGCGTACCGCCACATGGCGGGCGACCCGAAGCCTCAACACGCTACGAACGTGCTTGATCCCATGAGCGGTCAAGGTGCAGGCGGAGCAGACTTCGCATGAGTTCTGACAGGCTACGGCTGGTTCGGTATCGACTCGAGGAACCCTCGGCGCACGCCGATGAGGTTCGCGTCGGCCTTTGGGAGGACGATCGCGTCGTCCCACTCGAATCGACCGACTCACGAGCGACGACGTTGCAGCGACTTTTAGAAGAGCCGGACCTCGCGAGCGTCGTCCGGGAGTTGGCTCGGCCGGACCGCGCCGTGGCACTCGAATCGGTGCGTCTGCTCGCACCCATCGACAACCAGGAAGTTTGGGCGGCCGGCGTCACCTACATCCGCAGTCAGGCGGCTCGCATGGAGGAATCGGAAGCGGCCGCCGATTGTTATGAGCGGGTCTATCGATCGCCGCGCCCGGAACTTTTTTTCAAGGCGACACCCCACCGAGTCGTCGGCCCCGGGGAACCGGTTCGGGTGCGAAGCGATTCCCACTGGAGCGTTCCCGAGCCCGAAATCACGCTCGTGCTGAACTCGCGGCTTGGATTGGTCGGCTTCACGGTGGGCAACGACATGAGCGCTCGCGACATCGAAGGCGAAAATCCACTCTATCTACCGCAAGCCAAAGTCTACTTGGGTTGCTGTGCGTTGGGGCCCTGCGTGACGCTGGCTGAGACCATGCCGCCCCGTGAGTCCATCGGGGTGCGCATGGTGATTCAGCGGCATGGAGACTCTGTGTTCGAGGGCACGACGGACGCTGGCAGGATGGCCAGGAGTTTTGAAGACCTGATCGGCTGGCTCGCCAGGGAAAATGCCTTCCCTCACGGCGTCTTTCTGCTCACCGGCACGGGGATCGTACCACCGAGCGACTTCACCCTGGAGGACGGCGATCACGTATCGATCGAGGTCGATGGCGTCGGCGAGCTTTCCAACCCCGTGCGCCATGGCGCGGTCGAGGCGTGACCAACTGGGACTCGTGACGCGGATCGTACCGCCCCGCAGCGAGTCGGTCATTTCGTGGCCGCTGTCCTGCGCTCTGCAACAGGTGTTGGTGGTTGGGATCGCGGCAGTCATAATGGATTCGCCGCGCGAGGCCGTCGGTGGCGCGGGGAGATCACCCGGCTTGTTCCCTCGGTGGGAACTCCCTGCTACCCCAAGGGGACTCCATAACCAGCAAAGGAGAGACAGCGTGATGGCACGATGGTATCGTTCGTGGGTCTGGGCGATGAGCCTTTTGGCTGTGGCAACGGCGGCAGTGGCTCAGGAAGGGCAGGCCGACCTCGACAAGGCGACCGACTTGAAGTTGCAGGCGAAATCGCTCCGCGATCTCCAGCAGGTGATCCAACTCTGCGAGTCTGCCCTGAAGAAGGGGCTTGATGCCGATAGCAAGCAGTTCGCCGAAGAGCTGTTGGCGGCGACCCGGTTTCAGCGCGCCGAGCGCATTGCCGAAGCGATCGAGCACTCGCGTCCAAGTCGACAGTGGAATGCCCTGCGCCGCATGGCTCTAGCCGACCTCGACCAGGTACTCAAGTATGACAAAGACTACGCCGAAGCTTACCTGCTCAAAGCGAGATTGCTCACGCTTCCCGGCGGCGATCCCCAAGAAGCCCGGAAAGCGGCCGATGAAGCCCTCAAACGCCTCGACGATCCGCGCGGCAAGGCTCGCGCTCATCTCGTTCGCAGTCGCACGTTCAAAGACGCCAAGAAGGCGATCCCCGACGTGCAAGAGGCACTCAAGCTGGATCCGGAGAACGAAGAGGCGATGCGGATGTGGGCCGGACTTCTCATGGCGACGGAACGAATCGACGAAGCCATTGCCGAAATGGAGAAGTTCCTGAAGAAGGAACCCGGTGACTTGGGCGTGCGTTTGACGCTCGTCGAAGCGCTGATGAAGCAAGAGCAGTACGACAAGGCGATCGAACAACTCAACCAGATTCTCGAGGCGAATCCGGATGATCCGAACTTGCTGCTCATGCGAGCTCGAGCGCATTACTTGCGAGAAGATCCCGCCTCGGCACGTAAGGACATTGAAAAGATCCTGAAGGTGGCTCCCGAGGAACCTGCTGTACTGTTACTGAAAAGTGCCGTGGCGGCGGCCGAAAAAAAGTATGGCGAAGCGATCGCCGACCTCGAGAAAGTCCTGAAGCAAGCCCCCGGTGAAATCCCGTGGAAGATCCAGCTCGGCTACTACCACCTTGCCGCCGATCGGCCTCGGCACGCCATCGAGATCTTCACGGAAGTGCTGAAACAGGATCCTGGCAACGCCGATGCCTTGAGGGCTCGGGGGGATGCCTATCTTTCGGTCGGTAAGCACCGGGAAGCCATCGCCGACTTCGAAGAAGCACTCAAGAAAAAATCCGACGATCCGGGCCTGTTGAACAATCTTGCCTGGGTGCTGGCCACCTCTCCTGATGACGAGTTGCGGGATGGCAAACGAGCGTTGGAACTGGCGACGAAGGCCTGTGAATTGACCGACTACAAGCAAGCTCACATTCTCAGTACCTTGGCGTCCGCTTACGCCGAACTGGGCGATTTCGAGAAAGCTCGCGAGTGGTCCGAAAAAGCGGTCGCCGCTGCGGACAAAGAGAGCGAGCAATATGAACACCTGGTCAATGAGCTGGAATCGTACAAGCAGAACAAACCTTGGCGCGAAAAGCAGAACGTAGAAGAAAAACCGCTGCCGGGAGAGAAAGGATCCTCGGAAGAGAAGGATCACGAAGACGGAAACTAAAACGCGGCGAGCATGGGGAACCCGCGGTTTGTCGTTGCATCGTCCCAGTCGCGGCGCCGGTGCTGGCGCACGAGTTGGGTGCTCGGCCGAAGGAGTGACACCGAAATGGAAGGCCTGAATCGACAGGCGGCATGGGAACTGGTGTGCGAATACACCAAGAGCGAATCGCTTCGGCGGCACATGTTGGCGGTCGAGGCGGCGATGCGAGCATACGCGGAGAAGTTCGGGGAAGATGTCGAGAAGTGGGGCATCGTCGGACTCTTGCACGACTTCGACTATGAACGCTGGCCCAATCCGCCCGATCACCCGCTCAAGGGAGCAGCCATCTTGGAAGCGGCCGGCTACCCCCAAGATGTCATCTACGCCATCAAGTCTCATGCGGACTACCTCGAAGACTGCCCCCGCATCTCGAAACTCGATAAGACGCTTTACGCATGCGACGAATTAGCCGGATTCATCATGGCGGTCGCGATGGTGCGTCCCGAGCGGCTGGAAGGGATGAAAGCCAAGAGTGTCCGGAAAAAGATGAAACAAAAGGCCTTCGCCGCGGCGGTGAATCGTGATGACATCGTGCGCGGAGCCGAGGACTTGGGTGTGGAACTCAACGAACACATTCAGTTCGTGATCGATGCCATGCGGCCGATTTCGGCGGAACTAGGGCTGGTGCCCGCCTGAGAGCTGGTTGTGGATAAGGTGCAGGAAGCAACGACCTCGACCACCGACGGCGCGGTCGCATCGGCGCCGGAAAACAGAAATCTGGTTCGCCGGGCGTGGTGGATGGCTGGAGCCACTGCCCTCCTCTCGATCGCTTCGTTCTGGATCGACAAGGAGGTCGTCTCGGCAATGACGCTCGAAGCGCTTCCCGGCGATCTGGCCAAAGCGATCATGTTGAGCGAGGCTTTCGCGCACGTGTTCGGGGGCGCCGCCATTTTGCTCGCCGTCTGGTTGCTCGACAAAGCAGCTCCACAGCGGCTACCCCTACTGCTGGCTGCGACGATCGGGAGCGGCCTCCCGGTCCACCTGCTCAAGCGAACCATGGCACGGCTTCGCCCTTCAGCTTGGAATTTCGAAGGTCCGATCGGGAAGACGTTCCTCGGCTGGTTTCCTTGGCGCGACCGAGGGTGGGAGGCTTTGGGAGACGCCGCCATCCAGTCGTTCCCTTCCGCCCACACGGCGCTCGCGGTCTCCCTCGCGTGGGGACTTTCCTACTGGTACCCGCGCGGCCGGTGGCTGTTCGCCACGTTGGCCGTTCTCGCCTCGGTGCAACGCATTGCGGTGCATGCTCACTACCCGAGCGACGTGGCGGCTGGAGCCGCCATAGGCACACTGATGTTCGCCCTGTGCGCAGATCCCCGCTGTTTGGGACGATGGCTCCTGCCCTCGGCACGCTGACGGTATGGACGGACCGGGGACTTGCCTCAAGCCACACCGTTCGCCAAACTGCCGACATCTCCAGGCAATCGTCCATACGGTCGTCGTGGGGTCCCAGCCGGACAGCGCACGTCGTTCCGTGTTTCTTTGGGAGGAGGGTTTGCGTCGATGGTCGCTTTTTCAGATCGGATGGGTCGAATTCGACGAGATCTCATGGGGCGGGTCATGGGAACCGTATTCATGAGTACTCTCTGCTTTGTCGCCGCAGCCGCTTCCTGGGGAGTCGCTCAAGAGCCCCTCAAGTCGGGCATCGATCACGAGCTGTTGGATCCGAAGATCGCTCCCGGCGACGACTTCTTCGACTACGTCAACCGCAAGTGGATCGAAAAGACCGAGATTCCTCCGGATAAGTCGGATTACGGGTCATTCACGATTCTGCAAGAGCAAGCGATCGCAGCACTCAAAGAAATCATGGAGACGATGTCGCAACTGCCCGATCGCAAACCGGGCAGCGACGAGCAGAAAGTGGGCGACTTCTATCTCGCGTTCATGAACACAGAGCGTCTCGAGGAACTCGGAACCAAACCGATCCAGCCGCTGTTGCAACAAGTGCGCGAGATCCAAAGCAAGCAGGACCTGGCGGCGCTCTTGGGGCGTCTCCCCCGGCAAGGTGTTGGAGGTGTCTTCGCTTGCTTCGTGAATGCCGACGCACGAGCTTCCGACGAGAACATCGTCTACATCACGCAATCGGGCCTGACGCTTCCCGACCGCGACTATTACCTCAAGGACCAGCCGCGCGAAAAGCAGATTCGTGAAAAGTTCCACGCCTACATAATGGCACTGATGAAGGAAGCCGGTGTCGATGACCCCGAGCGGATCGCGGACCGAGTGCTGGATTTGGAAACGCGGATTGCACGCATCCAATGGAGTCGCGTCGAAAACCGCAACCCGCTCAAGACCTACAACAAGAAGACGGCCGAAGAAGTCGCCTCGCTGCTGAAAGGCTTCGACTGGCCCCTCTTTGCCAAAGAAGCCGGGTTCGCTGGCGAGAAGCAGTTCATTGTGCGCCAACCCAGTTTTCTCGAGGGTGTGCGAGTCTTGTTCGCGGAGGTGCCGTTGGATGTATGGAAGGACTATCTGCTGTTCCACGTCACCGACGAGTATGCGTCACTGCTCAATCATGCGATCGACGAGTTGCATTTCGACTTTCACCGGAGGACGCTTTCGGGAGTGGCCGAGCCGAGTCCTCGGTGGAAGCGGGCCGTGGGAGCTGCGAATGCCGCCATGGGGGAACTCGTGGGGAAACTCTACGTTCGCGAACACTTCAAGCCGGAAGCCAAAGCGAGGATGAAGAATCTCGTCGCCTATCTCAAGACGGCGATGGGTGTCCGAATCCGACAACTCGAATGGATGAGCGATGCGACGAAGGAACGCGCCCTCGAGAAGCTCGCGAAGATCCGCACCAAGATCGGCTATCCGGACAAGTGGAAAGACTACAGCAAGCTCGAGATTCGTCCAGACGATCTCGTGGGGAATATGATGCGGGCAGCCGATGTCGCTTATCAACGGATGATCGACAAACTCGGCAAACCGGTCGACAAAGACGAGTGGCACATGACGCCTCAGACCGTCAACGCCTATTACAATCCCCTCGTCAATGAGATCGTCTTCCCGGCAGCCATCTTGCAGCCGCCCTTCTTCCACATGGACGCCGATGACGCAGTGAACTACGGGGGCATCGGAGCCGTGATCGGGCACGAACTGAGCCACGGATTCGACGACAGCGGCAGCCGCTTCGACGGCGATGGAAACCTCAACAACTGGTGGACGCCCGAGGACCGAGCTGAGTTCGAAGCAAGGGCGCGACAATTGGTGGAGCAGTATTCATCTTATGAGCCGCTGCCCGGAATGAAGATCAATGGCAAGCTGACGCTCGGCGAGAACATCGGCGACCTCGGTGGTGTGAACGTGGCGTACACGGCCTACCAGTTGATGCTCGAAGGCGAAACACCGCCGGTGATCGATGGATTCACTGGTCCACAGCGTTTCTTCCTGGGATATGCGCAGATCTGGCGGCGGAAGTACCGGCCCGAGGAACTCCGCCGGCGACTCTTCGTCGATCCTCACTCCCCGGCCAAGTTCCGCGTCAACGGAATCGTGCGCAATATCGACGCCTTCTATGAGGTGTTCGAGGTGCGCCCCGGGCAAAAACTCTACTTGCCACCGGAACAACGCGTGAAGATCTGGTAGAACCGATCACGGCAACGGCGTCAGTTCCACCTTGCGAAAGTCGATCGGATGGCTTTCGGACTGGAGTGAGATCGTACCGCCGCTCAGCATTGTGGGGACGCGGTCGGCGATGCGGCGAGCATCGGGGTCGTCGAGGTCGAGCTGAGGCTGGGTGTACTCGAGAACAACCTTGCCGTTCACGTAATGCCGTATCCGCTCGTTGCCACGCACTTCCACCTCGACCGTCACCCACTCGTCGCCTCGAAAAGTCGGAGACGTCGAGTTGGTGCAGTGTCGCTTGAGCAACTTGCCATTCATCACGACGTGTGTTCCCGGTGTGCAGAGATTGGCGGTAGGGCGTCGTCCGTTCGCGCGGCCGCCGAGAAGCTGTACCTCGATCGAAACGGGAAACTTCTGGTCGACGGCCATCGTGGCGGGATCCTGCCCATGAATCATGATGCCGCTGTTGCGAAACGCCCAACCGGGACCTCCCTCGATCTGCTCGCCCACGAACCGGTACTCGACGCGCAGCCGGTACCGTGAAAACGGCTTTTCGAAGAACAAATGGCCGAACCGCTCATCGAAACGGTCGTACTGGTCGTAGCGAACCTTCAGGAGTCCGTCTTCGACGCGAAACGTGCGACCGAAGTTCTCACCCAGGCGATAACCGCGGATCTTGGGAATCCACCCTTGAAGGTCCCGGCCGTTGAACAGGCGGATCACCTCAGAAGAGGCGGGGGCAGCCGCTGCGCTGCGGCGGAAGGAACTTCCCGCGACGGCGGAAACGGTGGCACCGGCCGCAGCGAAGAATGAGCGTCGCGACAGCGAAGTCGACGCGGGAACGGAGCGGGGATGGAGTGGCGGGCGGTGCATCGGCAAGGACTCCTGGGGATGAACGAGGGACGATGATGTTTTCCAACCGATTCTGTCACTATAATCGCACCGCGGGAGGCCGAACATGGCCGAGTCGCGACGGACGAGGAGGACCCAGGTAAGCTAAACTGGCGAGGGACCGTCGTCTTCACACGGAGAGCCCGGCATTGGCCGTTGACCAAGGCGGCTGATCCTCGCGTCTGTCCATCAACCTATCACCGAATCGGCAGCGTTCGAGACAACTTCTTGTTCTTGACTTCACATCACCGGGAAACAGCACCATGATTCGACTTCGAGCATCGATTGCAGCGATCTGCCTGGCGATGGCCCTACCGGTTGCCCTGTCGACGGCGGCAGACCGGATGACTCCGGAACTCTTGTGGAAGCTCGGACGATTGGGTGACACCGCCATTTCGCCCGACGGCCATTCCATCGCGTTTGTGGTCCGCCACTACGAGCTTGCGAAGAACAAGGGACGAAGCCAGCTCTTTCTGATTAAGGATTCGAGTCAACCCCAGAAGCTGCTTGAGGCCGACTCGATTGGGAGCCTCCAGTGGGTAGAGCTGGCAGGGCGTGCTCGCCTTTTCTACACCGCACCGGCCGGCAAGGAAAAGCGGTCGCAAGTGTGGATGCTCACGCCCGGTTCGGGAACGCCGCGGCAACTGACGCATCTGGAGCACTCCGTTTCCAACTTGAAAGTCGCACCGACGGGAGATCGGATCGCCTTCACGATGCGAGTCAAGATGGATCCGACCGTTTCCGACATCTATCCTGACCTTCCCAAAGCCGACGCTCGGATCATCGACGGACTGATGTATCGCCACTGGAATCGGTGGCATGACTACCGGTACTCGCACGTGCACGTGGCCGAGTTGACCCCAGACGGAAAGGTGGGAACGCCCGTCGATCTCATGAAGGGGCTGCGAGCCAACTGTCCGGTTCCTCCCTTCGGAGGCGCCAGTGAATTCGCATGGTCGCCCGATGGAAGGCAACTCGCGCTGACCATGAAACTCGTCAACAACTGGGCTGAGTCCACTGATACGGATATCTACCTCGTCGACTTGAAGGATCCTTCACGCCGCAAGTGCATCACGCCGGGCATGAACGGCTACGACAACAACCCAGTTTACTCGCCCGATGGACGGTATCTCGCGTTTCATTCGATGGCGCGAGCCGGCTTCGAATCGGACCGCAATCGGATCATGCTCTACGATCGCTCGAGCGGGAAGATTCGCGAATTGACCCGGGGATTGGACCAGAATGCCAACCACGCCCATTGGCTCCCCGACAGCCGGGGGTTGATCTTCGTGTCCGAATGGCGAGGCACCAATCAACTGTTTCGAATCCTCGTCCGGGATGGGCGTACCGAGCAAATCACGACGGGGCGATACAATTGGGATCTGGTCGGCTTCCTTCCCGAAGGAAGACTGCTCGTGCAGCGTCAAAGCATGTTGCGACCTTGGGAGTTGTACGTACTCGATGCCGACTCTCGGACGGCCACTCAGCAGGTGACGCACATCAACGATGCGATTTATGCGAGTCTAGAATTGCCGCAGATCCGCGAGCGGTGGATTCGGTCGAGTGATGGTGCGTTGGTCCACAACTGGGTCATCTATCCGCCCGATTTCGACGCGAATCGCAAGTGGCCGATGCTGACCTATTTCCAGGGTGGTCCCCAGGGACAGATCGGCCAGTGGTTTTCCTACCGATGGAACTTCCATCTCATGGCGGCCAACGGCTACGTCGTCCTGGCGGTGAATCGTCGTGGTCTTCCCGGATTCGGAAGAAAATGGAACGATGAGATCAGTGGCGATTGGGGCGGTCAGGCGATGCAAGACATTTTGGCGGCCACCGACGACATGATGTCCGAATCGTATATCGACCGGCGGCGCGTCGCCGGGATCGGCGCGAGCTTCGGTGGATACACTGGGTATTGGATGATGGGGCACCACGAGGACCGGTTCTGCACGATCATCGCGCACGCCGGCGTGTTCAATCTCGAGTCGATGTACGGTTCGACCGAGGAATTGTTCTTCGTGAACTGGGACCTGGGAGGACCGTACTGGAAGAATCCGCAGGTGCAGCGTAAGTACAACCAGTTCTCCCCGCACCGCTTCGTCGGGAACTGGAAGACGCCGCTGTTGGTCATTCATGGCGAGAAGGATTTCCGAGTGCCGGTAACACAGGGGATGGAAGCCTTTACGGCGGCTCAAGTGCGAGGCATCCCCTCTCGTTTCCTCTACTTCCCCAATGAAGGCCACTGGGTCCTTTCGCCGCAGAACGGGGTCTTGTGGCATCGCATCTTCTTCGATTGGTTGTCCCGCTATTGCCGGGAGGATCGGTCGGCCGACCGGAAATGAGTCTGCTGCGCCGCCGATGATTCGAGTCGTCGAGATCACACGTTACTTCGATGTGGGAGCTCGATCGATTTGCGCCGTCGATCACGTCAGCTTCGACGTCGGGGCGGGGGAGGTGTACGGGCTGCTCGGACCCAATGGCGCGGGAAAGACGACCACACTGCGCATGATTCTGGGACTGCTGCGTCCGAGTGGCGGTTATGCCGAAGTAGGCCAGTGGCGAGCCGATGAAGCGCCTCAAGCGGTCAAACGTTCCCTGGGACTGTCATCAGCCGGCACGGGCGTTTACCCCTGGTTGACCGCCCGCGAGTTGCTCGAGTACTTCGGCGAACTGTACGGTTGCGATCCCGAATGGACGCAGGGTCGGATCGCCGAGTTGGCCCGTTTGTTCGGAATCGAAGAGCTGCTCGAACGGCGATGTGGGACCTTCAGCACGGGTCAGAAGCAGCGCGTCAGTTTGGCTCGAGCCCTCATGCACGATCCGCCCGCCATGCTGCTCGACGAACCGACACGGGGGCTCGATATCGTCGGTAGTAAGGTCATCTTCGACTACGTGTCCCACTTGCGAGACCAGGGAAAGGCGGTGATTGTTTGCACGCATCGTCTGGATGAGGCACAACGGTTGTGCGATCGGTTCGGCCTGCTGAACGAGGGTCGGCTGGTCTTGCAAGGAACGCTTGAAGAACTGCAAGACCAGACGGGGTGCCATTCGTTGACGGAGATCTTCTTGACGTTGTTGGCGCAGTCGACAGAGGAGAGTGTCGATGGACGGTAGTCGCACGCCGCCACCTCGATCGCACGCGCGCTGGACGCGACTGGCTCAGAAGGAGCTGCGTGAGACGCTCCGGGATCGACGTACACTCGTGACACTCGTCCTGATGCCGCTTCTGGTTTATCCGTTGCTGTCGATCACCTTCAACCGTTTTCTCACAGCCATGCGGCCGGCCGAAGGCCAAATGTGGGTCATCGCCGTGCAGCCGTCCGAGGCCGTCGATGCCGTCCAGGAATTGCTCGAAGAGGGCGAGCGACTCGTGTTGCAACGACGACGCAGCGACGGTGTTGTAGGTCCTCCGCATCCTCGCGTGAGTCTCAACGCGGTGGCCGATGCACGAACTGCCGTACGGGAACTCGAAGCGACGGTCGGCATCGAGGTCACACCGCCGGCCGTGCCGACCGGGCCGCCTCGTTGGAATCTGCTCTACCGCGACGGCGAATCGACGAGTGCCGCAGCTTTGTCATTCGTGGAGCGTCGTTTGGCTGCCGTGAATGAGCAATCGTGGAGGACACGTCTGCAGCGACTGGGCATTCCGGACCGGCCTGTCGTGGCGAGCCGCCCGGTGGCTCTGGCCCGCCCTCGTACCACGACGCTGTCACTTGCTATGCTCGTGCCGCTGATCTTGATTCTCATGACAATTACCGGCGCCGTCTATCCAGCGATCGACCTGACCGCGGGGGAGCGTGAGCGGGGAACGCTTGAAATGTTGATCGCCTCGCCCGCCCCCGCGTATCAACTCCTCTTGGCCAAATACGTAGCGGTCGTGACGGTCGCCGTCTTGACGGCGCTGGTCAACCTTGCGGCGATGGGGATGACGTTGACGGTGTCGGGACTGGGACGCGCTTTGTTTGGAACGAGCGGGCCGTCGCCGATGGGAGTAGCGCTGGTCGTGGCGTTGACGTTCTTGTTCGCTGCCTTCTTCAGCGCTTTGCTGCTGGCGATCACTGGCATGGCCAGGAGCTTCAAGGAGGCTCAAGCTTACCTCATTCCCGTCATGCTTCTGGCGATTTCCCCTGGCATGATGACGATGATGCCGCAGTTGCAACTCAATGGATGGCTATCGGTCGTCCCACTTGTGAACACGGCGCTGCTGGCACGCGAAGCGTTGTCGGGGGAAGCGGAGATCTTTTGGATTGCCGTCGTCGTCGTCACCGACATCCTTTATGCGGTGGGCGCCTTGGCGATCGCGGCGCGTGTTTTCGGAGCGGAAGCGGGAATCGCGGTGACGCACGGTCAGTGGCGAGACTTGTGGCGCCGCCCCTCCCGAGCGTCAGACCAGCCAGCCTGGTCCCATGGCCTTGTGGTGCTCGCCGGCGCTTTCTTGATGCAGTATCTTTTCGGCAACGTAGCCATCCTGACCAGCGGACACTCCATTCACCGGCTTTTATGGGCCAATGCTGGAGTCACGCTGGTCGTCTTCGCCGCGTGGCCCACCGTGCTGGCACTCCATCGCCGCATCCGCCTCCGTACCACGTTCGCGCTGGAAAGACCTCCCTGGTTTGCGTTTGTAGGCGCCGTGCTCCTGGGCGTTTCCCTTTGGCCCTGGGCCTATGAACTGTATCGACTTGCCGAAGCGGTCGGAATGGCACCGCTGGGGCAGTCACGGCTGCGTCAGATGGAGCAACTGATGGAGGGACTCAAGACGGTATCGCCCTGGGTGATTTTCGTAGCGTTGGCCGTCGTACCGGCGTTAGCCGAAGAGTGGTTTTTTCGCGGGTTCGTGTTGAGCTGGCTTCGAGCGCGGTTGAAGGTCGGCACGGGCGTGCTGGTCAGCGCCCTGCTCTTTGGGGCCTTCCATGTCTTCTCGCCCACGATGCTTTCTCCCGAACGATTTCTGCCAACCACGTTGCTGGGGCTGGTGCTCGGATGGCTCTGTGTGCGAACGCGGAGTCTCTGGCCGGGGGTGGTCGTGCATCTGGTGCACAACGGCTTGTTACCGTGGATCGTCTTACACCAGCGACAGTGGGAATGGTTATGGGATCAGGGCAGTGGAGAGGGAACGCCCCCGATCGCTCCGCTTTGGCTTGGCGTCGCCCTGATGTGCAATCTGGTGGGTCTTGCGTTGATCTTCCTCTGGACACGCGGACGCCGACCACGTCGAGCACCCGATGCCTCGAGAGTCTCCTGAAGCTCACTGACCCGGTGGGCTCTATGGACCTCTTGCGTCGTATGCGTCCCATACGTCGTATGGGTTTTATCCGGCACGGCGAGCGGCAACGTAAGTGCCAGTATCACAGCATGCGCGAAATAGCTACGACGGAGCGAGCCATTCCAATCCCATTCCTACGTGCGTCGACTGGACTCATGTTCGAAGCTGGATTGGTACCGCACATACCTTTCCTGTCCCTTCTGATTCGACGCCGGGATCAGAAGCAACAGGAAGTCTCGCACGCGGGCAATGACAGCCCCGTTACGGATTGATCTGTGCCCTCCAAAATCTCCCGCGCATGCCGTTCTTTTCGCAATAGTAGGCTCCATGCGTCGTGCCGATGACCGCCTTTTCGGGGTCGGTCGGATGCGCCAAAGCCTTGAGAACGTATTCGTCTTTGGCCATTGGGGGAAAGTGAGCGTCGAACGGCCTCTTCATGTAGAACATGCGCCCGGTGTTCGCGTCGACATTCCACATCTTGCAGGCATACATCATGTGCTGGCGAACGCTCTGATATTCCATATCGAACGCGGTCACCGGCTGATCGTACAGCGTCTCTTGCGCCTTGCTCACGGCGTACGCTTCGGGCGCGTACATTTGCAGGAATCGGCTGCCCCCGTTGACCGTCTCATAAATGCCGCGCGTCGTCGCAATGTAGAACCAGCGGTATTTGTCACGTAATTGAAACCGCATATCGAGCACCGGCGCCGGTACGCCCATGGCCACACAGCGTTTTTGATCCAGATCCCAAACATAGACAGAGGATTCACCTTGCGTTTTGTCGCCGCCGCTGATCAGGGAAGGACCTCCGGGCGATGTGACCGCAGTATACAGTTGTCGCCGCCGGTCTCTCGGACGGGCGTCGGGATTGAAGCAGACGAACGAAATCCTTTTGCCATCGTGGCCCAGCAACGACCAGGATTTTCCGCGGTCCTCACTGACGTACAAGCCATTGCCTGCGATCACCATGCGATTCGTGTGTTTGTCGAGAGCCACGATCTCTCCGAGCATGACGTCCTCGGGCTGCGAGGAAAAGGTGACAGGGCAGGCCAGCCGCTGCCAGGAAGCGCCCCCATCCGCGGAATAGAGCAATTTACTTTCCCCGTTTTCCACCTCGGCACAATACCACTCATTCGCGTTGTTTGGGGCGACGGCCAAGGAGCGGATGACGCCGTCAGCTTTCTCTTCAGACTGACCGGGGTGCGGCGTCCACGTTTTCCCGAAGTCCCGGGAGATCCACAAGCCATGCATGGTGCGAGCAAGAATCGTATCGCCCTCGACATGGATCAGTCCCATAATCGCTCGGTCTGTCCATTCGATCTTGAGGGGGAGCGACTTGGGTTCCAAGGCCGGATCGAATTTGGACTGGAATTCAGTGCCGTCCAACCGCGCGGTCAGGTAGGGAGAGCCAATGGCCAGACTCGTTTCGAACCGGAAACCAACCCGACAGACCTTTGTTGTGGAACGGGACCGATCGTACAACTCATTCGCCTTATGCCAGTGCTTACCATCGTGAGAATAGTACGTGAAGAAGGTCCGACCTCGTCTTGCCAAACAGATCCAGGAAGGGTTGGCCGGTTCATCCTTGGTCGTCAGCGGATGCCCCATGTACTTTCCACCGGAAAAGTCGCGCTGGTGTGTTGGCGGGCAGAGTCCGTGAGTGGTCGTCGCAAAAATGCCAAAGGGTGAACCGTGGACTGCCAGAGCGACATAGGCGCGGCGAGCGCCGTGTACCGTCACTTTGATCAAGGGCGGTTCCTGCGGCTCGATGGCAAGCGTCAATGCCTCGGCCAGGGAGCGGACATCGCTCTGGTGTTCGTAATACGTGTAATGCAAACCCGCAACCGTATCACCTGTCACCGGGGAAGCCACTGGCGGTGCGACCATTTCGATCAGCCGGGTGGGGCGTGAACGAGCCCGTTGGTCGAAAATGCTGCGCAACACCAGAGTGACGAGAGGATTCCGCACTTGGGTATCGAGCAATATGCTGTGTTGAAAACTCGTGGGTGCATTATGAGTTTCGAGGATTTCACCGGCATTCGATGCGTCCGCGATTTCGACGCGAGCCTCCACGTGCGGCGGGGATCCGTCGGCCATTTCCCAATGGATCAGCAACTGGTTACCGCATCGCCGCACGCGCATCTGGCTGATCTGGAAAGGATCGAACCGAGGCTGTTGCGGCTGGGTGAATCGATACGTATGCGGCTTGCCATCGGTCGGTACATTGTGGTCGGGGAGCAAATCTTCCTGCTGCGCATGGGTCACGACCTGGACATGGTCGGCGGGATGATCCTGGATACGCCACAACGCGACGTGGGAACTTGTGGGCTTGTGGGTTCGAACCGTCACGGTATTCAGACTGCGCCAACCTTTACCATCGACCAGGCCGTACGAATGGCGACGATGGAATTCGTGCACTTGATTTCGCGTCGTTATCTGTTCGATGAATCCACCCAGTGAGGACAGGCCGCGCGAGAGAACCGGCAACTGGAAGGTCGCCATGTGATGCCACCGGTTGGCCTTCAAGTCCTTGATCCAAAGACCGAAATAGCTGATCTTTCGCGGGTTGTGCTCCGGTTTCCAGATCTTATAGACGATCGTGTACCATTCGTTCGGTTTCATCAGCGGAATGGGCCCGGAGGCCCCGCCGGTCGCCCCTTCGCCGCCGGTGGAACTACTGAAGATGGTCGGTCCGGTGTACAGACACTGGACCTGTCCCTTCATGTGCCCTCTCCAAAAAGCATTGTTCAGAACGTTCTTCTGCCACGCGCCCTTCATCACAATCCCTGAGTAAAAAGGGGCGCCGTTTTCATAACTCGTGTAGAGAAATGTAAAGTACGTACCGTTCGAAAACTTGGGGAAGCGGATATCCTCGACGAAAGTCGCGACATACTCGCCCTTTTCGAGAGGCCCGCGGCCGTAGGACTGGGCGCGAGCGGCGAGTGGAAAAAGGGCCAGACCGAGGCCCATCGTGCCGATGCCCAACAGCATGAAAGAGATCGCGAAATGCGTTCCTTTCGCGGGCGCCGAGTCGACCATCGTCCGAATCCCGGTGTCGCGGTGCCGAGCTGCCGGGCGGCACCCATCGGCGCGGCCGCCACTGGCCCGGGTCGCGATGAAACTCACGATATGACGCATGGGTACCGCTCCCGTGGATGAAATGTCTATCGGATGAAATCTCTATCGCCCGGTCGACTCCGCTTCGAGTTTCTTTTTTCGCTCCGATGTGAATTCCCACCACGGCCTTCCCGGCTCGCCCGCCATGAATCGGACGGCGGAAATGAACACGTCGATCACACAAGGATCGTGACGAACTCCAGTCGTCTCGCATAACGCGTCATACATTTCGTAGGGATCTCTTCCCAGGAGATCCAGCGGCGACGAAACGCCAATCAATCGCAGGTTTGCCGAAATCGACGGACCGACATTGGGAATCTGCTGCAAGTGCGTGATTTCAGTTCTTCTAGAGGCTGTCATGGTTGATTTCCCCGATCGTTCACCGGCCTATCTCGGCTTCATTGGTGCGCTGCGAGACCATCGTACCACAGGACGGCGTGCCGCATGATGGTTTCACCGGAGCCGGGGGGCCTTGTCTGGTATGAGACGGGTTGCGGCAAGGACGCAAATGGAGGCGGCCGCCTGGACTCGCAACTTGTCTCAGTCCTCGTCCCGGGCGTCCAACTTTCTCGAAGGGCCACAGGGTCCTTCGTAACCCATTGTTCTGCAAAATGTTACGCGATTTCGGCACCAGCATGCCAGGCTAGACCCCACTCGGGCTCGATCGAATATCCCCGTATTCGACACAAGGTATGCGTAACATGGCGGTGCGGACGCCGGGTTGGCCAGCTCGAACAACGTGGGGCGCAACTGGTGACTCTACATCCGCGAACCAGACCGATGGTCCCGCTTCACACGGGATAGTCATGCCTTCGTCAAGGTTTCGGCGAAGCACCGGCCCTTGGACCAAACGGACGGTACACAGTGCCGGAATTGGCCCGCCGCCGCGGTCAAGGTAGAATGAATGCTGAATGAAGAAACGTGGACCAAAGCATGGCGATGCATTTGGGAGAACCAACCAGTGGCAATCACACTCCCGCCCGACGTACAGCAAATGGTTGCGGCCATGTTGGCGAGCGGTCGATACGAAAGTGAAGAAGAGGTTTTGCGCGACGCTCTACGAGCGCTGGTGGAACAGGACGAAGACTTGGACGCGGTCCGCGAGGCGCTCGCCGAATGGAAAGACGGGGATCCCGGTATGCCGCTCGCTGAGGCATTCGAGGCGATTCGTTCTCGCGCGGACGCCAAGGGCAGCACGTGATGTACCGTGTAGTCCTCCAGCGGTTGGCTGTGGCGGATCTGCAGGAGGCTTACGAGTGGGCTGCGCGGCGGGCGCCCCGTACAGCGGAACGCTGGCTGAGGCGATTTGAAGAGGCGCTTCAAACTCTTGACCGGAATCCGCAGCGTTGTCCGCTTGCAAGAGAGCACGGGAAAGTCGAGGGCGAGTTGCGAGAATTCCTCTTTGGAAAGCCGCCTTCTGTGTTTCGCGTGGTGTTCACAATTGATCAAGATACGGTGCGTATTCTTCGTATTCGACGTGCTCAGCGACGGTTTCTGACGAAGCAGCAGATCGATCAGGCGATGGATCGGAGTGCCGAAACCGAATAGGGCACATCGACCGGCTGGTGCATCACAGCGTCGTCATCGAACTCAACGTTCCGAGTTATCGACTCGAGACGGCCAAGCGTGCAACCCAGAAGACCAGCGAATCGGACTGACGGTCCCCGACCTATCAACCGGCCCGGGAATCCTAATTGTCGCCGAACAACGGCTGCCAGAATGCCTCACTGAACGCTGAGCCGCACCGTTCAGGGATCACCCTCGAGCAACCGCCCAGGCGGCAGCGATCACCGCGAAAAAGTAGGCCACCACAATCGGAGTACGGCGCATCCATCGTCGCACCCGAGGCCGGCGGAAGACGCGCGCAGGTATGGGGCCCAAACCTTGTCGTCGGAGATCGAACGAGTAGATGTGCATGACGGCGCTCGTAATCCAACCCGCAAGCAGAATGTAATGAGGTACAAGGAGCGGCCACGCAAGCAGACTGGGAGACGGGTCTTTGCCCAATGCAGGCCAAACAAACCATCCATAAGCAAGCTGAACGCAGAATGCCCACAGTTCGGAAGCAATTGCTATCACGTAAGAACAAGCTAACGGCGGAGACGTGTCACGCGGTGCTGGCGAATACGGCTTACATGCAACACAGCCCAACTCCCAGAACCGGAAGTTGACGTACAACTCCGAAGCAAGTATTGCAACGGCCCCCACGCACACGTAGGGCATAGGAAAGGGAGCGAATTCCGCCATCGAGTCGCGAATGGACCTTGCTGCTGCTACGAAAATTGCCCCATAAACAGTATAGTAACCCAATGGCCAAAGAATGTAGTCCACATAGTCCGTATAGTCCGGTCGAGAGCCCATGATCATCGCTCCATAGGATCTCGGTTTGCCGCCATAGGCCCTTTTTGACGATTGCAGAATGCTGTTCTAATCTTCGGTCAGGGGCACGACAACGTAATAGTAGAGACCAGCGCCTGAGACTACAGCAGCTGCAGGATCTAGCACATTCGCCCCGAATTCATGTCGCTGGAAGGTCAGTAGCTGTTCCGGAGAGGCAGGCAGCAGACGGCCGGCTCTGAAATCGTATGCCCCGGGTCTGATTGTCACGTGCTGCCCACCCAGAGCCTTCAGTGTCCGAAACGGACCGTGGAATCGTACCAATTGGAACTCGTCCAACGCTGCCCCTGATATTACTTTCGTTTGACTCGGGTCAAAGGGGGTCCAACGTCCAGTCCGAATGACTCGCAGTGGCGTTTTCATCGGACCGTGCTTGAATGCCCAACCACCGGGTGCCGACGAATACGGAGATGCCCATAGCCGGCCTGTACCAGGCCGTGACGCATTCGCCTCGGAAAACCCGTAGTGATACAACACCTTGGGACGGCGATTGACAACTTCGCTTATCTTCTCGTAACACGACATTCCCGATTTTCCGCACGGCACCTTCTTGAGGACGAATGACCCGGTTCGTCTCATCGCTGCCCCGGCAAGATCGCCACCGACATTTCCGACGCCGGCCCGAACGAAATTCTCTTTGAACGATCGATTCTCGCCTCCTGGCACATATGTTTCATACGCTGCATCGAGCGTCGTTCGAAGCGCAAGCTTCCCCGTGTAGATTGCCACTTTCGTGGCTATCCTCGCTTCGCTCGCACCAGGAATCACACCAGCGGTTGACTCGATGACGAAGTTCCTGCCGAGTGACCGAGTGTAACTGAAACTCTTGTCTCCTGTAGCCTTTGCTATGCCGTATTCGATAGTCGTCTCAACGACCGATTCCGCAGCTTTCCACGCGAGGTACGTACCTATTGCCGCGAGCGTAGCACAAAAGAGGAACCTGCCAGAAGGGTCTGTAAGTATAAGGGGGTCGTTGGAGACGTAAGCGTAGATATTGACGTCCCCACTGCCATAACCAGCAGGATCACGCGTGGCAAAGCAACCGACGTTCCAAAGGTAGACACGCTGCCGAAACAGATGATATCGCTCCGGTTCCCACCGTTGCCCCGTGAAAAGCACCTCCCACCCGAAGCTACTCCCCGACTGCTCCACAAAGCCCGGCGTGAGGAATAACGGTTCGCCATAAGCCGTGTAGGCATACCGCTCCTGCACGTCGCCGTCTTCGTCCGTGACACTCGTCACGTTCCAGTTGCCGTCTTGCAGCGCGTAAAGCCGCTCGTCCAGCGTGCCGCTTCCGCTCGTGTCGCGGTCGCGGAGGACGCAGTCGTCGATATACCTGAGCCCCCACACGAATTGCCGGTTGGGACTCGTCGACGAGTCGACTCGCTCTTCCAAGACCTGCCACGCCGACGTGTAGTAGAAGTGACGGGTTTCTGTCAGAACGCCGGCCGAATAGTCCTTCCTCACCACGCGGAAGTTACGGCCGTCGTATTGGTTTTCTTCAGCCGTGCGGTTTGCCGCCGCGGCGACTGTGTTCTCGCGCCAGATCCGGTTCGAAGCTCGATCGTAGCCGTACTTGATCCGGTCGACGTCCTTGGCGGCGCCGTAGTCGTACCAGTACGAGTCCTTGACTCGGCCGAATCGGTCCGATCGTGATTTGGAATGGAAGGTGACCACGGCAACTCTTGGATACGCGGGATGAGTGGCGGCCTGCCCCGCGGACGGTTTTCTCAGTATAGCGGACGTCGGTGATTGGCGGCAACGAGAATCGGGTGAGGTCGAGCGGCGGGACTGGTCTGCCACCTTGATTACAAGGACGATCTTGGTGGCTGCGAAATGCCAGCTTCTGCGTTCAGATGCGTCGCTCCTCGCAGCCCCTGATCAGGCTGGAGAGCATCTTGACGATTGCTTCGAGCTGATCGCATAACCCCGCATGCGTCGTTGTGTCGATGAGTCCTCGGCGGCGAGCGAGTTCGAGCAGCGGAACGCACTCCTGCGCCGAACCGCGGGCGATGCCGAAAAAGTTCTTTCGGTCGGCTTTCGTGAAGCGGCCGTTGCCTTCGGCAATGTTGGCAGAGATGGAGAGCGAGGCACGGTTTAGTTGATCGACGAGAAAACCGTAACCTCGAGGAAACCCTTCCGTGATGTTGCAAACCGCCTCGGCGAAGTCGACAGCCTTTTGATAGACGTGGAGCTTCTCGAAGGCAAATGGCACGGTGGGACCTCCGTGGGGCGACCAGTGCGTATCGGTTCGCAAAAGGAGAGAGGAGACCAGGCGTCCCGGTGGTCAAGGCTCTCCTCTCTCCTTTCGACTCTCTATTCCTGTGGAGCTTCGAACAGAAAGTAGAGAGTCGACCGCAGCCGAGAGGAGAAAGGGTGAGCTCTTCTCAACTGGATCGCCTTTCTCCTTTCTCCTCTCGACTGCTCTATTGCCGCGGAGCGGCAATGGAGGCGGGGGGCGTCCGAAGTCGCCGCCATATCTGTTGGAAACAAAGGACTTACGAAAATGATGGATTCCGTTATCTGACACGAAATCTGACATTTGCGGTCGTTTTGTCTTGAGTGGAGGCAGTGCGGCCTCCAACCCTTCTCTTGTGACGACACTTGGTTTCTGACATACCGTCATGACACTACGATTCGAACCGCTCCCACCGTCCGTCATTGCCGTTGCCGCTCAGATCGATGACTCGATCCCCATCGACGTTCTGGCCATCATAAATCAGCACGGTATTTGACTGGCTCTTGTCGGCATCTTTGGCGAAGCGTTCCTCGGGCGTGAAGTCGGCCTTGTATCGCTCGCCGTGGGAAATCCGCAGGCAGCGGATCTTGCCGAGGAAGAACTCACGGGGATGGTTCTCACCGGCGTTGCCGATGACGAAGTGAGTGCCGCCCGAGATCTCCGTGGGTGGCCCGGTGTGGACCAGCTTTCCGTTGAAGTAAAGTCGGGTCTCCTGCTTGGAGAACACAGCGGCGATGTGCGACCACTTACGGATCGGAACCACCTGATTCGATTTCACCAGTCCGTCGATCCGTTCGGCGGTCAGCATGACGCCGCAGACTCCGACGCTGATTCCCCACTAACACCCGCTTGGCTGCACTGTCGGACCAACCACCCAGGAGCGGAGGACCATCAGTGGGAGCACCGATTTCAATCAACGTCGAGTATCTCGCCATGCAGCCGGGTCTGAGCAACGGCGTCGGCGTGGCGATCACGACGTTCCGGCCCGTCAAGCAGCCCGGCTGGGGCTCGATCAACGTGAACATCAAGCGTGCCGCCCTCGAACGCCTGCGGGACGACATCGACCGGGTATTGGCTCAATCGAAGCTGCTCAACAACGAAGCGACGATGGCCGATGCCGAGAACGAGCGAGTTGAGGTCGGAATAGACGTGCTGAGGAAACTCGGCGTGACAGATCACGAATATCTCGGAACGGTGGAGGACGAGTCATGACTAACGTACCTGTCCTACAAGCAACGCCTGCATTCGGTCTCCATGAGAATACGATGGGAAAGGCGGCGATCCGCTTCTGCATCCAGAACCTCGTCAACGAGACGGTCTGGACCGGACACGGTTTCACGTCGGATTGGTCCAAGGCTCTACTCTATGCCAGTCCCAATGAAGCGTGCAAAGACATGCGGGAGATCATGATGCAGTTCTATGACGGTGCGCCCGTCACGGTTTACGAAGCGCCGGTGCGTATCGAAGTCTTCGGCGAGGCTGACATGCTTCGGGTGGCGCAATGGCTGAGCAAAGCGTCCGTGTTGAAGCTGAGAACCGACGATTACGGAAACGGTCCCGATGGATCGCTGGTGCTGCCAGTCATTCACTGGGCAGAAATGGTGAAGGTGAGCCATGAGTAAGGAGACTCCAATGGAATTCAAGACATGGCTGGAACGTGTTGAAGCGATGCCATTTGATGAAGAAACCAAGGAGCGGATGTTGCAAGAGGCACCCCGCACCGGGTTCAAGGGACCATTTCCACCGGGGCTTGAGTTTCTGAACGGTCGCTACGTCGATCTGGGATTCGAAAACCTTGGGCTTGACCAGCAACAGCAACATCAACTCGGTCGAGCCTTGGTGGGGACCGGCGTTACCGTCCCCGGTACGCAGTACCGTTTGCGGTTCGTCTACATCGGTGCGGTGATTGAGCCGGTTGATGGCACCGAGACTGCGACCCTGCCGACTTGGTGGAAGGAAGCGGTTCTTGTCACGAACGACCAGTTCGTTCCCCTCTGGGTTGGCAAACGAGTTCGACCGGACCAGATTGTGGGTTTCGACCTTCACGACTATCGTGACGTGGGTGAAGGACTGGTGCCACCGTGAGAAAGGGAGACGAGCAAAGCTGAAATGGAAGGCGTCGATCAGTTCTTTAAGTTGAACGAGTAGAAAGCGTTTCAGAAAGGAACACCCCATGAGAGGTGGAAGAACATCCGGCACTGAGATTTTCATCCGGGCATATATCGTAGTGTTCCTGATCTCGATGGTGCTTGCAG